>DBBL01000060.1:9938-20656 GCA_002292185.1 Akkermansiaceae bacterium UBA985 | reverse complement strand
CATTAGTCCGGCTTCCAAGCTCAGTGTGAAGCGTAAGCTGAAACGCTTGGGTTAGCGGTCACTTCATCAATGGCGACTGCTGAATGTGGCTTGCTGTCCAGGAGGTAAAATCACTGTGCTCTCAGCTTGCCTCATTGATTTGTATTTTCTAGAGTTAGTTCGTGGCAGAGAAACACGAAGGAAATTACGACCAGCTTGAAGGGCTTAGCGTCCGTGTTGATGATGTCATCTACATGCCCACACTGGATGCTCCCGACGACAAGCCGCACCCATTTGTCTACTTCATTACGATTCTCAATGAATCGACTGAGCGGGTCAGGATCCTCGGTAGGAAATGGGTGATCCGAGAGGAGGGTGGTGAGGTCACTGTTGTAGAGGGTGATGGCGTTGTCGGCCAAACCCCAGTGCTAGAGCCTGGTGAAGACTTTTCTTACAATAGCTATCATGTCACGGCCGTTAATGCAGGTGTTAGCGGCGCTTTTTTTGGAACAACCTCGGCTGGCAGTAAGGTCAGGGTAAGAATGCCTGACTTTGAGCTAGAGTTGCCGGACTGGGTGTAGGTAAGGAGACCCCGGTGTTGGCGTGAGTTTTCGCTGATATTCGGTCCTGATAATTAGGGCCAGATACTGGGCCCGATACCTGCTTTGACTATTTGTGTGAGCCGTCGCAATGCGGGGCATTTTTAGTGTCCTTGCACATGCACCAGAAGATTTTCTTTTTCTCGAGCACAACTTCTTTGACAGGAGAAAATCCAGTGCCTTTGTGGGCGCCATCACAAAATGGCTGGCTTGCTGATTTTCCGCAAGAGCACCAGAAATAGGTTCCCGGCTCAACTTCTTGCATCAAGGGTTTGTTGTCACATGATTCAGGTTTATCCATAGAGGTGATATTAATCGTTTAACGCATGAAGGCAAGTCACGACTGTCTCAGTCATTGAGCAGTTCGCGCTGGTGACGCTGGGGCCAACCGTTGGCGAGGGAGCGTGCCATACGAGGAAAAAGAATAAGATGAAAAGGCAGGCAGACATACCAATAAAGCCGACCTAACAGACCTTTAGGTCGGAAGGTAGCGGTTTGATGAAGCTGTCCATCGATGACTCTGAATTCAAGCCAGGCTTCACCGGGCACCTTCATCTCTGCATAGAGTGCAAGTCGGCCAGTATCACGATCGGCGACGATGACACGCCAGAAGTCAAGAGCGTCACCGGGTTTGATCTCACCCGGGTTATCGTGTCCGCGCCGCATTCCGATACCACCAATGATTTTATCAACGAACCCACGCAGCTTCCACGCCCACAGCATGCTGGGCCAGCCATTACTGCCTCCTAGTGCCCAGATGGCATCGATGACTTGGTCACGTGGAGCACTTAGTGAGGTGCTTTGTGCGTCACTGACGATGCCATGTTCAGGAATGCGGATGTTTTTGATTTGTTGCGGTGACAGCTCACCCGATGAGAGCGCGCCATACCAGGTGGAGGGCACTCGGTTCTGAGCAATAAGGGAGAGTGCACGCTTGATCGCATCATGGTAGCTGATGAGCTCCAGAGGAATAATTTCACGAATTGATTTTTCACGGCAAATGGTCTCCATGTGCAGGCTGCCGACGAGCGCCTTGGCGAGCTGGAAGTTGGTAGCGGTGACCAAGCAGAGCCAGTAGGATGAAAGTTGTGGCGTAAAGAAGGGCACGGGTATGATGAAGCGTGTGAGGCCGCGGGTCTTTGCGTAGCCGAGCAACATATCTCGGTAGGTGAGTTGTTCTGGGCCGCCGATGTCGTAGGATTTGCCTCGGCATTCAGGGTGTTCGCTGACGCCTAGTAGGTAGTCGATGACGTTGCGAATTGAGATGGGCTGGCATAGGGTTCTTGCCCACTTCGGTGTGATCATAAAAGGTAGTTTCTCAGCGAGGTCTCGGATGATCTCAAAGGAGGCGGAGCCAGAACCGACAATGATCGAAGCACGTAGGGTGGTGAGTGGAACCCCAGATGATTGAAGTATTTCAAAGACCTGGTTGCGTGAGGCGAGGTGCGCGGAGAGCTTGCTGCCTTCTGGCATTTCTGGAATCAGTCCTGAGAGGTAAATGATCTGTTGGCAGTGGCTCGGCTTGATCCACTCCTTAAAGTGTTCAGCACATTGGCGTTCTTTATCGCTGAAGCCTTCACCGGCTCCCATTGAGTGGATGAGGTAGTAGGCAATATCAATATCATCAGGGCAGGTAGCTTGATCTTCGGGCGAGACGAGGAAGTCTAATTCGATGATGCGGAGTCGCGAGCCAAAGAGGTTGCAGAGTTCTGCTGGTAAGCGGTCTTTATTACGCACGACAGCAACGACCTCATGGTCTGTCTCACTGAGCGCTGAGAGTACGCGCAGGCCAATGTAGCCGTTAGCACCAGTGATGAGATATTTCATGAATAAAGTGATACTAAACAGTGCTGCCGGTAATGCCAAGGGTTAAGGCCCGGAAGCGGCTGGGGTGCGGTTGGCTTGAGCTAAGTGTCAGCGAACAAAAACGAGCCAACAAAAACGGCTCCCGCAGTCACAAAGGACAGGGGAGCCGTGTTAGAAAAAGTGATTGTTAGCGCTAAGCCTCTGCCGCGTCTAGAATTTGATTCAAGACAAAAGGAAGAATGCCACCGGAGAGGTAGTAATCAACTTCTGCAGGAGTATCGATGCGGACCACGAGTGGAATGTCAAAACTTGACCCGTCTGTTTGGGTGACGGTGAGTGTCGCGTCCTGCATCGGGGTGAGCGCTCCTGAGAGGCCTGTGATGGAGAAGCTTGCGCCAGCTAAGCCTGCTAGTTTGTCATAGTCTGTCTTGTCCTTGAAGTTCAGAGGCAAGACACCCATGCCGATGAGGTTAGAGCGGTGAATACGCTCAAAGGACTTAGTGACGACTGCAGAGACTCCCAATAGGCGTGTGCCCTTAGCAGCCCAGTCACGGGATGATCCCATGCCGTAGTCTTCACCTCCAATGACGATGAGGTTGGTGCCGTCAGCTTTGTAGGCTTCGGCAGCATCGTAGATGAAGCAGGGCTTGCCGCCGTCTTTGGAGGCAATCTCCTGATCAGGAGCGGGAACATCGGATGGTCCGAAATACTGGGTGTAGCCGCCTTCGGTGGCACCACACATGAGGTTTTTAATGCGGACGTTGGCAAAGGTGCCACGAGTCATAACACGGTCATTGCCCCGGCGTGAGCCAAAGGAGTTGAACTTGGCTTTCTCCACGCCATTGGCGAGTAGATACTGGCCTGCGGGTGAGGTGGGAACAATAGCTCCTGCGGGTGAGATGTGATCAGTGGTCACCGAATCGGCAAAAATACCGAGGGCACGAGCGTTGACTACATCCTTGGCCTCAGTGGCTGGAGTGCGCGAGAAACCGTCGAAAAACGGCGGGTTCTGGATGTAAGTGGAATCGTCATCCCATGCGAAGGTGGGGCCAGTGGAGGTCTCAATATCGACCCAGTTCTGGTTAGCACTATCAAGATTGCTGTAGAGCTTGTTGAACACCTCGGGGACAAGTGCTGCATCAATCACTTCCTTGAGCTCGGCCGTGCTTGGCCAGATGTCCTTGAGGTAAACAAGGTTGCCATCTCTATCGGAGCCGATCGGATCGTTAGCAAGATCGAGGTCAACACGCCCAGCAATGGCGTAAGCGACTACCAGAGGAGGTGACATCAGAAAACTGGCACGGACCGAGCCATGCACACGGGCTTCGAAGTTTCTGTTTCCAGAGAGTACGGAGGCGGCGATGAGGTCACCTTCCTTGATGGCATCTTCAATTTCTGGTGCGAGGGGACCGGAGTTACCAATGCAGGTGGTGCAGCCGTAACCGACGGTCTGGAAGCCGAGCTGATCGAGTTCCGTCTGGAGCTTGGTGGCGTTAAGATAATCGGTGACAACCCGGGAACCGGGTCCGAGTGAAGTTTTTACATAGTGAGCGACACCAAGGCCTAGTGCGTTGGCTTTTTTGGCCACTAGGCCAGCAGCGAGCATTACACTTGGGTTACTGGTGTTTGTGCATGAGGTGATAGCCGCAATGAGAACGCTGCCGTGCTTGAGCTGTAGCTTGTCGTGGGAGGCTCTCGCCTCAACAGCCGTGCCGGCCTCCTCGAGAAGCTCAGCGCCTGTTGCTGAGAACCCAGCAGGGGCGTGAAGCTCGAGGTCAATAGCGACGTTGCGTGTATCAGCATTACGCGCATAACCGCCATCGGCGACAGGAGCGGTGAATAGCTCATTGAATTTATTGCCGAGCTTGGTGACGTCGATGCGGTCTTGTGGGCGCTTAGGTCCGGAGACAGCGGGAACGACACTTGCCATGTCAAAGTCGAGAGAGACGGAGTAGTCAATATCACCTTGTTCAGGGATGCCGAACATTTCCTGTGCTTTGAAGTAGTTCTCCACGGTGGAGCAGGTTTCTTCAGAGCGACCCGTGCCACGAAGGTAGGCGATCGTTTCTCCATCAATGGGGAAGAAGCCCATGGTGGCGCCATATTCGGGAGCCATGTTGGCAACGGTAGCGCGATCGGGCAGGCTTAGTGACTTGGCACCTGGGCCGTAGAACTCGACGAATTTCCCAACAACACCGTGTTCACGAAGTAGCTGAGTAATACTAAGTGTCAAATCTGTAGCGGTGACGCCCTCGGCAAGTTCGCCTGAGAGATGAACACCAACAACCTCTGGAACGAGGAAGGTGACGGGCTGGCCGAGCATGCCGGCTTCAGCCTCAATACCACCAACACCCCAGCCAACGACTCCAAGGCCATTGATCATGGTGGTGTGAGAGTCTGTGCCGACGAGGGTATCTGGATAGTAGGTGCCTTCTTTTTCAAGCACGCCTTTGGCGAGGTATTCTAAGTTGACCTGGTGAACGATGCCGATTCCGGGAGGCACTACTCCGAATGTTTCAAAAGCTTGTTGGCCCCACTTGAGAAACTGGTAACGCTCCTTGTTGCGGATAAATTCGATCTGGAGATTGCGTTCTAAGGCTTGCTGTGATCCGGCAAAGTCAACCTGCACGGAGTGATCGATCACGAGGTCAACGGGCACGAGCGGCTCGACGACGGATGCGTCAGCTCCTGCTTCTGCCGCCGCATTACGCATGGCTGCCAGATCAACGACGAGTGGAACACCGGTGAAATCCTGAAGAACAACACGAGCAACGGTAAAAGGAACTTCGTAAGTGCCGGGATTTGCGGCGTTCCAGCCAGCAAGATTCTGAACGTCCTGTTCTTGTACTTTACGACCGTCACAATTTCTAAGCAAAGATTCGAGAACAATGCGGATTGAAATAGGGAGGCGGGAGATTTTTCCAAGGCCAGCTTCTTCGAGTGCTGGAAGTGAGTGATATTTGCCTTCGGTGCCGGAGCCTGTTTGGAATGTACGGATGGTATTCATAAGGAATTGATTCGTAGTTATTTATGCTGGAGGAATATAAAAAGGATATAGACCGATTCACATAATAATGAAACCTACCTGGTGGGGTAGGCGGGGGGAGAATAGTGGCGCGGTAGACTTTGTCAAGAAGTCCCGTCAATGCTTATGCCCCAAGGGTTTGACTAAGGGATTAACTGAAAAATTTGGCTAAAGCTGGGGGGCAATCACGGTTACCGCAGCTCGGGAGGGAATAGTGACGGGGTTCCAGAAAAACGGCGGCTTTAGGACGCGTTGAGAGTCGAGCTTATCGTTAGCGATGATATTGAGCTGTTGCTTGGCAAACCCTTCATCGAGGATGTTTACGTTTGATTCGTCATTAATGTAGAGAGAGCGCGGGTCAATATTGGCAGATCCAATGATCGAGAAAAGTTCGTCGATGACCATGACTTTGCAATGAATCATCGATGGGCGATACTCATAGATGTGAACTCCGGCCTTGAGCAGTTTGTGATACTGGTAAATGGAAAGATGTCTTATGGGCCAAGCATCGGTGTGCTCCCACGCGAAGATCATTTCCACATGAACACCGCGTTTGCGAGCATCGATGACTGCTTTCATCATAGGCCTATCTAAAAAGATGTAGGAGTTTTTGATGACAATACTTTTACGTGCAGAGGCCATGGCTTGGCGGTAGATGTGAGGAATGGCGTAGTTCTTATCAATCGGGGAAGCGGTGTATGCCTGTGCCTTCACCTTGCCTGTGCGCTGTAAACGCGGGTAGTAGGCAATTCCTGATAGAGGCTTGCCCCCGCACTTAACCCAGTTCTCGTTGAAGTTTTCTTGCAGCTGGGCGACGACGGGGCCGGTTAAGCGGTAGTGGGTTTCTCGCCAGTGCTCTGGGCTCTGAGCATTCCCCATCCAGAAGTCAGCAACACCGCATCCGCCTGAGTAGCCGGTTTTGCCGTCAATGACCATGATCTTGCGATGGTCGCGGACATTGAAACGAAGCAGGTTTCTGAGGTTGAGTGGATGGTAGAGTTTCACATCGACCCCAGCCTTGATCATGCGCTCGTAGTTGGCATCTCCCATGCTCATGCCGCCCACGGAATCAAGAATGACATGAACCTTCACGCCAGCACGGGCGCGCTCACAAAAGGCACTGACAAACTGGCTAGCCATCTTGCCTTCAATGAATAGATAAGTCTCGAAGCTGATGCTCTTTTTCGCTGACTTGATGTCGTTGAGCATCGCGGGGAAGATTTTATCTCCATTCACGAGTATCTCAACATGGTTGCCGCTGGTCCATGGAGTGTTCACTGTATCGGCGGCTACTGTCTCAAATTTAGTAGTGCCAACAGCGGCAAGTCGATCTACAGGCTGGCGCATTTCTACACGGAGCCCGCGGATACATGAAGAGCTGAGCACTGCAATACCAACCGCTGCTATGCAAGGCAGTGAACGTAGTAGTTTCATGGTGAAATAATACGGCATGTCAAAAAACAAAGAGTGGAGACACTCTGAACGATGCCGGATGGTAATACGGGAAAGGACTAAAATACAAGTAATCTCAATGTACGATGGATTTCTCCCGCTTGGTGCGCTAAGTAGCGGCGTGAACACAATTGTGATCAAAGGAGCCAGGCAACACAACTTGCGTAATATCGACGTTGAAATACCGCGTGGTAAGTTGGTGGTGATCACGGGCCCCAGCGGTAGCGGTAAGTCATCGCTTGCCTTCCATACCCTCTATGCGGAGGGCCAGAGGCGTTATGTGGAAAGCCTGAGTGCCTATGCCCGCCAATTTCTCCATCAGCTCGATAAGCCTGACGTAGATTCCATTGAGGGGCTGAGTCCAGCGATAGCCATTGAACAGCGCAGTGGTGGGGTGAATCCTCGTTCGACCATTGCTACCGCCACTGAGATTTACGACTATCTGCGCATACTCTATGCTAGTGTGGGCATTCCTCATGACCCAAGCACTGGGGAGAGGTTGGTGAAAATGACGGCCCAAGACATTATCGAATGTTTGGCGGCGTCTGATGAGAGCACCAAAATAGTCATTCTTGCCCCGATACCACTTGAGGAAGCTGCGGATGTTGCCAGTCTGATTGAGAATTTACAAAGGCAGGGATTTGTTCGCCTTCGTGTGAATGATGATCTCTATGAACTCGATGAAGCGGCCTCGGCTTGGCCTCAGAAGCTCAAGAATGTTGAGGTGGTCGTCGACCGTTTAGTGATCAGGAAAGGGGTCGAAAGTAGATTGGCTGACTCCATAGAGACATCCCTGCGTATCTGCGGTAGTCAGGTGAGTTGTCTCGTTAAGAAACCTGATGAGGATGATTTCTCCGAAGTCTCTTACTCGACGAGCTACCGTAACCCAGTAACAGGTTTTGTATTGCCTGCTCTAACACCTAAGCATTTCTCTTTTAATTCAAGCCATGGTGCCTGTCGGGCTTGTCATGGTCTAGGCACTGAGATGTCATGCGACCCCAACCTTCTTGTTCCGGACCCGACAAAATCAGTAGCTGATGGTGCTATTGTGATGTGGAAAAGTAATAAACGTAAAAAGACTTTGCAGGATAGGCTGGTAGGCAAGCTCGCTGCGGCAATGCAGGTTGATCTTAGCCCCGCTTTTGAAAACCTTCCTGAAAGCTTCAAGGATGTGCTTTTTCATGGTGACAAGGTTGCTGGCTTTGAGGGCTTGTGTGCGAACGTGGAGAGGTTCTCGCGTGAGAGTAAAAGCAATGCGGTGCGCCGTAGTATGAGCCGGCTGATGATGGCAAACCCATGTGCCCGTTGTCAGGGGCGGCGGCTTAAACCTGAAATTCTCGCCGTCAAACTTGAGGGTCAAGATGGTGCCCTATACAGTATCGATGAATTCTGTGCTTTGTCTGTGGAAGCTGCATTGGCATGGCTCACTAAGCTTTCTCTGCCTAAAGATCGTGGCGACGCTCTGGCTGGGGTTGTTGATGACACCACCCGTCGGCTTCGTTTCCTCGATGATGTCGGCTTAGCGTATTTAAGCTTAGATCGAGCCAGCAATACTCTCTCCGGTGGAGAGGCTCAACGCATTCGTTTGGCTACACAAATTGGCGCCGGTTTGTCAGGCGTGATCTATGTCTTGGATGAACCGAGCATTGGGCTTCATAGTGCGGATAATGCGAGGTTGATTGCCGCTTTGGAACGTTTGCGTGATATTGGAAACACAGTAGTGATCGTCGAACATGACGAAGAGATGATACGCTCAGCGGATTGGCTGATCGATATTGGCCCTGGGGCCGGTATTCATGGCGGCAAATTACTGGCTGCGGGCACCCCCACGCAAGTGATCGGTCATCAAGATTCGATCACAGGGAAATGGCTCTCGGGCGAATCGAAGAGAGAGATCACCAAGAAGGCAGCCGAGAAAATTGGTGAGCTTGTCATCAAGAATGCTCGTGAAAATAACCTGCAGGGTATTGATGTCGCTATCCCTCTGGGTATGCTGGTTGCCATAACCGGCCCCAGCGGCAGTGGTAAATCAACCTTGGTTGACCGTATTTTACGGCGTGTATTGGCCCGTCATTTTAATCATGCCTCGGCCAAACCTGGGGCTCATGATGGCATTGATGGCATTGAGCATTTGGATAAAGTCATTGTAGTGGACCAAAAGCCACTGGGCAGAAGTCCGCGTTCTAATCCTGCTACTTACACCGGAGCGTTAGATTTAATCCGCGCACTTTTTGCTAAATTACCTTTGTCCAGGCAACGTGGGTATGGAGTAGGGCGCTTTAGTTTTAATATGCAAGGTGGGCGCTGTGAAAAGTGTCAGGGAGATGGAGCTATTCGGCTGGATATGCATTTCCTCAACGACGTATACATTACTTGTGATTCATGTGCTGGAAGCAGATATAATAGGGAGACTTTAGAAGTTTCCTACAAGGGCTGTAACATCGCAGAGGTGCTGGAGATGACAGCTGAGGACGCAGCGCGCTTTTTTCAAAATGTGCCTAAGCTGGCGCGTATTCTGAATTCACTGTGTGATGTGGGTCTGGGTTACATCCAGCTAGGACAGTCAGCAAACACCTTGTCCGGCGGTGAGGCTCAACGTGTCAAATTAGCGCATGAGCTATCTCGACCGAATACGGGGCATTGTTTGTATTTATTGGACGAGCCGACAACCGGTCTGCATTACAATGACGTGCAAGTTTTATTGGATGTTCTTTTCCGGCTTCGGGATAACGGCAATTCGCTTGTGGTGGTTGAGCATAACCTTGATGTTATATCGGTTTCGGACTGGGTGATTGACCTTGGCCCAGGGGGTGGCAGGCATGGTGGCCAGGTTGTTGCTGCAGGAAATCCAGCTGAAATAGCCTCTTCGGAGTCGCCGACGGGTAAATATTTAGATGCCATGCTTGCAGGTAATGCGTTATGATGGTGAGCGTGAGCCCTGATTTTTTTTCGTATTTATTAAACAATAGTTGCTGGGAGTATCGTTATGGGGAATGAAAAGGACAAATCTGTGAACAGCACACAAACAAATCTTACGCATCATCTATTTGCTAGCGCAGGGGCGACACAAGGCTCCGAGGCTAGCCAGAAGGATGGTGCGCAATCTCAACATGCGCCCGTGTCACCCACTGGCGGGGCCCCTGACTGGGGGCAATGGCTGATTGAAAACGGTGCCCGGATGCTACTATTTGCCCGCCAGCAAACACGCACTTCTGAAGATGCGGAGGATGTCCTCCAAGACGCTTTGGTTAAGTTGGCACGTAAGGTGGAAGAGGGTTCTTTTTTAGGTGGGCAGGAATCTTGGAGGCCTTTTCTTTACACAACCATTCGTAGGCTATCTATAGATCTCGGCCGTAAAAATGATCGTCGAGTAAAGCGTGAAAAAAAGTCCGAAGCAGACCGCGAAACAGAAACAGGAGGTCTCGCTGATCCGTGGTTTCACAGTGGGGTATCAAACCAGGAAACAAGGTCCTTGCTGGAGCTTGAACTAAAAAAACTACCTGCAAAATTCTCAGAAGTGATTATAATGAAAGTATGGGGAAATCATACATTCGCTGAAGTAGGAGAAATACTCGGCGTGTCTCTCAATACCGTTGCATCGCGTTACCGCTATGGACTCGAGCGACTCAGAAAAGCCCTTGAGACGACACGAGCAAAGGACGATCTTTAAGAGCATCAGCCACATTTTCTCAAACCTAGATCAAACGATATATTTTAGTAACATCATGCCAAACCATTCAGACCATGAACTACCACAAGAGCTCCTTGAGCTCGAAGAGCAGCTGTGTGAATTAGTGCCTGCCTCAGTATGTTGTGAGCTTCACTCACGATTAGAGGAGTCCATGCTCACCAGTGTG
>DBBL01000060.1:8209-9917 GCA_002292185.1 Akkermansiaceae bacterium UBA985 | reverse complement strand
GAAATGGCGCCGGTATCGATGCCTGCTAATATGCTGGATCGAATGGCTCAAGCTATGGACCAATGGCAAGAAGCGGAGTTCGCAGATGAAAACATCATAGGCTTTCGTGACAGCGACCCCCGTAAAAAAACGAAGTCGAAATTATTCGGTGTTGGTTTTCTTAGTGCTGCAGCTGCAGTTGCTTTAATTGCGGCCGTGACCGCTCTGGTGATACCTGACATTGCAACGAAGGGGACAAAGACGCTAGCTCAGAATACTCCTCCAGATTTCAACGCTTCTGATTTCAAATCTCCCGATTTTAGCAATCAGTCTTCTAATATACGTGGTATATCAGCTCCTTCCATTGCTTCGGGTAATGCCGCAAGTATGTCTCCTATGGCTGAGGTGTTGACGAGTAAGGTGATCAATAGCAAAGAGACAATTATTTATGACGATGCTAAAAATCCTTTCCGCTTCGTCGAGGTAGAATATTTGGATCAGGTGAAGGTTAAAAGCAGGGACGGCAGGGACGTTATTCTGAGTCGACCCAGAAAAGACGGCTATCTCATTCCAATCAAAGTATACTAATTTATTCAGACAAGAATGACGGTCTTTAACGTCTACTTAAGTGAGCAGAACAATCAGCTATTATTTTCATTTCATGCACGTTTTGATGTGTGAAATATAAATCAAAAAGACAAGAGAACAGTAAATCACCCTAGAATAATGAGCATGGATCAACATATTATTTGTAAAGTAAAAGCCCTTGCGGGGCTTGTATCTATTACCTTTGTTTTGCCCGCCATGGCTATTGAAAAGCCCGATACTGAGGCGGGCGGTAATGACAAGCGTCATCATGATGTTCCTGCAGATCTTATAGACCCTGCCGCTGTGGGCATGCCAGACAAGCAAGCAGCATTGAGTGTTGCTTGTATTGGTCTCGGTGGGGCTCCTGTGTCTGAGACCCTTGCCAAGCACCTTGGCCTGGAGCAGGGCGTAGGCCTCACGATTCACCATGTCATAGAAGGAGCACCGGCGGATAAAATCGGCATTAAGAAACATGATGTGCTGGTAGAATTTGATGGGCAGAAGATAGGGGGTTTTGAAGCCCTTCGAGATGCGGTGCGGTCAAAAAAACCAGCGGATGAGGTTGAGGTTGCCTTTATACAGGAAGGCGTTTTGAAGCGCAAACAGGCTGTTTTGGCTGAGCGTAAAATCGCCTTAGGGCAGGCCAATCAACTCGGCGCTGACCAAGAAAATAATCCGCTCTGGCGAGGTATGGGTGATTTGCCGAAGGGTGAACATGATCGCATGAGGGAAATGATGAAACGCCGCCTCGATGAGCTGGGTAAGCAGTTGGAAAAAGAAGGGGAGGTTCATCTCGATATGAAAAAGTTCCTGACCCCGGATCAGTTTGAAGAATTGCAAAAGCTAGCAAGGCCAGCGCCTGTGCCCGGCAAGCCCCAGAAGATGTTCAACTTCAATGCTCAGTCATCGATGACGGTAATGGACGATGAGGGCTCAGTTACGATCAAGGTGACAGACGGACATCATGAAGTAATGGTCAAAGATAAATCGGGCAAAGTGCTTTTTGATGGGCCCTATGAGACACCAAAGGACAAGGCTGCTGTGCCTGATGATGTTCGTGGCAGGATCGATAATATTAATTTTTTCAAAGATATGGAAAACGGCTTTAGATTTGAGGTGAAACCTAAGGCGGAGCCAGAGC
>DBBL01000060.1:0-8191 GCA_002292185.1 Akkermansiaceae bacterium UBA985 | reverse complement strand
GGGGCCAACCTCCCCCTCGGGGAATAAATATTTTGTCTAGTTCAGGGTTGGGAAAAGCTCTCGCAGGATTTTTTCTGCGGGGGCTTTTTTGGCGTCGATTAAGGTTGGTTAATAAAGTCAATACAGGTTATTATAAGACATGGCCAATGTGGAAGATCAGTCAAAGAATGCAGGGGATGATGTGTTTGATGATTTGCCCTACTTAATTAGGTTGCTGGATGATGAGGATCCCGCAGTTCGTCCCATCGTAAAGGAACGTATTTCTGAATTAAAAGGGGATATTAGCCACGACCTGGCGGCCCTCGGTATCAATATCAATACTGAGGGGAAAAAGCGCCTTTCGCGCCTACTTCAGCCCGGCAGGAGGGAGACACTGCGAAACGAGTGGTTGGTCCCCACGGGTGGCTCTGAAGCGCTAGGTGACGATTGGGAGAGCTTTGAAAATTTCCTCAGGCAAATATGTGATTTCATGCATGATGGGGTTACCTTGCGGCCTTCGCTCTCTGATAGCTTAGACATGCTCGCTGAAGAGATAGAACAAGATCTTGTTGATCCCAGTGCTAATGATCTACGGCGCTGGCTCTTTAAAAGCGGCCGCTACAAGGGAGACACCAAGCAGGCAGATGCTCTTAAGAACTATGACTTATGTCAGGTCATTGATTCACGCACTGGTAACCCTACAAGTCTTGCGTGTCTTTTCATGCTACTCGGGCGCCGCCTTGGTTGTCAGGTTGACGGCTGTAACTACCCAGGGCATTTCCTTGCACGTATCGATATTGGAGGAACGACGCACCTGATTGATTGTTTTCATGGTGGCAGGAAATTCGATGCCGACGCACTACTGCGTCTCCATCCTGAAATATCTGAGCGTGCCAGATGTGCAGTGACTGATGGTGGCGATCTTGGTTTTATACTTTTGCGTTATGTGACTGAAATGCAGCACAGCCTGAGCGCTGTGAACCGTGATAAAGATGCTGCGCTTTTTAAAGAGTTGGCAACCACCTTGAAAGAATGAGGGAAGAGTTTCTGCGCACAGAAATAGAGGGTCATCTACTACATCGTCTCATTATCCACCCAGCAGAGGGCGTGGACGTGTCAGCTGTAGCCATTTTCTACCATGGCCAGGGAGACTACGCAGAGCGTTACCTCGATATATTGCATCCCTTTGTGGATCGCGGGGTGCGATGTATTATTACGGAGCTACCAGGTCACGGGCACAGTCCAGGAGTCAGAGGTCACTGTGGAGATGTCCATCTTCTTGACGCTGTGATTCAAAGCGCGCTTGAGGATGTCAATAATAGCTCTGATCTTCCCTATGGCGTAATGGGTCACTCCATGGGTGGTCTGCTGGCAGCCAGACATCTCGTGCTTGCCGGTCAAGGTAGCTTGCCGATTCCGGATTTCGCCTGGCTGTCATCGCCGCTGGTTGATCCGAGTAGGGGAAGGCACCCGGCTTTTCTGAGGGCTGCTCGACTACTTTCACCTATAGTGCCAGCGCTTACTTTTTCAACTCACGTTAAGCCTGAGAATTTCGCCTCAAGTGCAGCTGATGAAAGCCCGCGGGTTGAACTTCCCGTCGAAGATGAATGTATCACGAGGAGCAAGCTATGGCACAATCGAGTGTCGCTTGGCTGGGGAACATCTCTGCTTGATTTTGCAGACTTGGTGAATGAAAACATTAAAGATATTCCGGAAAGCATAGCTCTGTTATGCACCCAAGGAAAAGCTGACCCAGTATGTCCCGCTGCGCTTACCAAGCGATTGTTTGATCGACTTCCTAATCACAATAAGCATTACGAAGAAATCGAGGAGCTGCGGCATGAGCCCTTCAGTGGTGCGGGCAGCGAACAGCTTTTCCAAACACTCGATCACTGGGTTGGCTCGCTGAGTATGCTGACTAGCCAACAAGAAAAAGCTCCTACCTGAAAACAGATAGGAGCTTTGAAAATTTTAGGACGCTTTGTTTAGAGTGCTAGTCTAGCTTACTTTGAAGCAGGCTCTGTGTCATCACCATCAACCTTAACATTGATTTTCAGTGTGGCTGTAACCTCAGGGTGAAGCTTGATCTCAATGTTCTGCTTGCCTGATGTTTTGATGGGGCCGCTGAGCTCAATCGCATGCCGGTCCAATTCGATGCCTTTTTCGGCAAGTTCCTTGTGGATGTCGATCGTGGTGATTGATCCGAACGCTTTACCACCCTGACCAGACTCCAGAGTGAAGTCCAATTTGAGTTTGCCGATCTTGGAAACAAGAGCCGTTGCTGCCTCAAGCTCCTCTGCCTCGCGCTGAACACGCTTAGAGTTGAGTGACTCAAGGTGCTTGAGGTTTGCTTTGCTGGCTTCGAAAGCCTTGCCTTCTGGGATTAGAAAATTGCGAGCGTAGCCAGCCTTGACGGTGACAACGTCGGCTTCTGAACCAAGGTTGTTGATTTTTTCGCGGAGAATAACTTCTGTAGTGGCCATAAGGAAAAGTAGTTGTTGATGTGCAGAATACTCTGCGGGGGGCATGAGATAGGGGCATAGTAGCCCTGAGTCAAGCAGGATTTCCCATAGTTTACGGCTTTGTTTGTGTGGGCATACAAGCGCGGGTATTTCGGTGAGTATTTCTGTGTTGCAAGGCTAAGCCCGCAGGCTAATTTCAGAGGGTATGGTTGTCCTGCGTAAATATACGATGCTAATCCAGGCAGAGCTTGCAAGGTTGGAACTCGCCAGTTTTGGTATTAATTCTACTATTCTAGATGAAATTGTCGGATCAATTGCGCCTCATTTGACAATGCATAGCGGTGTCAGATTAGTCGTTGCTGAGGAAGATGAGCAGGAAGCTGACACTATTCTTGCAGCCATGAAAAAACGTAATGCCTCTTAAGCGTTGGAACATAGATAGATCTTAAGAATGACCAGCACTGCAATGTGTGATACGTAGTGTATTCATGCCCGTATGGAAACAATCCCCCCACATATCCTATTAGGTGCTTACACGGAAGGTGTATTTCCGATGGCGGATGAGGGTGAGATCTTATGGTTTGCTCCACTAATGCGTGGCGTGATTCCCCTGGATGATCGCTTTCACATACCTCATGGGCTGAAACGAACCCTCAAGGGCAATAGATACGAGGTGAAAGTGGATACGGCATTCCTCGAGGTGATCAGCAGCTGCCGCCAGCGCGAAGAGACATGGATAGACGACATGATAGCTAATAGTTATACTCAGCTTCATGAGCTTGGGTATTGCCACTCTTTTGAATCTTGGGACGACGAGGGTCTGCAGGGTGGGCTTTACGGGGTTGCTATTGGCAGGGCTTTTTTTGGAGAAAGCATGTTTTCACGCAAGACAGATGCGAGCAAGGTGGCCTTGGCATACCTCGTTGACTGGCTCAGGGAGCATGATTTCATCTTGCTTGATACCCAGTGGATGACCGATCACTTGCGGCAATTCGGCGGTATGGAAGTGCCTCGCGAGGAATATATCAAGTTGCTTGCAGAGGCGCTTGCAGAAGAAGGGGAAGAGGGATAAGTAGAGGTATGACTCGTTTTCGCCCATGTATTGACCTCCATGATGGTCAAGTTAAACAAATCGTCGGAGCTACACTCAGCGACACAGGAGCTCCGCCAACTGAAAACTTTGTCTCAGATCGTGAGCCGGCATGGTTCGCAGATCTCTACCATAAGGATGAGTTGAGAGGCGGCCACGTAATCCAGCTGGGTGCGGGTAATGTTGATGCTGCGCGTGATGCACTGCAAGCTTGGCCCGGAGGAATGCAGCTGGGTGGGGGGATTAACATTCGCAATGCCGTTGAGTGGCTAGAGGCTGGGGCTTCTCAAGTGATCGTGACCTCGTGGCTTTTTGATGATGATGGCAAGTTTCGTGAAGATCGCTTGCGAGAGCTCGCCAATGAAGTTGGCCGGGAAAACGTGGTGGTGGATCTGAGCTGCCGAAGCACAGAGTCAGGCTGGACGGTGGCTATGAACCGGTGGCAAACGTTGACATCAATCGATGTCACTCACGCTACTCTGGAAACGCTTGCAGAGTGGTGCTCTGAATATCTTGTTCACGCTGCGGATGTCGAGGGCTTGTGCGGCGGGGTTGACGCTGAGCTCGTAGACGTATTGGGGGCCTGGGCGGGCATACCAATCACTTACGCAGGCGGGGTTGCCACCATGGCTGATCTCCAGTTGGTCTCTGAACGCAGCGGTGGAAGCGTGGATGTGACGGTGGGCAGCGCTCTCGATATTTTTGGTGGTTCTGGGGTCAAGTATGAGGACTTGTTGGCTTGGAACCTAGGTAGCCGATGACCTCTATTTATATCATCCTGACAGTTGTCGTATTGATAAGCGTTGGGTTTATCGCCCAAGCTGCGATCATTCGCTCGCGGCGACAGAAATGGATGGAGCTAAGGCTGAGTGACGAGGAGCGTCATGCTATTGCCCAAGATTTTGTCATCTTTGATCGGATCCCTGATAATCTTCGAGATGAGTTGGAGGGTTTGATGCATGTTTTTCTATTCGAGAAGTCGTTTGAGGCTTGTGGCGGATTGGAGGCAGTTACTAGACACATGCAGCATGTTATAGCTGCTCAGGCTTGTCTTTTACTGGTCAATCGCAATCACGATTTCTACCGTAAGCTACGCAGTGTTTTATTATATCCTTCTGCCTATAAAGCCAAAAACGAGCATGGCCACGACGATGTGAGATTAGGCGAGAGCTGGCAATCGGGCAGCGTGGTATTAGCATGGGAAAGCGTTATCGCCGGAGGAAGAAATCAAGAAGACGGTAATCACGTCACTCTGCATGAGTTTGCGCACCAACTCGATCAAGCTGATGGGGCGGCTGATGGGGTTCCTGAACTTTCGGGCGCTGGCACATACCGAGACTGGTCGCTGGTTTTTAATCAGGCTTTTATTCGCTTCCAACGCAAACTTGAAAAGGGCCGTCGAACAGTGATCGATCCATACGGAGCCACCAATCCAGCTGAGTTTTTTGCTGTCGCGACAGAAACCTTCTACGAAAAGCCTAAACAGCTCAGCGAGCACTACCCTGAAGTCTACGAGCAACTTAAAAGCTACTATCGTGTCGATCCGGTAAAATGGATCCCCTAAAATAGGGAGGATTGAAGAGGCTGATGTATTATACCATCCCGAGCTTCATTTTCCCTTCCTCGGAAATCATGTCCTGATTCCACGGTGGATCCCAAACCAAATCAACGTGCGCATCTTCAATGCCCTCAATAGTCATGATGCGTGCCTGTGCATCAGCCGCAATGACCGGACCCATGCCACAACCGGGAGCAGTCAGGGTCATTTTCACATTAGCGATTTTTTTGCCATCCTTTTCCTCAAGCGAGCAATCATAGACGAGGCCAAGATTGACGATGTCGACGGGTATTTCAGGATCAAATACTTGTTTCAGCTGATTCCAGATATGGTCCTCTGGGGTAGCGTCTGTGGGTAAAGAGTCTCCGCCAGTACTAGTGGAAGTTGTGTCTGAAGGATCAATTCCCAGTGCGTCAGCATCTTCTGACGGGATGCGGGCAAGCCCGGACTGAGTGGCTACTGTGTAGGAGCCTCCTAGTGTTTGAGTGATGATCACAGCTGTTCCAGCAGGAAGAACAAAAGGATCTCCGCTGGGAATCTGCACAGCATTCACTTCGCGATTGGTGATAATCTCAGTCTGCATGGCGAATTGATCACACGGGCACTGCCTTTTGTCAACTCAAGCTGTAAAGCGCACAGAAAAATAATGCCTGTTTTTTGATTCTCAGTTTGCATCCTCAGTCCAACCAACTATAAGCAAGAGATACTTTTATTATGAGCGAACAACCATCCGAACTACACTGTCGTCGTTATTGGCAAAAAAATATTACCTTGGTCATGATCCTGCTGGGTGTGTGGTTTGTTGTCAGCTTGGGGGCCGGTATTTTATTCCGTGACTGGTTGGATGAGTCTCTGCCGAAGGTGGGGAATGCGCCTCTTGGCTTCTGGATGGCTCAGCAAGGTTCTATCATCTGTTTCGTGATTATTTTATACGTCTACAAACACATGATGAACAAGCTGGAGGGTGAGGAAGGTTTCACATCTAAAAAATAATTATACTATGAGTCAAGATTACTGGAATTACATCTTCATCGGTCTGTCCTTTGTCCTTTATATCGGCATTGCCGTAAGGTCTCGCGCGGGCTCTACCAAGGAATATTATACCGCTGGCGGTGGGGTTTCTCCCTTGGCTAATGGCATGGCTACCGCAGCGGACTGGATGAGTGCTGCGACCTTCATCTCGATGGCTGGCACTATCGCCATCAGTGGCTATGACGCTTCCCGCTTTTTGATGGGCTGGACCGGAGGCTTTGTCCTATTGACCATTCTCATGGTTCCTTTCTTACGTAAGTTTGGTAAAGCAACCGTGCCTGACTTCATCGGTGACCGCTACTACTCGAAATTAGCCCGCGCTGTCGCTGTGCTTTGCGCTATCTTTATATGCATGACTTACATTATGGGCCAGATGCGCGGGGTGGGGGTTGTTTTTTCTCAGCTCTTCGGCATTGGCATTCCTGCCGGGGTGGCTACTGGTGCGGGTATCGTTTTTGTCTACGCAGGTATGGGGGGCATGAAGGGCATTACCTACACCCAGGTGGCTCAGTATTGCGTGATGGCATTTGCCTACACTATTCCAGCGATCTTCATCGCTATTGCTCTAACCGATAACTTTATTCCTCAGCTTGGTTTAATAGGCGACTACACGGCTGGGGCGAAGGAAAGCATTCCCTTCCTCACCAAGATCAACAACATCAACACGGAATTAGGGTTCAGCGAGTATACTTCAGGAAAAATGTCGAAGGTGAATATGTTCTGTATTACAGCGGCATTAATGTGTGGAACCGCTGGCCTTCCTCACGTTATTGTTAGGTTCTTCACCGTTAAGAATGTTCGTGCCGTAAGGAGCTCGGCTTGTTGGACTTTGTTATTTATTGCGGTCATTTACCTGACAGCCCCAACGATCGGAGCGTTCTCTCGAGTTAACCTCATTGAAAAACTCAATAACACCAGCTACTCAGAAGCGCCTGCGTGGTTTAAGGAATTTGAAGAAACCGGCCAGATGGCATGGGTTGATAAAAACAATGATGGTAAGATTCAGTATTCCGGCCCAGCCAAATCAGAAGCTGGGACGTCCTCGCCCTTCATGGGATCCAAGCCAGTCTATCCCGCATATGATGCGCCTAAGGAGCAACGTATCGGCATACACGGCGAAAGGCTGCTTGCGATGAAGGCGGACATGACCAACCCCAATGAGCTTTGGTTCGGTAACGATATCATGGTCATGGCCAATCCTCACATGGGAGGTCTTCCCAAGTGGGTAATTGCCTTACTCATGGCAGGTTGTATCGCAGCAGCTTTGTCGACGGCAGCTGGGTTGTTACTCGTGCTTTCCACATCCATCTCACATGACCTGATGAAGAAGATCATCAAGCCTGACCTGACAGATAAAGAAGAGGTGAGATATGCACGCATAGCCTCATTCGTCGCTCTTGGAGTGGCTGCCTATTTTGGAATCAATCCTCCCTCGGCATTCATCGCTAAAACCGTAGCCTTCGCCTTCGGTTTAGCAGCGTCATCCTTCTTCCCGACATTGCTGATGGGTATCTTTTCTAAGAAAATGAACAAGGAGGGCGCTATTGCTGGCATGCTAGCCGGTATCAGCTTTACCTTAGGCTACATCATCTACTTCCAGTTCCTTGGTGGTAAACCAGAGCAGTATCTCCTTGGAATCTCTCCAGAGGGAATTGGCTGTATTGGAATGCTGCTTAACTTCGCAGTGGCATTTTTAGTAAGCTCATTTACGCCAGCCCCACCACAGGAGGTTGTAGACATGGTTGAGTCCATTCGCTTACCGGATAATCCTAATGATGAGGGCGATTCTGCGCCTCCCGTTGTCCACTGATACCCTTCTATTTTAGCCAATCAATGCCTGAGGATTAGGCGGTTGTGCTTGTGATGGAAAAAAGAGTTAAAAAAGATACCAAAAGGTATTGACGTGACGTCGATTTCGGGTAGTTTCCCGCCGCCGCTCCATTGGAGGGCACGTGAGTGACATCCAAGTCAATCGTAGACAATGTTCGTAAGGGCTCGTTTGCGGTTGGTTTTTTTATCTCCACGTTGAAGTGATCTTTTACAGTTTGGTCCTGCTTACAAGGCGGATGA
>DBBL01000186.1 GCA_002292185.1 Akkermansiaceae bacterium UBA985 | reverse complement strand
CTTGCCGTCGCTTGTCGTGCCCGTGAAATCCTCAATTTTCAGCTCACAGGTGAAGGGGTTGAAGCGAAAGCGCTCGACCTCCATGGTGCCGAGGATTTTGTCATTCACCTTGGCGAGGGCGATGTAGCGAAGCGCTAAGGGCACTGCGAGAAATCCACCGACGAGGTAAAGGCAAAACAGGCAGAGCACACTGATGACAATACGTCGAGCCCACCGGCTACCCGCCAGAGAGGAAATAAATTTTGGGGTTTTGCAGTTCACTTTAGAGTCAAGATACACGGCTTTTCTATGCCGTGAAGATGAAAATCAGCAGAGATACAGGCGGCGATAAGCTCGGCTAAGCGCATGGTCTATTGGAGAAGATGCAGTCTACATTTCCGCCTCAATAGGAAGGAGTGAGAAAATCCAGTCCTCGATGCGTTGCATACGAGACCCTGCTGGCTGGCTCTTGAGGCTTTGGTCGTCTCCAACCCAGAGAAGGCTGCCGTCGGTCTGCTTCTGAACATGCCAAGCATTACGTCTGTGAAAGTCTGGACGCATGGCCTCACGTAATTGGCGGTTGAATTCCTTGCTCTCGATGACAAGTCCCATTTCGGTATTGATGCGCAGGGAGCGGGCGTCGAGATTACAACTTCCGATAAAAACCTTATCGTCATCGATAATAAGGGCCTTGGCGTGAAGCCCTAGGCTGCGATTGCCCGCATCTCCTCGCATATGATGGCTACGGTCTTTGCCCTCTGAGCGAAGTTCGTGAAGGTCGGCCCCGTGGTCGATGAGTTGCTTGAGGTGGCGGCGGTAGGATGCGTGTGCTGCCGTGTGGTTATTTGAGCGCAAGGAGTTGGTGAGAATGCGGACTTGCACTCCGCGGCTCTCAGCGCGCTCTATCGCGGCTTCCAGTTGGGGTGTAGGAATGAGGTAGGCTGAAATGAGGACAATTTCTGAATCGGCGCTGTCGACGAGTTTGCGGAGATCGTGAGCGACCTGAATCGGAGCTTCACTGGCCTTGGCCGGATTTTTGTGAGGTGGGCGATCGACGAGAAGGGTAGGGTAGCCGGCTACTGCGGATCTTCCCGCTTTCATCCAGGCAGCATGGCGGGCTGAGGTAGCCTCTTGTTTTAAGACTCCAGGAAAGGGTTTTAGCGATTGTCGGTAGGAGCTGAGACTCAGCTTTGATTTGCCCGTGCCGGGTAGATTCTCGGCGGGAATGGCCCAGTGGTCGTTCCAATAGCGGTCAAAGGCTTTACTGAGAATGCGGACGTGCTGGCCACCGGTTAGGACCTCAAGGTCTCGGAAGTTCATCTTGGAGTCGTGGCCGAAGTATTCGTCTGCGAGATTACGCCCTCCGACGATGGCAGCACGGTTATCAACAACGAGGATTTTATTGTGCATGCGGTGATCAACGCGTGAGAAGTCGCCGAGGTTGAGCAGTATGCGCATGGCGCTGCCGCCGCTGCGTCGTGCGTAGGGGTTATAAACCTTAAATTCGACGTTAGGGTGTGAGTCGATGGCGTGCACGATGGGGTCCTTTTTCTGCAGAAAGGAATCATCCATTAACATGCGCACCCGCACGCCGCGATCAGCAGCTAGGAGAAGGCGCCGTAGAAGTTCCTCGCTCACGGGATCATCACCGAGGAGGAAGGATTGTAAGTCGATGCTGGCGGTGGCGCTATCGAGGGCACGAAGACGCCAATCGACGGCATTGGGTCCATGGTCGAGAAGCACAAACCAGTCATCTGAGCGAAGGCTGGAGAGGGCGTTCCAGGTCGGGGCACTTGCTGGGGGTAGGGCTTGTTCTGCTGGTCCTAAGAAGGGATTGATGTGGCTGCTACAGGAGCTCAGCTGCAGGGTAGCAGCTGCCACTATGGTGAAAAGAAAAGGGCGTGTTGCTTTCATGTGATTTTAACTAAGCGGCGTTTAATGTAGGCTTTAGTAATCCATGGACCTGTCCAGACGCAAGATCCATCCCGCCTCGCCAGCTTTGAGTTTGTATTGGAGCTGGCGTGTTTTGCCAGTGGGTTTGCTATTGGTGTCATTCTGATGGTAAAGTGGGAAACGGCGCAGCAAGGCGCCTTCGCCGACGGCGAATTGATCGTGGCCCATATAGCCTTTGGAGTTTGCCTTGTCCTCCATCAAGTCAGCAAGAAAGATAGGCGTGAGGGATTTTTTTTGATTGCAGGCGTAGGCGATGAGTGAGCCATAGGATCCGCTTCCGGCACCTCGGACATAGACATAAATCTCAGGGAAGCCGTTGGCATCGAGATCCTCGACCTCGGCATTAGTGATGGAACCTTCGATCTCGACGACGATGGGATCGTTTTTCCCCTCTAGGCCAGAGGGGGTGATGGTGAGTGTGTTGATCGAACCCTGATTGGGACATTGAATAAGAAAGCTGACCCCTTGTAGGGATATGCTCTCTTCAAAGCCTTTATTGGAGGTCTGCACGGTTTCTTCAGCTGTGGAACAAGGGGTGCAGGCGCTGAGTATGAGGAGTGCCAAGAGTGGGATGGGTGTAAATTTCATGGGAATGATGGCGTTTTAATTACTAGAACTGTTTTTATTTTAGAGCATTGGCAAAGCCATACCATGATTTTTTTGGTTTTCATATTGTCGCCCAAAAGAGGTCAATTGTAGGACGGGTTTTATCTGTGCTTGTTCATGGTGGGGTTTTAGGAAAGGTTGCTTGCATGAAGCCTTATGTGAAGCTCGGTGAGTCAAAAATGTCTGATGGCACGGTTTTTTCTCTACACAAACATGACGATAAATTTTACCTGAAGTACAATGGCTTTGATTTGATGAGCACAGCACTGACTTGCTCGGAGGAAATGCTCTCAGAGATTGGGCTAGCAAAGCTACTTGAGGGTAAGGCGAGCAGGCCCAAGCATCCCGCGGTGTTGATCGGTGGTTTGGGTTTGGGCTTTACGCTCAAACGCGCGCTGCAATTAGTAGGTAGCCCTGCGACGGTGGAGGTCGCGGAATTGATGCCGCCCCTCATCGAGTGGAATCGGACGTTTCTCGTCGAGCATAATGGCCCTTTATTAGAAGATCCTCGGACCAAGATTAGCCAAGGCGATCTTTTTGACATCATCAATGCGAAGGGTAGGGGCAGCTATGACGCGTTATTGCTGGATATTGACAATACACCAGACGACTTGATTACGGCGGGTAATGCGCGGCTTTATTCGCCTGGTTTTCTGGCAAAGATTCGGGAGATATTAACACCTGATGGCTGTGTGGCCTACTGGCTCTCAGAGCCTGCGCCAAAATTCAGAAAATGCCTGATCAAGGCGGGCTTCGATGTTGAAGAACATGCAGCCAAACCGCATGAGAAGTCAAAGCGGGCAAGGCACTGTATTTACCTAGCTACGCGAAGTCAGTAAGGGAGGCTGTCGCGTATGGGAGCCTGTCGCGCTTGCTTTTAACCTTACCAAGTCTTGAGCGTTTAGAACCAGAGCGCCCAGCAATCAGTAGAAAGCCCTTCATTTTAAGCTGATAGCTTCTTTCGTTGGGAACTTGTCTGGGATGGGCCAGCTGACCTCGTTGCCGCTGAGCCATTGCAGAGATCTTATCATGAGCGTTTGGAAGGCTAGGCAACGCATACCGGGTGGATTGGTGTCGCCTTTCCAGACATGGCCGAAGGTCGAATTATAGACCTTGCCTTTACCGTAGTTGACCGTCCACTCAATCGGGAAGTTGAGCCCAGTCTCAGGCTCTTCTGCGTAGGAGAGCACGGTCAGGTTTTTGGCGGGGCCTCTGGCGTAGCGATAGATCTCCAGATCAGCAGCTAACCATTGCTTAGGTAATCCTTGGTGAATCGGGTGATCGCTTGCACGCGTCATGAGTGCATTGATTCGTTTGCCATGGCCGGTATCGCCCCCTTCACCCGGGGGGATGCGCTTTACTGTGCCGTCGTCATCGACGGTGATGGCGTGGCCGAATGTCTTGTCACGCCAGCCAAGGCCAATCATCAAATTGTAGTCTGGCCACTCCGGGAAGGCATTGTTTGCGGAATGAAGAATATAGAGCCCGCCTCCGTTGGCGACATAGCTTTCAAGATCACGTTGTATTGCTGCGGGCCAAGTAGGGCGGTTGCCATAGCTGTTACAGCTCTGAATGACCACGTCATATTTGGCAAATGCGGGCTGCCAGGACGGCCAGTCTGAGGAGACGGTGGTGGATGGGGCAGTAGAAACATCAACGGTGAACAAGCCGCTCGATTCAAGGATGGTTGTTGTTAAGCGCGTAGTCTGCTGCCAGTGATGATTATTAAATCCATCAACAATGAGAACTCGGATGCTTCCTTTGCCTGCGGGCTTGTGAAGCGGCTTGCTTGTTGGTTTAGGCGCTTCCACGTTCTGTTGCTCAGCAGGGCTCTCGATCACAAAAAACAAACAACAGAAGGGGATGAGTATTCTGTTGTAATGGAAGGAGAGTTTTTTCATCAAATTCTGGCGACATGGTAGACGCCATGCCCATATTCAATCCGAATAGCATCTTTTGTTTTTTCGGTTTTGTATGTTTTTTCTCTCTTAATCAAATCATGGATTTCCTCGGAAATAACGAGCCCGTTAGTTTTTGCAAAACGATTGATTTTTGAGCTTTGGTTTACCGTTGATCCAAAGATGTCATGGACGTCATTTTTCGAAGCAAACATCACGGAGCCATAGACGGCACTTATACGATAATTAATCTTAGGAAATGACTTTTTGGACAGGCGACTATTTAACGCCTCGTTTGATGCGATCATATCCAAACAACAATCAATGGCGGGTATGTAATCATTTTTTGATGCCGGATATGAGGTCTTGAAATAATATAGAATTGCATCACCCATGCTCTTAACAATCGTGCCGCCATGGCTAACAATGATCTCGCTCATTACCTGATCGAATGTGCTGTATAATTGGGCTGTTGCAGGCTCAGATAACTTTGAAGTGATGAGCGTGGAATCTTGAATATCGACAATGCAAACGACGGCGTGTTCACTATTGTCGGTAAATTTAAGCAGCGATTCCTCCTGCCGCCTAATGATATCCATATCGCCTTTTATCGCAATGGCGTCTGCCGCTTTCTCTTTTCTAAGTCTGGTAGTTGTGACGAAGGCTCTGGTTAGGTAGAATGCTAAGACAGATAAAACAAAACCTACCAGCAGGACGATAAGGTTGATGGTTTTACTTTTTCCGCCATAAAATAAAGGTAGATAGTTTGCCGCAGGTTGTCCCTCAAGGGTGACGATCCAGTTTTGATCGTAAATGTCTAGAGTGGTCGAGTGGTTGAAGCGGACAGGGAAAGCTTTGTGTTGGCCGTTTTTATGCGAATCAAATAGTATATTTTCTTCGGATTCATGCTGGTCATATATTTTCATGTGCATGTTCTCCAAAATTTCAGGCTCTACCAGTGCTGTGATGAAGTCATCCATCCTGATGACGGCATTGATGATCCCGTCTAATTCCCTGGGTAGGTTTTGCTTGTCGATTCTCTCGTTGGTGAAAAAGGGGACATTCATCAATAATCCACTTTGAATGTTTTTATCACCTTCTTGTACGAGGGTTATTTTTCTCGTGAGGGAGGTTTTTTCACGCTTCCTTGCACTCTCGATCGACTTTTTTCTGATACTCTCGGAGTAAATGTCAAAGCCGATAGCTTTTTCATTTCTGTGGTCTAGGGGGGTTAAGAAAACGACGGGGAAATACTCATCACGAAGACCCCCAGGCTTGATTCTATAATCTACCATGCCATATGTCTGGAGCAGGACTTTGAGTTCATCTATGTCCTTTTCTGAACTGACATGTTGCACATATCCGATGCCTTGAAGCCCTGGATAGTGGTTCTCAAATTGTAACTTATCGAAGTATATTTCCCACTCTTGAAGGCTCACTTCTTTGGAGGCCATAAAAAAGGACTTCACTCCAGTAAGTAAGCCCTCATAAGACGAAACCCTTTTGATGATTAGCTGGTGGATTCTTTCAGCTTCAAAATTAAATTCTGCTTTTGCATTTTTGTGCTCTGTGTAGTTCAACACAGACCAGACGAAGCTGGTAGCAACAAGTCCCAAGATAAGGACGATAGATGGTTTGCGGCTTGTCATTGCACGGTTAAGTCCAAAGGAGAGTCATCTTCGATTTGCCAGCGTAAATTTTGTTCCGAGTAATATTGGTTGTTACTTGAAAATGGATTGCGCGAGTCATTGCCGGCAATGTTGGTGAAGCTGAAATACTGCAGACGGGCAGGTAGGTTCACCAAGGCGTTGACGGTGAGGAAAGTATCCTGGTCGACATCCGTGAGGACGGGGTAGTAATTTAGATCAATAAAACCGGAGGTCTTAGACTTGTTTTGCCCCGATGAGATACCTGTTGCGATCAGCAGAATGGAGATGGCGGATAAAATACGCATTACTTAACTATTTAAGCATATTAAATATAGTCGTATTTTACAATGTTTTAATTGAGGAGAGGGGCCTAGCTATTCGCTTTTTTTTGTTTCTCTGCTGGGGCTTCCACCCGAATGAACTCGATGGCAGTGAATTTGTTCATTTGCATGACGGGGATATTGAGCATTCCGTCTTTCACCGTGAAGATTTTGCTTTCTTCATAACGAGCGTCGAGGTCGCTGCCATCTTGAGGGCTGATGTTTTTGGTGATGATGCGAGCTTGGTAGCTATCGCCGTCCTTGAAGCCTTCGCCGCGATAGTCTTGTTGAGAAAGCTTGTTGTTGTAGTGCCAGCCGTCTTGAATGGTGGCGGGGATGGCGACTTTGACCCAGTGCTTTGCCGTTGCGCCACTGGCGTAGATGAGCACCATGAAGCTATTACGGGTGCGGTTGTAGGATGAAATGCGGTAGCGTTCAGGGCCGGTGAAGTCGGGACCGAATACGCTGATGTCATTACCCGCTTCGCCCGCCACGGCGTGACGAATGACCTCGTCATTACCACCAGAGATCTGTGCATACCACCTCCAGATATAGTAGTGCAGGTGGTTTGGGTCCGAGGGGTCGATGTAGTCCTCAATAGTAAACGGGAACTGGAGTTTCTCATCCATGAGCTTGACTTCAAAGTCATCATCATTTCCTCGGACGACGACTTTGGAGGTGACGATGTCAGCACCACCGTGCTTTGAGGGGATGACGATCTCGGGCATGAGCTTCTTGATTCTGCCGTTGTAGTCGTGGCGTTTAGTCAGACCCATCGACCAGCTGCTGGAGTTGTCTGACCAAGGGAAGTTCATGGTGTTGAGTCCGCGCTGCAGGCATTGGCCCATGATGGTGATTGCCCTCAGGTAGGCATCGAGCTCGTTGCGTGATCCGTCTCCGTTGACGTCGGCCGAGTTGTGGGTGTCGTCCCAGGTGATCCATGATTCTGCGGCCATGACGGCTTTTCCTCGGTGCCCGTAGTCATCGAGTTTTTTGCGAGCGAGGTCGTAGTTGCCCCAAACGGATGCCACGTAGGCGCCATCGACGGTGCCATAGCCATCATTCTGGTCAGAGACGTTGAGGTTAAGTGCGTCGATTTCTTTCATCATTTCAGATGAAGCAATGAGCTGATCATAGAAGTTGTTAATGGCGAGCCCCCCAGTGGCGTTGAGCCCGTCGACTGTGTCACAGCCGAAGCAGGGCGAGCAGCCTGAGGTGGAAATGATGACAGGTGCGGTGGGAGCTTCGCCATAGACCTTGCGGATTGCACGTGCGCCTTTGGTGAATACCTCGGAGATCATGTAGTCCATGTCGCCATCGTTGAGATGCATCTTAAGGTTTGCTTCATGGGCGAGTTGGTAGGCGTGTACTCGGCCTTTGAAGTGCCGAGCGATGCGTTCTACAAATGCCCCGTAGTGACCTTCTTTTGCTTGCACGCCACCAGCCTTGCCACCCACGGCAGCCCAAGCTGGGCAGTGCCAGAATACAAACTCACACTTAAGCCCTTGAGCAATACAGGCATCAACAGCTTGCTCGATGGTTTGAAGGTAGTCTGACATATGCTTAGCATAGTCGGTGCTCTGTTCGCTGGGCTCTGAGGCACTCCAAGCGACCCAGAACTGCGCGTAGCTACTGTATTTGGAGATAATCGGCCTTGCGGCATCGTAGGCGTTGTTTTCTGGCCTGCCACCATAAGGCTGCCAGCGCACTCCGATATGCATATGGTTGGTGGTCCACTGGTAGTCAGCTGGAGTATTACTATCGTAGAGAAACTCAGCGATTTTAGCGGGTTTTTTGGGGGTAGTTTTTGAATGCTGACGTTGCTCTTGTTGCAGGGCATCGCCAGTGGTGGCAGCAGGAGTAGAAGACGGGTTGGGGCTAGATTGTGTTTTTTGAGCCGCGTTTTGCTGAGCTTGCTCAGGTTGACTGCATTGCAGGAGGGAGGCGATGGGTAGAATCGCTACGAGGAGAAGGGCAGGGCGAGTAGGGAAGAACATAATAAGTAATGAATAGTGGATGGAGCGGAGATTAGTCAAAGAGTGGCGTAATGGTGTAGCCTTTTTCTTCTAGCAGGTCCTGCACGGCAGTTTTTCCGGTGTAGTGTGCGGCTCCGACGGCAAAGAAGTGGCATTTTTCTGGGGCGGCCTGCATGAACTCGTTGGCTTTGTTGGCCATGTCAATGTTGCGGTCGTCGAGTAGGGCTTTCATTAAGCGTTTGGTGAGTTCGGGGTTGGAATTCATTTTGGCCATTTCGGCGGTCATCATGTCGGCGATCTCATCGGTAGTCCCGGTGAGGTAGACGTTGAGCATCCGCTCTATTGATTTGATTTCGGCATCCTGCTCGGCGATCATCATATCTAGCGTGTCGGAGAGCATGATTTGTTGTTCCTGCTCAGTGAACTTGTCGAATACGGCGACTTGGGAGTCAGCACTCTCGAGAGCGTCGGTTTTCTTGTTTTCCTTTACGGCTCGCTGATAAAGCACCTGATCGAGAGCGGCTTTGCCCATCAGCTGACTTTCTATAAGGGGCAGGCTGGCGGCGACGGCCCAGGTCTTGAGCGCATCAAAAGGTGCCGCGCTGAGAACTGGGTTAATGTCTTTGAGGACCTTGTTGAGTTTGTTGGTAAGCTCTGGCCCGATGGCATCGGTGAGTTTTGTGTCATCCTTGCGCATCACGAGTGGGGCGACTTGAAGTTGTGCTCCTGGGTCGAGGTTGATCTCGGCGTAAAAAGTATCGGATGCTTTAAAGGCGGCCTCAGCATTCGGGTGGAGCTTGAGCAAACGAGGATCTGAAAGGTGGATGGTGCCGAAGAGGTAAGAGGTTTTTTCTAGCCCATTACCTTCTACTTTAAAGAGGCATGCCTTGACTGGGTGCTTGAGCTCGGCGAGGTCGGGCTTCTCTTCTGCATGGGCCAGAAAGGGGAGCAAGAAGAGGATGGAGACGATGATTTTCAGCATGATGATGGGTTACTTTGGATGCTTGGTTATTGGTGTAAATAAAAAAGGCCATGACAAGGGAAAGTCTTAACTCGCCTCTTTAATGTTAAGCTTAACGATAAGGAAATAAAAGGCTGGCCGAGTGGACGTGCGATTGCCTGCACTGAGGCTTTATGATGAGCTTGATGATGTGTGCTCGCTAAGCCAGGAGCTCACGGCGGCCGTGAGCTGTGCTTTGTGCTCAGGATCATTGAAGCTATGATCTGCGCCCTCTATGTAGATGGCGTTTACCGCGTTTGCTTTGATCTGAGCAACTTGCTCGCTGTCTTTTGGTAGGACAACATCATCCTCAGACCCATGTAGTAGCAGCCAGGGTATGCTGATTTGTTCTGCCTGCGGTGCAACGCTTTGAATCGTTTCACAGAGGTCTGTCATGTAGGCTGAAGAAAGGGGGCAGTCTGGATCTTCCCACATGCATCCGGTCTCTGGTGTTTCCTCACCAAACTCGGTTTCGGCAAATGCCTTGGTGTTCACCATGCCGGCAAGCGAAACCAGAGCGTTAATGCGCTTGTCTTGGGCGGCCTGAATGACTCCGACCGCAGCCCCCATGCTGTGGCCGATGTAGCAAATATTTGGGTAGTTGGAGGAAGCAGCTGTAATCACGACATTGAGATCGGCCACTTCTTTGGTGATAGAGGCATCACGGAACTCGCCACCGGACTGACCGTTGCCAGCGAAGGAGAATCTCAGGGTATCAAATCCTGCTTCGTTGAGTGCTCGAGCGGCGTCGGTGATGAGCGGGCGATCTTTGTCTCCGGTAACACCGTGACCTAGAATGACGATCCAGCCTCGGCACAGCAAGGCAGGCTCGCCCGGGCTAAAGGTGTAGTCTAGATTTTCCCCGTAGCTGTTTTCAATGATCGTGTCCATAGTGTGGGTGGGGGCTAGGTTTTAGGAGCGACCCTTAAAGGTGAGCTCGGCAACAGCCGATTTATCAAGCTCGCCTTTGTCCGCCTCGATGAGCTTTTGATATTGCTCATAGGTCGCTTGGGCCAGCGGTGTATCGATTCCGTGCGCGGCCGCTAGTGCGAGGGCGATGCCAGAGTCTTTGGCAGCATGGGCGGCTGAGAAATAGCAATCGTGATCGCGCAGAATCATGTCCTCGGCATCGGTTTCAAGCACGCGTGAGTTGGCGCCGGTCTGGCTGAATATGTTGCAAAGCATAGTGAGGTCGATACCCAGGGAATCAGCAATGCCAAGTCCTTCGGCTAGGGCTGCGGTATTAATATTCATGACCATGTTGACCAGTGCCTTAACCTCTGATGCTTTACCGGCAGGGCCGACAAAGTGCAGTGCTTTACTGATGTCATCGAGTAGAGCTTTGTTGGCGTTGAAAACCGCCTCATCTCCGCCGATCATCAGGAACAGCTCGCCATTACGTGCTTGGGGAATGCTCGATGCCATGCAGGCTTCGAGACACTGGGCACCGACTTCACGACCAGCGGCTTCCAAGCGTGTGTGAACATCTGGCGTGAGGGTGGCGCAGTTAATGAAAACACGGCCCTGTGCTCCGGTGAACAGGTTGTCATCACCAAAGAAGATGGAATCCATTGCTTGGTCATCGGTAACAATAGTCAGGATGACATCGGCATTGGCAGTAATATCAGCAAGTTGAGGGTATGCTTTTGCGCCTATTTCCGTGGCGAGTTCATCAGCAAGGGCTGTGTTGAGGTCAAAAAGGGCTGTGATGTTGTAGCCTTTCTCGTTGAGGCAACGTGCCATGTTGCCGCCCATACGGCCCAAGCCAACGAATCCGATTTTTTTGTCTTTCATGATGTGAAGTTAATAATGAATGGAGAAAAGAGATCACCAAAGACACTCTCTTCATAGGATCGCCAGAATGGTCTGGGAGGCAAAACATGGTCAAGGAAAAGCACGCGCCGACTGGATGCTGAATAGAGCCTTTGGGCTTAGTGCACGAGTCAAGACCCTGGGTAAGACGATAGCCCGTAGGGCGCTAGAAGATGCGCAATGAGAGGAAGGTGTACGAGGAGCCCCCACACATGAGGCTCCCCGCACGGTTTTCTGTCGGCAATGAAGCCGGAGAAAGGGGTTGTCTGGATACTCGGCTTCAGGGGATTGAATCGAGAATTCTTGTTAGCAGAAATTGTTGTTAACGAGGTATTTTTTTTGGGTGTTTGGCTTGTGAGCTTATATTTTACAATGCCTTCAGCTTGACGAGTCTGTTAGCACTACTGAAAATCTAGCAGATTTCTTTCGATAGTGTCAATAAGTATTCTTGTTATGTCGCGCTTTTGCGTAGCTACTCATTGGTTTCCACTTCGTGCTGAACAGGTTTTGTTCCTTCTGGTTGAGTGGCCGCTGTGGCACTGCTGAGATATTTGTATTTGCTATTTTAAATGAGTGCAGCTTTGATACTTCAGTATGACTAAGATCGTTTGTTTGTTTTGTTTTTCCTTGCTGTTGCCGGCTTTGTCTCTAGCTGCGCCACCGCAAGATCAATGGTTGGAGAAGGTGACGAAGGGTGTCGAGGGGATGAAACTGGAGAAGCCTGAGAAAGCCCGTAAACTACTGGTCTATTCTGTCACCCGTGGCTATCGGCACGGTTCGATCCCGACGGGGAAAATAGCGATGCGTTTGCTGGGCGAGAGGACCGGAGCATTTGAGGCTGTGATCAGTGATGATTTGGCAAATTTTGAGCCCGGGAAGATTGATCAGTTTGATGCGATTTGTTTTTTGAATACCACAAAGGACGTTTTCAAGCCGGCAAAGGACGAGTGGAATAAGATGAATCCTGAGCAGCGGAAAGGAGCGCTTGCAAAAGAGATACAGTTGCAAAAGAGCTTTATTGAATACTTGAAAAGTGGTAAGGGTTTTGTCGGAATTCATGCCGCGACAGACACTTACTACTCGTGGAGTGAGTATGGCGAGATGATTGGTGGGTATTTTAATGGCCATCCCTGGAATGCGGGCACGCCTGTGAGCGTGATGGTGGAGAAGGGGCAAGAGAAGCACGCATGCTGTGCTCATTTGGAGGGTAATAACCTGAATTTCAAAGAAGAGATCTACCAGTTCAAGGAGCCCTATGACCCAAAGAAGTTACATATGCTGCTCAGGCTTGATCCGGAGCAGACGGATATCAGCAAGGGCAAGCGTGCTGATAAGGATTATGGAGTTAGTTGGATTAAGCATCACGGTAAGGGCCGTGTGTTTTACAGCTCTCTAGGCCATAACGATCACATCTTTACTAATCCAGCTGTATTACAGCATTATCTCAAGGGCATTCAGTGGGCTTTGGGGGATCTGGAGGTTGAGGTGAATATCCCAGAGTGATGTGGCGCATCATCCAAACGATTGGTAACCTTTTTTGGCTATGGACCATATTAGGCACCGCTTGGGCGTGGTTTGTCCCGGATCATTTCACATGGTTCATCACTGGGAAGTTTCCGGGTACAGACGTGCGGCTGATCAACCTAGGCTTGGGCGTGATCATGCTGGGCATGGGGCTTACCCTGAGCGTAGATGATTTTAAGGCGGTTTTAAAAAGGCCGTGGGTCGTCGGCTTAGGTGTGCTTGCGCAGTTTCTGATCATGCCCTTGTTGGGCTGGACAGTGGCTACTCTCTTTAATTTGCCGCCCATGCTCAAGCTGGGGCTTATTCTGGTAAGTTGTTGTCCGGGAGGGACAGCATCCAATGTGATTTGTTATCTGGCCCGGGCCAATGTGGCCTTGAGTGTATTGATGACGATGTGTTCGACGCTCGCCGCCATTGTGCTCACTCCCTTGCTGACCAAGTTTTATGCGAGCGCTATTTTAGACGTCGACGCATGGGCGATGTTCCGCAGCATGGTGACGATCGTCTTATTACCCGTTATCGGAGGCATTGTGCTCAATCGGATCCTAGGCCATAAACTCGATGGCGTCAGAAAGATTTCACCGATTGTCTCCATTCTGGTCATTGTGCTCATTGTCGGCGGGGTAGTGGGTGCCACGAAGTCGAATATCATCGCTTACTTCGGTGTCTTGCTGGTGGCTATTTTCATCCTGCACGCACTTGGTTTCCTGCTGGGATACGGGGTCGGCTGCATGACGAGGCTCGCAGAGGGAGACCGGCGGACCTTGTCCATTGAGGTCGGGATGCAGAATTCAGGACTGGGGAGTGCTTTGGCCAAGCAGCATTTTACGCTGCTAGCGGCAACACCATGTGCGATTTCGGCAGTCTATCACTGTCTTATAGGGAGTTTCCTCGCCGCGATATGGCGTGCGTCAAACCCAGAAAAAGAGCCTGAAGCTGATAAGTCCTGAACTTTTACTCAGGCAATAGCCGAGCTTAGCTTATTTTGCTGAGCGCCGTGCTTGAACTGCTTTGGCAAATTCTTCAAGCATGCTCTCGGTGGTCTGCCAGCCGATACATTCATCCGTGACTGATTGGCCGTAGGTTAAGTCTGCTAAGCTACCTTTGAGTTTTTG
>DBBL01000190.1:1023-5146 GCA_002292185.1 Akkermansiaceae bacterium UBA985 | reverse complement strand
GAGTCGACTGGATTCTTTACCTCACGTGAGGGTGCCCAAAAGCACATCGATGCTGGAGCTAAGAAGGTGCTTATTTCTGCACCTGCCAAAAACCCAGACCTCACCATGTGCATTGGCATCAATGATGATCTTTACGATCCAGCTAAGCACAACATCGTTTCCAACGCATCCTGCACGACTAACTGTCTTGCACCACTCGTTAAAGTGCTCAACGACAAGTGGGGCATTGAAAAAGGCTTCATGAGCACCATTCACTCCTACACAGGTGACCAGAACCTTCTTGACGCACCGCACGGTGACCTTCGTCGTGGTCGTTCTGCTGCTGTTAACATCGTGCCTTCTTCTACTGGTGCTGCTGTTGCCATCGCCGAGGTGATCCCTGAAATGAAGGGAAAGCTTAATGGAGGTGCCTTCCGTGTTCCTACTCCTACTGGATCACTCACTGACTTTGTTGCTATTCTTAAGAGCGACACAACGATTGAAGAGGTTAACGCCGCTTTCAAAGAGGCTGCTGCTGCAGGTCCTATGAAGGGTATTCTTAGCTACTCTGAAGATCCGCTGGTTCTTCAGGACATCGTTAGTGACCCTCACAGTTCTGTATTCGACTCAGATCTCACCATGGTCAACGATGGCAACTTCGTTAAAGTTTGTTCATGGTATGACAACGAGTGGGGTTATTCCTGCCGCGCTGCTGATGGCCTAGCCCTGCTGGGTGCCTAATTCAACGGACACTTTACCAAAGGCGGGGGAGGGAAACTTTCCCCGCTTTTTTTCTTAAATCTACTTACCCTAATACAGAATGTCTAAACTTAGTATTCGCGATCTCGATGTTAATGGCAAAGCTGTGCTGATGCGCGTTGATTTTAATGTGCCTCTCAATGACGCCGGTGAAATCACCGATGATACACGCATCGTATCTGCCTTGCCCAGCATCAAGCATCTGCTTGATAGCGGTGCCAAGTTGACACTTTGCTCGCATCTAGGGCGGCCCAAGGGTGAGTCAGATTTAAAGTATTCACTGCGTCCGGCTGCGGCTCGCCTTGGCGAACTCCTTGGTAAGGATGTGGCTTTTGCTGAAAGCTGTGTCAGTGCGGAGACTGCTGCTGCCCGTGCGGCCATTCAGCCAGGAGAGGTCATGCTGCTCGAAAACACCCGTTTCTATGCTGAGGAAAAGGCGAATGAAGCTGGCTTCGCAAAGGCTCTTGCTGGTGATGCGGGAATTTTTGTTAACGACGCGTTCGGAACCGCTCACCGCGCACACGCCTCCACTGAGGGTGTGACCCATCATATCGCTCAAAGCGCGATGGGTTTGCTCATCGAGCGCGAACTTGAGTTTCTTCAGGGTAAGCTTGAATCTCCCGAGAAACCCTTTGTTGCGATCATGGGTGGAGCCAAGGTTTCGGATAAAATCCAGGTCATCAAAGCCATGATGGATAAGGCTGATACTTTCATCATTGGAGGTGCCATGGCTTACACCTTCCGCAAGGCGCAGGGCTACAAGATTGGCAAGTCGCTTGTTGAAAACGATTGCCTCGAGCTGGCACTTGAAATTCTCGAGCTAGCGAAGACAAGAGGGATCAATTTTCACCTTCCCGCAGACACGCGTATCACCCAGGAATTCTCTCCGGATGCCGAAACCAAGGTTACCGCAGTTTATGGAGAAGGGGGTGAGATTCCAGATGATTGGGAAGGTATCGATATCGGCGATCAGGCGATCGGTGATTTCTGCCAGATCGTAGCCAATGCCAAGACGGTTCTCTGGAACGGCCCCATGGGTGTGTTTGAGATGGACAATTTTGCTGCAGGCACCAAGGCTCTCACCAAGGCGGTAGCGGGATCATCCGCATTGACTATTGTTGGCGGAGGTGATTCGGTAACTGCTGTTAAGAAGTTCGGTAACCCGGACGATTTTGATTTCATTTCAACAGGCGGTGGTGCATCGCTTGAGCTACTCGAGGGAAAAGTGCTCCCAGGAGTCGCCGCCCTCACCAACAAATAAACGTCTCCCCAGAGACGCACCTCGCAACTTTCCAAGTCCTAATTTCCAAGTCCTAATTTCTCAGTCCTAATTACCAATTCCTAATTCCAATAACACTATGCGCAAACCAATTATCGCAGCCAACTGGAAGATGAACATCGGCCCTAAAGAAGCCGAAGATTTCCTCTCCACCTTCACGAGCCAACTCGACAATATCACTGATGAAGCTGATGTGGTCATTGCGCCTCCTTATGTCAGCATTCCTGCAGCAGTGAGTGCACTCCACTCCAATTCGGGAGTATCTATTGCAGCTCAGAATGTATCTGAGCAGGACAGTGGAGCTTACACGGGTGAGGTCAGCACTATGATGCTCAAAGAGCTTTTTGTCCGTTATGTCATCATCGGCCACAGTGAAAGGCGCACCCTTTACGGTGAAACGAATGCACTGATCAATGCCAAGATCAAAAAAGCGCGAGCCGCTAACCTGAAGCCTATTTTCTGCATTGGTGAGACTCTTGACCAACGTGAGTCCGGTAAACTTGAAGAAGTTCTCCGCAGCCAAATCACAGAAGGGCTGGCCGGTATCGACGACAAGGACATGAAGGAAATAGTCGTCGCTTACGAGCCCGTATGGGCCATTGGCACAGGGGTAGTAGCAACCGTAGAGCAGGCCCAAGAGGCCCACGCTTTTGTTCGTTCCGTTATTGCAGATCTATACAGCGGTGAGTTGGCAGAAAAGATCCGCATTCAGTATGGTGGCAGCATGAAGGCAGACAATGCTGGCGAGCTGCTTGCTCAACCTGATATTGACGGAGGCCTTGTCGGTGGAGCTAGTCTCGAGCCACAAAGCTTCCTCGAGCTTATTCGAGCAGCTGTTGCTGCGGGCTAGGTCAGAAATCGATCAACACTTTATTTTAGAACAGGAGTTCCCTTGGGGGCTCCTGTTTTTTGTGCCCACATTATATTGTGGCTAGGGTGCAGAGCGGCGATCAAATACTTATGACGCCGTAATAGATCAGTGCAACATAGATGATTTTACAGCCATAGTGGAGGAACTGGTCGGTATTAAACCCGGCCCAGTTTTCACATTTGGCAAAATCAATGATCCAATGGAGAAAAAATTCGACCAGTCCGAGAAGAACTGAACCAGTGATTAACCATACAGCGCCACAATGAATGAGTGAGTGCGCGCTCATCGCGTGAATCCAAACGCCTTGTGGGCTTTTGGTATTCAAATCTTGGGATAGCTTTTGGTTTCGGTTTTTTGTTTCTGAAAGAAATACCCCTTGGAGTGGGAAATCGGCAATGGCATGGCCAATGGCCAGGGCAAGAAAAAGCCACAAAGCACCCGTCACACATTGAGGGTGGATGTTAAGTAGTTCAAACATTGATGGGGATGCCTTCATGTGAAGGACTTGTTAGTGGTGACGGACTTTTCAGTTTAGCTGCCGATATGGTTCAACTCCACAATTCTTGGTAAGATACCTCCATTGCGATGAGTTTGCCATTTAAAAAACGAATGCGCCTGCTGAGCTCGCCTACAAGGGCGACGAGTATATGCTCGCCCACCTCGGGGTAGGCTTGAACGAAAGCTTCGAAATCGTGGCGAGTTGCTTTCCAGACCTGTGAAAATGTCTGGGCTGTTACTGAGGCACTTGCCGTGCCGGGATCAAATAGATTAATTTCACCAATGCTTTCCCCAGCGCCAATGCGGGCAATAAGACTGCGCTTGCCGTCCTTGTCGGTGTGAACATGGAGTGTGCCGGAAATGACAAAATAAAGAGCGTCCTGCTGGTTGCCCTCCTCAATAAGAAGCTGGCCTGCGTGAACGGGAATGAAGTCTCCATATGTGCTGAGCGCCAAACGATCAGTTTCATCAAGTCCAGTGAGGAGTCCTGAGGCGGGGAGTTGGGGAGAGTTGAATTCTTCGCTCATAATAAATATTACGATAAAATTAACTATTACAGCGGCGCAAGGAAAGCAAAATCGTGATGACTTTTTACTTTGCATTCACACAGTCATCGGTTAATGTTCCAGAGAACACTGTTCACACAGCCATTAGTATCCGTATCATTGTCTAGATCAACAGGTCTACGGGCCCCTTTAGGCTTTAGTAATCCGATATTCACCACTCCCATATTCACC
>DBBL01000190.1:0-961 GCA_002292185.1 Akkermansiaceae bacterium UBA985 | reverse complement strand
ATGTCCAATATCCAACTTACCAAACGTCAGCAGGAGGTGATCGATTACCTCAAGGAAACACACCGTGTAGAAGGCTACATGCCCTCGACGCGTGATATACAGCGTCATTTCAATTTTGCCAGTCAGACGGCAGCCATTAGTCACCTCAGAGCCCTCGAGAAAAAGGGGGTGATTGTCAGAAAGGCCAACAAAGCCTGTGGTATTGGCTTTCCCGAAGAGATGGAGCGAGAGGAAATCGTTGATATCCCCGTGTATGGAAGCATTGCCGCAGGCATGGCGCAGGATGTGGATACGGAGAAGGAAGGCTGTCTATCCATCGATATCCGTTCACTTGGTCTGCGTGGCAATGCCCGCACTTTTGCGCTCAAGGTCCGTGGCGATTCTATGATTGATGCTCACATCTGTGATGGCGATACGGTGGTTTTAGAATTCCGCGAACCCCGGAAGGGAGACGTTGTTGCCGCCCTTATTGATGGCGAAACGACGCTCAAGCGCTACGTGGTTGATAACGGAAGGCCATATCTCCAGGCAGAGAATGAAAATTACCCTGATTTAGTGCCGGCTCATGAATTGGTGATTCAGGGAGTACTCGTTGCTCTGCTCAGATCTGCAGCTTGATAACAAGGTGAATGACCGACTTATCCTTGCGTCAGGCTCACCTCGCCGGCGTGATATGCTCCGGGAGGTGGGGCTTGAGTTTGATGTGATCCCATCGCCCGCTGAGGAGTTGCATGATGAGAGTATGGCACTCGATCAATTGTGTGAGGAAAATGCCAGATTGAAAGCACTGGCCGTGGCTCAGGATTATCCAGAAGCAACCGTTATTGGAGCAGATACGCTAGTGTATGTTGATCAAACACCCCTTGGGAAACCTCACAGCAAGGAAGAGGCCGAGGCGACGCTGATGCGTCTCTCAGGCAGAACGCATCAAGTCTGTACTGGCGTTTGCATTGCGCGCGCC
>DBBL01000023.1:3360-4429 GCA_002292185.1 Akkermansiaceae bacterium UBA985 | reverse complement strand
GCAAGTGCGGGGAGATTATGACAATGTCGTAGGGCTGCCCGTAGCCCAGCTTCTGGCGAAGCTGTGAAGAGCGCCGGCCGTGCCTGCTGGTTCTTAGTTATTAGTTCCTAGTCCCTTGCATCGAGTCTCTAGGGGCGAAGCCAAGCGAGGAACTCACGATTACCCTCGGTTCCTTTGATCGGGGAGTCGATATATTCAATCCAGGTGTGGCCTAGTTCCTCGGTGACAAAGTGATGGATTTTATCAACGGCTCGTTGGTGCAGCTCTGGATCCCTGACAATGCCGCCTTTGCTGATGTCCTCACGATCAAGCTCAAACTGGGGTTTGATCAGACAGACGATCTGGCCATCGGGTTTCAGACAAGAGAACATCGGCGGGAGGATTTTAGTAAGGGAGATGAAGGATACATCGGTAACGGCGAGGTCAATGGGGTCACCGATATCAGCTGGGGTCATGTAGCGCGCATTGAATTTTTCTTTGACGACAACACGTGGGTCATTGCGCAGCTTCCAGACGAGTTGATTGGTGCCAACATCGACGGCGTGAACCTTAGTGGCGCCGTATTGGAGTAGGCAGTCAGTAAAACCACCAGTGGAGGCACCAACATCGAGGCAAGTCATGCCGGTTGGATCAATGTGAAAGGTGTCCAGCGCGCCCTCGATCTTGAGCCCTCCTCGGCCGACGTATTTGGGTTTTTCCTTGATGCTGAGCTCGGCATCTGTGGGCAGCTTGGTGCTTGGTTTTGCCACCACCGTGGTGCCGGTGCTGACCTCGCCAGCAAGGATGAGCCGCTTGGCCTGCTCACGTGAATCACACAAGCCCCTTGAGACAAGCAGGGCATCGGCACGTTCCTTCGCTGGCATAGGCAGATGCTACCGCAATGAGCAGTGATGAAAAGCCAAACAGAGGGATAAAAAAACCGCCTGGCTCAAGAAAGCCAGACGGTATGAATAGAATGAAATAAAGCCGGCTATTCCGCAGCTGGGGCTGGGGTAGCTGGGGTAGCTGGAGTTGCGGCTTCAGCGGTTGGAGCAGCAGGAGCAGGGGTTTCAGCTGCAGGGGCCTCGGT
>DBBL01000023.1:0-3316 GCA_002292185.1 Akkermansiaceae bacterium UBA985 | reverse complement strand
TGGCTGTTGTTGTGGAGCTTTATTTTTTTGACTGCCAAAACGCATGAATACTTTTTCCTGTTCTGCCATGCGTTTGCCGAAATTTTGTAGGGCAGGAATAAGGATGCCGGCAACTTCTTCGTTGGACATAATCTCGCCTGCGGCCTGCATCTTCTGTTTGATGGCCATGCTTGCCGTTTTCATTTTTTCGTCGACGGCAATGTTGGCAGCTTCATCAGGCATTTCGATTTTATCGAGGCGGGCTGCGATTGCGGCGATGGCGTCGGCTACGGTATTAAGGTTAGTGACGGCTTCTTGTGCAGTAGCAGCGTCCTTTACGGCAAGAACGATGTCAGCGTATTGGTTTAACTGAACAACGAGCTCGTCAGTGAGGCTGTCCAGGGTGTCGACAGCTTGCTCGACTTCGACACCTTCAGTAGTCTCAGCTGCTTTTTTCTCGCAGGCGGAAAAAAAGAGCGATGATGACGCGAGGGTGATGACGGATAATAGGCGTAAGTTGGTAACTGGTTTCATAGTTATATAGCGTGTAGGTTGTAAATCACGTGCTGGCTATGTAGCGGTCTGATTGGCTCATGGAAAGGCTATAAATGGGCAATATGTACCACTCATCCTGCCAGTCTCGCTGAAAAACGCGATGGGCTAGGTCAGATCGGCTATCTAAAAAAATACCGCCGAGCTGATGGGCCAGGCGGTATAAGGTGAGTGATTGCAAGCAGTGGCTATTCTGTAGCTGGTGTTTCTTGGTTTGGAGCTTCTGCCGAACTATTACTGAAGCGCCCAAATACGATGCCGAATTTCTGCATGCTTCTGCTGAAGTGCTCTCTAGCAGGCGCCAGTGCCTGGAGAATTTCTGGGTCATTGAGGATGTCTCCCATAGCGGGGGAATTTGCCTTCTGGATAAAGAGTTTGAACGCCACCTCACTTTTGTCGAGCAGCTGGCGTCTTTCTTCGTCGCTGGATGTCTCGAGTTTGTCGAGGCGGGCTGCGATGGCCGCAATGTCATCGCCGATACTGAAGATCTTTTTGCTGGCCTCGTCCGCGGTGGCCTTGTCTTTGGCTGAGAGCATAGCGTCCAGAGACAGGTCCATTTGCATAACAAATTCATCGGTAAGACTCTCAGGGCTGTCTTGCTGCACGGTCTCTTTTTCAGTCACTGCGGCATCTGCTGCAACGGCATTAGCGGCTTCGGTGGTGGTTTTAGTCTCCGGGGTTTCCTTCTCTCCACAGGAAGAGAAGAAGCAGGATGCCGTTGCAATCAGGGCGATGGCAAAGAGGCGCAAGTTGGTCACGGCGGGCATGCTTAGTCGGCGTTTGGTTAGGGTTTTAGCCGCTGTCAGTTGAGTGAGCCAATGAGCACCCCCGACTTGTTAGGCCAGCGAGGCTGGTGCAGTGGCGATATCGGTGTCTGCTTCATAGTCGACACCGTTGAGACCGAAGCCGAAGAGTTTCAAGAAGTCATCCTTGTAACCTTGGAAGTCGGCTAGCTCATTGAAGTTGTTATTGGAAATATTTTCCCATGCGCCAGCGATGGCTTGCTGGATGTCGTCGCGCATTTCCCAGTCATCGACACGGATGCGGCCGTCTTCATCAAGTTGAAGGTCTCCAGAGTAAAGCCGATCGGCCATGAGGCGCTGGATTTGCTCAATGCAGCCTTCATGGATACCTTTGGCCTTCATTTCTTTGTAAAGAATGGAGATGTAGAGAGGCACTACTGGAATGGCTGAGGAAGCTTGGGTGACCAGAGCTTTGTTGACTGAAACATAAGCACAGCCGCCGAGAGACTCGCTGAGCTTGGCGTGGATGGCCGCACTGGCGCGCTCACAGTCTTTTTTGGCACAGCCAATCGTGCCGTCGGTGTAGATGGGCCAGGTGAGCTTGGGGCCGATGTAGGAGTAGGCTACGGTTTTGACACCTTCGGCAAGGCAGTCGGCATCCGCGAGGGCATCGATCCAGAGCTCCCAGTCTGCGCCACCCATGACTTTCACGGTATCGGCGATTTCCTCTTCAGTGGCAGCGCCAATAGTCACTTCGGAGACTTCTCCTTTATCGGTATTGAGGGTTTTGTTGGTGTAATCTCCACCGGTGGTTTTGAGCACGGATTTGAAGACTTCGCCGGTGTCGGGATCGGTGCGGCGAGGGGAGGCGAGTGAGTAGACGATCAGGTCGACCTTGCCGCCCATCTCATTTTTGATGATGTCGACGGCCTGTTTTTTGAGTTCGTGGGAAAAGGCGTCGCCATTGAGTGACTTGGCAAACAGACCTTCAGCGGTGGCCGCTTTTTCGAATGCCGCTGAGTTATACCAGCCCGCGGATCCGCTGCGTGTCTCGGTGCCGGGCTTTTCGAAGAAGACACCCAGGGTGTTGGCGCCCGAGCCAAAGGCAGGAACAATGCGTGAAGCCAGGCCGTAGCCAGCAGAGGCACCAATGACGAGAACGCTCTTAGGGCCGTTTTCGATTTTAGGGTGAGATTTAACGAAGTTGATTTGTTCCTGGACGTTGGCAGCGCAGCCGTCTGGATGTGAGGTCGTGCAGATGAAACCGCGGATTTTTGGAGAAACGATCATGATGTTTTTTTAGACAGGATTTTCAGGATGAACAGGCTTTTTTACGGAACTCAAAAAGAGGGTCTTCAGCGGGGCTAAAATTCACAATGCCCAGGAGTTCTCGGAAAGGGCAGCACATCACGGATGTTTTTCATGCCGGTGACGAACATCAGCATGCGCTCAAAGCCCATCCCGAAGCCCGCATGTGGGCAGCTGCCGTATTTACGCAGGTCAAGATACCAGCTGTAGTCCTCGAGGCTTAGATCATCCTCCTGCATGTTGGCACGCAGAATGTCGATACGCTCCTCACGTTGGGCACCACCGATGATCTCGCCGATGCCAGGCACCAGCAGGTCCATAGCGGTGACGGTGAGTCGCCCTTCGCTGTCCGGCTCGTTGGTGCGCATGTAAAAAGGTTTGATGCTTTTCGGGTAATTATAAACCGTGACCGGACATTTGAAGTGTTGCTCGGTGAGGAAACGCTCGTGTTCTGACTGCAGGTTGATGCCCCAGCTGACCGGGTAGTCGAATTTTTGGCCGCTGCTTTCAAGGATTTCTATGGCTTCCGTGTAGGAGATGCGCTGAAAGGGTTTTTCCGAGACGAACTTAAGACGCTCCAACAGGCCTTTGTCGACAAAGCGGGCAAAGATGTCGAGGTCGCCCTCGTTGTTGTTCAGGGTGTCATCGACAAGATACTTGGTGAACTCTTCGGCGAGGTCCATGTCACCCTCAAGATCACAGAACGCCATTTCAGGTTCAATCATCCAGAACTC
>DBBL01000124.1 GCA_002292185.1 Akkermansiaceae bacterium UBA985 | reverse complement strand
TCACTTCAAGGTAGAGAAAGAAGTTTTTTACTACGCGTATCGTGTCGATGGAGATATTGGCAAAAAGACAGAACTTCCAATGAAGATTAAAGATCGTCTTGATGCGTATCTTTTGAACTTGATGAAGCTTCCTGCTGAGATTCGGAACACAACACCCGGCATTTCAGGGCGCTTTACGATTTCCTATTACAGACGTCCTATTGATATCCGCTATGAGCGCCACCGAACCTATCGAGGTTATCATATTACGATGCGCCTGCTGGATAAAGGTCACCTGGATGTGACCTTAGGAAAGGGTTCACTTGCTTTTGATGAGGCTACGCTACTAGCCATTGATAAAGTGATGAAGATTCCTGCAGGGATCATTGTCATGAGCGGTCCCACAGGGTCAGGCAAATCGACTACGCTCAACGCTATCCTGCGTGAGATGAATACTCCGGATGTTAATATACTGACCCTTGAAAACCCAGTAGAGGATGAGATACCGGGGGTGACCCACTGTGACCTGAGAAATCCATCTGAGTTTAAGCCGATGATTGCGAGTTTTATGCGTAGTGATCCCGATATTATTCTGATGGGTGAGGTGCGCGATATTGAATCTGCAGAGCTCGCCATTGAAGCGGCCGTAACGGGGCACAAAGTGTTAACGACAATTCACACGCCTCGGGCGTCGCAAATCATCGAGCGTTTCGAGCAATTAGGGATCGAACGTTGGAAGATTGCCCAGACACTGAAGGCTGCTTGTGCGCAACGTTTGATCAAAATTCTTTGCCCTTATTGTAAAATTGAACAGAGGGGTGTTTCAGAGAAGGATCGCATCATCTATGGGCTCGATAAGAGCTGGAAAAGCCAGCTTGTTTATACTCATTTACCTGAGGGTTGTCCGGAGTGTCATGGATCTGGATATGCTGGCCGCACGGCGATATTAGAAATTATTCCTATTACACCCAAGGTTTCCGATATGCTCTCAAAGGGCGAAATCACACCTTATGAATTGGAACTTAAAATTCAAGAGGAGGGAATCCTACCCAATTTGCGCAATAACGGTTTAAAGTTATTGAAAGAGGGCAAAACCGATCTGGCGGCCATTAGTAAAATGATTGATATGAGCACAGATGACTAGAATACATACATCATGAGTAAATCATCGCTGGGAAGTAGCGCTTTAAATGCGGATAGCAAGGTGGAGCCTAAGAAAAAGGCGCAGTCGAGTTTTTTCGCCCCTCGTGTCAAGCTGTTCAAAAAAAGGGAGTTGGTTCAGATGTTCCGATCGCTGGCTTCGATGCTGCGAGCCCAGATCAGTACTGCAGATGCAATCAAGTATTACGCACACGGACATCCTAACAAGAATTTGGTTAGCGCACTCAATGAGATTTATTCAGATGTCAATAAAGGGGTTCCCATTCACGCGGCTTTTAGGAGGTCTGAAAAATTCGATGATATGACCATCGGACTCATCCAGGCGGGTGGTGATACAGGTCAGCTGGATACGGCATTTGCAGAGCTTGGTAAGCGAATCAAAAGCGAGATGCATTTTCGTAAAAAGATCCGCAAACTGATCATGATGCCGTGTATCGTAATACCCATTTTGGTGGGTGCGTTTATCGCATCACAGGTCAAGATTGTTCCCCAAGTAGAAACGATGATGGCGGGAATGGAGCCAAAGGGGCTAGTGAAGTTGTCCTTTCAGATAAGTCATATAGTTCAAGCAATATGGCCACTTGTTGTACTGATTTTGGTGGCAACGGGGATTACCATCTGGAAGTCGACAGTGGTTAAAAATATGATCACCAACCTTGCCATGGCAAAATTTCGAGTGGTCAGATCCATGATTATGAGTCTTCGTCAGATGACATTGCTGTCTACTGTGCGCTTACTCTACGCCAATGGTATCAACCTCGCTAAATCATTGAGGGTAGCGGCGAATAGTGTAAAGAAAACGCCATTCTATAATGAGCTCCAAAAGGCTGCAGATGCTTACGAAAAATCTGGTGTGCCCGTTTCGTCTGCATTTGCCAAGTATACATCCGTTGACCCTCAGGTGGTTCACATGCTTGCCATTGGTGAGAGGTCCGCGTCACTTGATACCCAGCTGCAAATGCTTTCCGAGATGTTTGAAGAAGATGCTGATCAGCTCATGGATGATTTTAGCCAGTTTATCAGCCTTGTCGTGATGATCATTGCGGTGATGCTGATTGCTGGGGTATTCCTAGGAACCTTCATGCCAATCTTCATGATGGGGCCCCAGATGATGCAGGAGGCAATGTAATGAGCTTATAATAATCGTTTATGCAACTAACCAAGTTAGATCGCTGGCTCAAAGAGCGTTTCATTTACGAAACGCATATTTTAACGCTCAGGCTTCCAGAACGTGAACTCCCGAGTGGTGTAGAGATAGAGGATATTGAACAAAACAAAGGTGGCGACTACCGCCACCGCATCATGATCAAGGATAATGAGATCGCTCAAAATATGATGCAGTTGTTGAAAGAAGACCACATCATGCATGCCGTTCACGTGGTGGAGGGAAAAAATTGGTATAATCAACGTATTGCACCAGAGGGTAAAAGTTTTACCTACATGTGGATATTAAGATTTATCAGCATCATCTTAGTGTCTGCTGGCGGATATGGTGTATTCAAACTGTCTCAGAATGAAGAGCTACGCAGCACGATCATGGATACCATCGAAGAGCTTAAGTCGGGCATGTAGCTAGGGCCTAGCTACGCTGGTTTGGCAGGCCGTGTAAATGAGTCGTATAGGCTAATATTTCATATTTTTTTATTTTCAATAAAGGCTAAGCTGATACTCTATTAGAAGATGTTAAAACAGATTGTGCATCCACGTATATCGTTTGCGGCCGGTCGAAGAAGGGCTGTCCGAGGAAGGGCGGGCCTTACGATACTTGAAATGACTGTGGTCATTGTGGTATTACTGACCCTTATAGGAATATCGATGTATTCCATGAGTGGATATCGGGAGTGGCAGCGAGGCTCGGAAGGCTCACGCGTTCTAAGAATGGTCTATAATGCACAGCGCACCTACTTAGCGGAGCATCCTACGGAGAGTGTCAGCTCCCTTACGGCTGAAAAAATCATTCCTTATTTGTCCGGCAACTTGAGTGCTTTACCCACGGCAGAGGACATGGACAATGGTGTTTTGACGGTCAAGGTTTCGGTCAGCCCTCCTGTTTTACTAGATGGTGATGGCAGCGAATATGACCCATCTGGAGATACCGATGACGGGCTATGGGATGTCGGAGGTTAATTCAGTTGGGGAACATTTCATATGACATCAACGGTATACAGCTGCGTTATTTTCTTTGGGTTGCTACTACAGCCGCTTCATGGGGGTGATGCCCTAGCAGATCCCGAATCAGAGGCTCGTCCTGAAGGTCTGCCACTGGCTTTTCGCCATATCGGTAACTATCAGCTCAATTCAAAGTTCAGAGTAGAGCGTGGTGAGGGTACTCCCGTAGTTATCTCACCTTTGTATTACCAAGTGTTCACGGATGGTATAGATCTGCGTTTGTACTACAGTGTCTCGGGCGAAGATCACTTCACCACATACCAAATTTATCGATCAGACGGTATAGGCGTAACTCGCAAATCCGGAGAAATTGATTTGATAGCAGGAGTTCAGGCTTTGAACACAAGTGGTGAAATGATTCGCCAGATTAGTATTACCCGCAACAGCTTTACGATGGTTAAAATACCGCCTCGGTCGCATCGTGTCATTATCACTCGTGCTTTTGCCATGAGTAATGTTGATGCATTAACAGACAAACCATGACTGCGGAGCCATGATGCAAGGGCTTTACTTAACTTTAGCGCATAAAATTCAATGAATAGAATTAGCCTCTCAATCACCATGATGACAATAGGTATCATCATTGGTATTACAGCCACTCATTTCAAATATGTTCATGAAATGGCTAATGACGATTCAGCTACTCAGGATATTCTCAAACAGAGCTTAGTTGAAAATCATCCAGATGCGCTCAAGAGCCTGGAGTATGATATTAAGATAGTTTCTTCCAGTGGGAAGGGGGAGGGTGTTGTGATAGATTCCAATCTGACGGAACCAAACAAAAATACGCAAAGTGCACAGTCTCCAGATGAGGTTCTTTTGGAGATACTAGTAGCTATCCGCAATGAACAGAAGGCGCTCAGGGCGCAAATTTCGGAGAGTAATCGTGATATTGATGAGCTCACGTTTAGAGTGGATACTCATAGTGAATCCTTTAAGCCTCTTGGTACCCTGGAGGATCGGCCGCGAGTTATCGATCAGGCTCAAGAAAACTCAGATCTAGGTAAAGGTGAGCTATTACCGCTCAAGCCATAGCATTTTCCTTAGTTCTGAGATGGGTTGTATTTAGGATGTATTTCCCTAATTACTACCATCCAGTTCATCATGTTGATGGGAGGTAATGCTGCCGGGTGATCGATAGTTTTCAAATTGGCAACAATGTTTTCTGGGACAACTTGATCCGCATAACCTGTTTTCAGGTCAGCAATGCGTATAGGCTCAGTATTTCCCTTGGCTATTGAACCAAGTTGCCCATCAATATCAATTTTGAGGGCAATGCCGCTGTCGCCAAATCGTTTTTCGGGAGCAAAAAATGATACTGGAGGGTAAAACTGTTCACCGGCCGGAACGATAACACCAGACGGTGTGGTTGTTGACGTAATATTGACATCGTCGGTAAAGATAAGACGCATATTGGTTACCAATGAAAATCCATCAGTGAACGCGGTTAAGTCCTTGGCTTCTAAGAGCATTACTGCCAAGTCGCCAACGTCACTTGGGAAAGGTGGCTTGGCAATTTCTAGATTGTTGACGTGGTCGACATTCACAGAAATGGAGTTATTGGTGTCAAAGTATCCACCATTGTTGCTTGCTAGCCAAGTAGCAAGACGCTCAGGGTAAATGGCAATACAAGGTCGACTTGAATAGGATTTATCGACGTGGAAGGGGAATGTGTCCCCGCCCAGAGCTAAAAGATCTGGCCAAAGTTCTTCTTCTGGATTCAAAGGGTCTGGGTTTTTGCTGAAAATCACAGTGTCTATGTAGCGAAATCCGACAATACCGTCATTAGGATCATCTTTCAAATAGCTGAATCGAATGGCTGTGGGTGTCTGATCGCTAGAGGATATAACCTCGATGACATCAAGCCGCATGCCACATTGTTTTGCACCGATACTGTAGTAGTCCCATGAGGTGGGAGATACGGCATTGCTACTATTACTATCCTCATCCGGATCACCTGTGTAGCGATCATAGAATTCAAGTCCGCGGTTGATGGGGACAAAGGAAACCCGTCCGCCATCGGACGAAGAGGAGATAGGGAAAACCTTACCCTCGGTTTCAGATAACTCACGCGTGTTGCTGACGAAGGGGTTGCTTCCAGTCACGCCGCCGGTGGTTGTGCCATTGACGGTGGTGCTGGTAGAAACTTCCACACCCTTTCGAGCTGAAATGGCATCTGTTGAAAAAGCACCTTCTGTTTTTACTTTTTCTGCAAAGATACTTCCACGAAGACTGACATTAGACCACTCAGTGCCATCACTGTGCGCACCAAATGTGGTGAATGCTGATGCGCTAATAGGGAGTTGAGATGGGATTTCATATAGCGAAACCAGATATTTTTTCTTTCTTGTGATGACATTAGTCTTTGATGCGTCTTGATCAGCAAAAGATAACTCAAAAGCCCACCAGTTGTGTTTCGCTATAAAGGTGCCGTCATTTTGATAATTAAAGTGCAACTCCGGAGCGTCTATTAAGTTATATAATGGGAAATCACTTACCGATGCCTGTACCCACCCGCTGGCCGAGGGGCCATATTTTTTGTCTAAAGATACAATGGGATAAAGAGAATCATCGATTTTCTCAGAGCTGCTGCATTCGAGGGGAGGGGGGAAATCTGTGCTAGCGGATATATTGGTGCCTGAGGTGATGGCGTCGGGATCTGTCGTTCCGCCTGCCAGTGCGCTGATAATAGCGCCAAGCTCGAGGTTAGAGTCGCTGTTATTGCCACTACGGACATTGCTTATGCCGAGAGAGAGGGCGACTCCGGGAGCCAGCGCTTGGCGAGAATTCGACATGACAAGCGCATCCTCGATAATATTTTTCCATTGAAGTGATTCTTTGTTTTTAGAATCATCCTGCATACAGAGGATTGCTCTGTTGGGGATGATGTTGGTCAATGCTCGTAGAAACGCATCTTCACGCTGTTGGTAGTCATTTTTGAGCAGATTATTTTTTTGTACAGCATGTGCATCCACTGTATTTCTATACATGGAGATGAGCATGATTAATAAGGCAATGCCTATTGAGGTGACCACCAGTAATGAGGCGAAACCCGGACTGCTTTTGTGTGTCCGGTTGGCTGGTTTGGTCATGAATCGTTTCATCGTAGTGTTGTGCTTGAGTAGGTGATTTCTTCACCATTGGGGCCAGTGAGCTTGGTGCGTAACACCCCATTTTCGACATAAAAAACGGCATCTTCGATTCGATTACTGATACTCCAAGCGGGTGCCGCTACCGCTAACTCTGCCATGCTTTCGAGGTGATAGTAGTTTAGCTTCTTCGTATCACCATCATATGCGATGACGCCAAAGCTGCTGTCTGATGGTGAGGCCGGATCTTGGAATTTTAGTGCGATGACTTTACCGTCAGCTATTACGGCATTACTGCTTTCCTTGGCATCTGTGAGAGATCCATACATGCGGAAGAAGTTGGCTCTGGGGATAATACGGTTGAGGGTATTGTTAATCTGGGGGGCTTCACTGATAAGGAAATTTTGAGTTTGGAGTATTTTGTAGGATGCTAATTGGCTATTAAAAAGAGTCAGTGTAATCGTAGCGACCATCAACCCAACGAGTATGGTCACCGTCATCTCAACGAGGGTGAAGCCAGATCTTTGCCTATGCGTTTGATAGTTCATGATTATTGTGTGCGTATAATCGTTCGGGATTTCACATATTCTTTATCTCCAATACTATAGGAAAGGTGTGACTGTACCTGCCACGTTTGCATTTCTGTAGGGTTTGTCGCCTCCGTTCCAGCGCCTCCGTGTTCAGGGAGATTGTTGTTGTCCGGTATGCGGGTGCGGGTGACTTCAGCCATGATGGGTCGGCCTCCAGGGAACTTGCCAATTTCAACTTCAGTGCTGATATATGTGTCTACCGGCCATGGAGATTCGATACTCGTGAGTTGTTCAAAGCTAATACGCTGCGCATAGGCTTCTTCATAAGTAAGATAAGCATCCGACATGTTTTGTTGAATGATCCATTGTCGGGGAGCCATGATATCAAGGCTGCCTTTAAAGACAACCAGACCAATACTGGTCAGTAGCCCAAGCGCAAGGGCAAGCTCGACGAGCATGCTGCCTCGGCAGAGCCGTTTTTGAAAGCAGAGCCGTTGGCGAAAACCTAGATTTTTTGCTGCTGGTGAAGCCGTAGCGTTTCCGTGCTTGCTATGTCCTAGTTGCTCCTTATTTTGAAATTCGCTATGTTCAACGCAATGTCTGGTTTGACCAAATTTTTTATTTGCTGCCTGATCGTCAGTGGAGTTGCTAGTAAGTCTAATGGGCAGGCGCTGCTTGCCCCTCCCTTTGGATTGCAGTGGGGTGACACACCGGACAAGATTTTGGATTGGGCTGCTGATAAGAAGCTTAATGTTACCGTGAAAATACCGGGAGCGTCTCCTGAATTGAGAATTATTCGTGTTGAATCCGCCAGTGGTACTCTGCCTCAGCACCAAGCCTATGCGCTGGAGACAAGGTATCATCATGGTAAGTTGTTTGAGGTGACGGTTCATTATGGTGCCCCTGGCATTGATCCCAAACGTATGGAGGCTGATTTTAATGAGTTGAAGTCAGCCCTGACGAATAAACATGGTATCCTCAGCCCTAATAATAAACAGGATAAAAACGAGGGGGGATTCATCAGGAAGTCAGTTTCTTATCATGTAGAACCAGTAAAGGGCTTGATGCTGTTGTTGGTTTTTTCTCAGCTAGAGGATACAGTAAGAGGCAAACATTCAGCACGGTTTTCTCTTATCTATCGCAATCAGAATATTATTCCGAAGTAGTAGCGCTTCCTACGAATTCGATCTTACGATCAACATCAAAGCTAAATGCAAGAAGCCGCTCAGGCTGACCATTGTTAAAGGGGGTTATGGTAGACACCTCGATGGTATAAGTTCCGTCTTCAGTAATATAACCATCCCAATTGCTTATTGCTATTGTATCACAGAGTGGAATGTCCTGATTGATTGTGATCTGTCTTGAAGTGTACACTGGAACTTGTGCTGGTGCATTAATTGCGGCCGGGTCGCCTTTGTATATGGTGACGTAGGTTGTGCTATTAGGGTAAAGGTCCCAGAATTTGACCTGAAGATCCGGCATCGACCGAGTGATTCTATCGCCATCCTTCAATACGCCATCTACTATGGTTGCTTGAGCAAGTGGCCAGATTTGAATGGATTTCTGCCCTACGGTTTTCCATATAATTTCGCCATTGGCGTCTATACCGGATTGGGCATGAATTTTATAAGTCTCTTTGCCCCTCACAGAACTCAGTTCTGTATAGGGAAACTCGTCAGGGGATGCTGTGACCGGGAGAATATTGGCGCTGAGGCCATCCAGCGTCAATGTGTTGAAGTTTGTTTGTGAGATTCCATCTGTCGTCATTTGGAGAGTTATAAGGGCAGTGTTACCGAGGCCATCATCAAGGGGCAGATCATCGGTCGTATCTGCATCCAGATGAATACCATGAGACTCGCTATCTTCCTCATAGTCGTAACTCGCAGAAAGCCCCATATTAAGTGGATTCCAGCCAAGCTGAGGAACCTCACTCATAGATTGTGCCTCTGCCCAATTTTGGTTCCATGATTTGACGGTAACGGTGTAGGGTTGGTCTGCACGGGTGCGTGTTGGGGAGTAGGGGTCAGCGCTGGTGATTAGTAGATCTGCACTGGCAACGTAATTTCCAATAAACTTCTCGTCTAGGAGCACGGGTGCACCATCGGGATCGTTCAGGCCTTGAACATACAAATAAAACGTAGATCCGTATTCGCCGATGGCAAGCACGGCTTGGTGATCTCCCGTCGAGCTTTTGTTTTCCGTAAGTAGATCGTCATTTTCGATGTAGACATCGGTTGAGCTTATATCTTCTCCTTCAGGGCCTTGTACGACCTGCTTGATGAAGAAGGTCACCGTGGCCTGGCTTGTGACAATGCTTGTCATTAGTATCCCAAAGACTATCGAGCATGGTTTGATTAGATTTAATATGTTCATAATAGATGATTGTTTGTTTTAGTTAATAATTGCTTCGGGGAGGAGCGGATTATGGCAGGGGGAAAATGGATTATGAGAGGAGCGGATTATTTTTTTTCCTTAACCTCCGCAGAAGAATCATCGGTTTTGGATGAGAGCACCGAGATTGGATTTTGGCGATAGGTTGCGATAACTGTGCGGTTAAGCTTGGTAAACTCTTCAATTTTGCGGGCGGGAATGGGCTTCTTTCCTGTCGCTTGGTCGAGTGTGACCTCGAATGTATATATCCAATCTTGATTTTTAACGAGGAAGTCCGGCCAAAAGCGGAATTTTCCAGATGGAATCTCGACGACATTGGACTGATTCTTACTTGGCTGGTAAATGATGCTGTTCAGGGGTAATACTGTATGTAGCCCGCCGTTGGATAGGATGAGGGCATTTTGGTATACGTGAGCAAGTTTGGGCTTGGATTTGCCTGTTTGTTCGCCCCCCTTCACCTGTGCGTGAAGAGAGGCGCAACAAAATAATGTCATTGTCAGGAAGCATAGAGCAGAACGAAGTCCAGAATGTTCAGAGATCATGAGCTTGTGTTTGGCTATCTTGTTGTAAGTAAATAGTATCACGATGATATCAGCACTTGTTGAGCTCTAGAGACAATAGCTCAGGCTTACTTATTGTTGCCTTTGCCGTTGTTCGTTTTTGTCTTGCCTGCGTTGGGTGCTTGCTGCTGAGAGCTGATGGTCTCATTACCGACACTGGGGCTGCTATCATTGCCTCTGACGTGGATATGAGCATTCCACTTGAGATGTGGTTTGTCGTCGGCATTGGCATAAGCAGTTGTCTCCAGGTCGCCTGAGGCTGTGGGACAGGGCACCACACAACCTACGAGGCTGATAGAGCCAAACGCGGATGCGCTATGCACGAAATTAAAACGGATGGTCACAAGGCTACCATTTTCAGGCGCGGGACCGAATTTTTGTTCCACAAAGTTGTGTACGCCGTCTTCCTTTGGCACTTTCCGCACCTCGGGAATTTTCACATCACAAATTTTACGGTATGCAACATTTAGATTATCCGTTGCCGTTATTTCCACTAAGTTTCCGGGGCTACTCGCATCCATAGTTGTGAGGTTAGATTGGACGCCTGTGATTTCGTAGGACTCACCTTTAGCTAGACTGATTTGGAACGTGTGCACAGCATGACTAGCGTGTTGTGTTTGGGATTGGGGACTTGCGCTGCCGGGTACGGTGAGCACACATCCTCTGCCTGCTTGAGCAGCAGCGATGCCAAATGCCAGAGTGGCAAGTATGGCGATGGTTGTTTTTTTTGTTTTCATGTTGTTGTTGTTGTTTGTTAACCTTTGGGGGGTTGGGTTTAGTTTGTATTTACGTGGAGGGCAGGAAATTAGAGGGAAAGGATTGTAATGTTAGTAGGTTTTGTAGACGGAATCTATAGAGGATGTGGTGATGTTGTTATTATTGCCATTGGGTCCATGGCCCATCTGGTATTTCAGCCTGCTCGACAAATTTCCAGGCAACACGATAGCCACTGCGTATGCCTAGAAAATCTCGAACAGCAGGGCTCACTTCGATGCCTGCGTTGCTATTTGGATTGGGCTTCGGAGCATTGCCCTTGAAAACGTATTGCCAGTCATCGTTATGGTAGGGGCCGACATCTTCCCACTGTGCATAACATACCTTGCCGCGGTAGTGGATGGTGAGCCACTTTCCTTTGCATGTTGAAGACCAGCCTCCTTTGTAAGATTTCCAATACCAGGGAACGATTTTTGAGGCTTGGGCCCCAGGGCTGCTTTCTGGAGCCAGATCATCGTAGGGGAGGGCTATATAAAAAGGGTTCATGCGTGGTGCAAACGCCGCTGGCTGGAAGCCGGAACGATTTGAGGGTTGATCAACTCCACCATAATTGATTTCCCAGTTTGAATCCCACGCGCTCATCTGATTCGAAGTTGGGTTACGCTCACTGATTTTTTCCCCCACCCAGAATACGGTGGCAGTAATACCTCTGCGCCAACGATGAGTGGTATCTTCCCAAGGAACAGGATCTTCTAGGACCAACCTTGCTTTTGGTGGTACTTGAAATGGACAAATAATGTCTGGGATAGCGCGACGCCTGTCGGCCAGGTAATCAGCATGCTGCTGCTCGATGTGTGATGCAAATGCCATCTCACCATCTAAGGAGATATATTCAGCCTGTGTTTCCTGCACGAGGAAACACAAGACGATCGCCGAGAGTAGGCCCGTTTGTTGCATATACTAGTCTGTAAGGGTGATACAAAAACTGCAGGTTCACTTTAAAGTGGAACGAGCGAATTTTGTGAGGATCAGACGAAACAATAATTATCCACTTGGCTAAGTTGCTAAACGCCTGATCTTCAATTAAGTAATTGTTAGTTATGATGACATTATATCTTGCATATCCAAGCTTTTTTTTTGCTATAACCGCACTAAAATAGAGCTCTTTTTTTAAAATAAAGAGGCAAAAAAGGACCGAGAAGCTTATTTTCAAAAAATTAAGGCGAAATGGGTGCTTGGCAGCACAAAATAGCAGATTAGCTAAAAGCCCTCTCTCGATGCACCATGCAATCGCAGATTCTTGCGCAGCAAATGAGAAGGGGGAAAGTGAATGCGATTAGACGTTAAATCGGAATTCGATAACATCGCCGTCTTTCACTTCGTATTCTTTGCCCTCGATGCGGAGTTTGCCGACATCACGGGCGGCGGCTTTGGAGCCGGCTGCGACGAGGTCATCGTAGGCGACGACTTCGGCGGCGATAAAGCCTCGCTCGAAGTCACCATGGATAACGCCGGCAGCGGCAGGGGCTTTGTCACCGTGGTGGATGGTCCAGGCGCGAGTTTCTTTTTCGCCACTGGTGATATAAGTACGAAGGCCTAGGAGATGGTAAACGGCACGAATCAGGGTGGAGACACCCGAGTCGGTAATGCCCATGTCAGAGAGAAATTCGATGGCTTCCTCGGGGTCGAGTTCAACGAGCTCTTCCTCGATGCGTGCAGAGATGACGACGGCTTCGGCATCGTGTGATGCTGCGGCGTATTCGCGCACCTTGGCAACCATGGCATGGCTGTCTGGATCTTTTTGAGCATCGGCGAGCTCGTCCTCTGCGACGTTGCAGGCAAAAATGGTGCGTTTAGAGGAAAGCAGGAAAAACTCGCGCAAGGTAAGTTGCTCATCCTTGCTGAGCTCGAGGGTGAGAGCGGGTTTGCCAGAATCCAGATGAGGAAGGAGTTTTTCAATGAGTTCGACTTCCTTCTTGGACTCCTTGTCGCCGCTTTTGGCTTTTTTGGCACGGGAGCTTTTCCGTTTTTCCAAGGCGGCCATGTCTGAGAGAATCAGCTCTGAGTTAATGATTTCAATATCACGGATGGGATCAACACTGCCGAGCTCGTGGATAATGTCATCGTTATCGAAGCAGCGCACAACCTGGACGATGGCATCGACCTCCCGAATGGTGGCGAGGAATTTGTTGCCGAGGCCGGCACCCTCGGAGGCTCCTTCGACGAGGCCAGCGATATCAACGAATTCGATCGCTGTAGGGATGATTTTCTGGGTTTTGCTTATTTTTCCCAGCACCTCAAGCCGATCGTCAGGAACCGTGACCACACCGATATTGGGGTCGATAGTGCAAAAGGGGTAGTTCGCAGCCTCCGCATTACGGGTGCGCGTGACTGCGTTGAAGAGAGTTGATTTGCCTACGTTTGGTAGACCTACGATTCCTGCCTTGAGCATGGGGCGGGAAGCTAGGGAGAAAACCGACAATTGCAATGCGTATGTTTTGAAAAATTGACGGTTTATGATGAGCTTATGCCTTGACCTGTGCCTTGATCGCGGTTTCTTTGCGCTCATGCAGCACGTGCTACTTAAATCAAAAATTCACCGCGCTTGTGTCACGGTTGCCGATGTCGACTATGAGGGAAGTATTGAAATACCCTCTGATTTAATGGAGGCAGCAGGGATTTGGGAAGGGGAGCGAGTACTCGTAACCTCTGCCTCAAAGGGTGGTAGGCTTGAGACCTATGCTCAGGCAGGAGAGCCGGGAACGGGGAAAATCATTATGAATGGGGGTGCTGCGCATATCATCAAGGCGGGTGAACGCATCACCATTATGGCCTTTGCGATTTCTGAGAACCCAGTATTACCGAAAAAAATTGTCTGTAATGAGCTCAATGAGGTCATTCGCCGAATCAATTAGACAGCTTGTCGAGTTAACCCTCATGACAAAGTTCCTTATAAAAGCCCTAAATCGCGTCTTTACAAGGGGCTCTCACTTTACCATATTCCCGCGCCCATGACTTCTATCATTGCAGCCAACTGGCTAAACATTTCAATCAATCTCTTGCTCGTT
>DBBL01000162.1 GCA_002292185.1 Akkermansiaceae bacterium UBA985 | reverse complement strand
AGGTCGACTTCTTTTCCGTGAAGTCCGCCAGGAGCTTGCATAATCATGTTACCACCTTCCATGTTGATGTCGGCACCAATGCCCTCAAGGCCTTTCAGGTGAAGGTCGACGGGGCGATCACCGATGACGCAGCCGCCAGGTAGTGAAACGCTTGCTTTATGGAGTCTGGCAAGCAATGGCCCCATGACGCAGATGGATGCACGCATTTTCCGAACGATTTCGTAGGGGGCATTATGATCGATGTTTGCGGCCGTGATGCGAACAGTACCACTTGAGCGCTCAACCTCAGCACCCAGTGCTGTCAGGATCTGGATCATGTAGTTGGTGTCCGAGACGTCAGGGACGCGACGGATGATGCAGGTCTGCTTAGTGAGCAAGGTGGCTGCGAGAATGGGGAGGGATGCGTTTTTTGAGCCTGATATGTGTACGGAGCCCTTGAGGGTAGATCCGCCGTGTACGAGAAGTTTGTCCATGTGGGCGTTGGGTTATGAGTAATCCGCGCTATGAGATTGTTGATTAGTGTCTGTTGGTAACTCTTCTGAATCTTTCGACTCTTCCGAATCTTCCGCTTGGTCTGTGGGAGGAGGGGACCCGGGTAGCTTGGCGATGGGGAATCTGGCTACTCCACTGAGATCATTATGTGTTTTAATATCAATAAATTCGTTGTCGCCAAGCATGGTTTCGACGGCCTCTGCTTGGTCATATCCAATTTCTAAGGCAATCATGCCACCTGGGTGCAGATGGAGGGGGGCTTGCTTAATGAATTCGCGTAAGATGTCCAGTCCATCTTTTCCGCCATAGAGGGCTAGTGGCGGGTCTCGCTGAACTTCGCTCGATAGCGTCTGCTCATCTGTATCAGAGATGTAGGGTAAGTTGGCTACAATAAGGTGGAATTTACGATCTTCGAGTTTTGAGAAAAGATCTGACCAGAGCAGTTCGATCCGACCAAGTCCAAGCAGGTTCTTGTTTTCCTCAGCCAAGACGAGTGCATCATGGGATACGTCAGCGAGGGTGGCGCAGTGGCATTTGCCACCAAGCTCTGCTGCGAGCGTCAGTCCAAGCACGCCGCTACCCGTCCCCATGTCGAGCAGGATCAAGCTCGGAGGTAAATCGAGGTTGAGAATGATGGATGCTAGCTCTTCGGTCTCGGGTCTTGGTATCAGTGCGCGTGCGTCGGTTTTGAAATCACGGCGGTAAAATTCCACACTGCCAAGGATGTGCTGTAGCGGTTCGCCGCTGCCACGCCGTTTGAGCTTTTCTCTTAAGGGGGTCAATTCATCCTCGGCCATGAGACGGTCAAACTGCATGTAGAGTTCGACTTTGGAGCAACCTAGCTGATGGGTGACGAGGAGCTGCATATTACGGCGTGCTTCATCAATGCCCTTACTTTCTAGGTAAGTGGTTCCTTTTTCGATGATGTCGAGGACTGAGGTCATTGGTGTTGATGCTGGGGGCCTCAGATGAGGATGGGTTTGGTTTTGTTGGGCAGGTCAATTTCCGAGGGCGGTCCAGGAAAATGCTCGGCGATGTAGTCATCCCAGAATTTTCGAGTTTCGTCTGAGATGCTTGCAGCTATTTTAGCTTCGCAGTCGTCACAGATGATGAGTGGGAAGGGACCTTTGATGAGTTGGTCGCCACTGAACATGGCACCGAGGGTGAATGTTTTTGCTTCAGATCGAAGTTTGTCGCAGGTGATGCAGCTTTCGATGTAGGCTTCAGTCTCAGAGTTGTTTGAGAGTCTTTCTTGGCGGGACTCCATGTCAGCATGGTCATGCATGAAGTCGAACATCGCAACACGTGAATTCTCGGAGAGTTGCTCGTTCATTCTTTCGCGGCACTGAAGACACATGGCGCATTCAAAGATGCACTCATTGCCTGCGAAGGATTGGTTGATGATGTAGATGTCGACATCATGAAGGTTACAGCCGCAATCACAGCATTCGGTGAAGGCTTTACCTGTTTCGTATGAATGGAATTTTGTGAGCACTTAGATATTATGAATCCGTTGTTAGGATATTTCAAGTGTCACGGGGCAGTGGTCTGAGCCGAGTACGTCTGAGAGGATTTCAGCTCCTTTAACACGCTCCACCAATGAGTTGGAAACGCAGAAGTAATCTAGGCGCCAGCCGATGTTTTTACCCCTGGCTCCTGCACGATAGCTCCACCAGGAGTAAGCATCTGTCTTGTCTGGGTAGAAATGACGGAAGGTGTCTACAAATCCCTCGGCTGTCATGTTATCGAAATTGGCACGCTCCTCATCGGAAAAGCCTGCGCTGTTTCGGTTTTGCTTGGGGCGTGCTAGGTCGATCTCCTGATGGGCGACATTGAGGTCACCACAAAAGATGACCGGTTTGCTGAGCTCGAGATCTTTACAGTAATGAAGGAAGTCAGCATCCCATTGTTGGCGATAGGAGAGTCTGCGCAGCTCGTTTTGAGAGTTGGGGGTGTAGACGGTGACGAGATGAAAATCGTCAAACTCAGCTGTGATTACGCGCCCTTCGGAGTCGTGCTGCTCGATGCCGATGCCGTAGCTTATCTTTAGCGGCTCATGCTTGGAGAAAATGGCGGTGCCTGAGTAGCCAGGTTTCTCAGCCGAGTTCCAATAGCTTCGGTAGTCAGCAAGCTCCAGGGGGAGGTCAACTTGCTCGGCACGTGCTTTGGTTTCTTGGAGACAGAGTATGTCTGGTTGATGCTCGCTAACAAATTCAGCGAAGTTTTTTTTGATAACGGCACGGACGCCGTTAACATTCCAGGATATGATGAGCATAGAAGATGGAGGATAGAATATGGAGTTTAGAAGATGGAAGGCTGGGAAGTTAATTCACCATTCACTATTCATCATTCACAATTCCGCTGCTTGGCAGCGGCTTAGCCTGGCGGCCAGGTCAATTTACGGCCAGCTAGAATATGAAGATGGAGATGGGGGACTGCTTCTCCGCCATCGGTGCCGTTGTTGATGACTGTTCGGAAGCCGGACTCTGCAAAGCCTTCCTGCTTGGATACTTTATTGGCCGTTAAAAGCAGGTGGCCAAGGATGTGGGTGTCCTCGGTATCAGTTTCCGAAATGCGTGTGATGGGCTTGCGGGGTACGATCAGCAAGTGCACGGGTGCCTGAGGGCTAATGTCTCGAAAGCAGAGGCAGAGATCGTCCTCGTAGACAATGTCGGCTGGGATTTCACGGTCTGCTATTTTTTCGAAGAGGGTTTTGTCTGGCTTGCTCATTTATTGCGTTAAGTTGAGCCTGATTTCTCGTTGGTTGGGAAGTGTGGAGTGACCGTGTGTTTTGAGGAAGTCGAGGATCTCACCGTGCAGTAGCTCACAAGGGCTGGTCCAACGTTCGACGCCACGGAGAACTCTCACACAATCTCTTGTGCCAGTGAAATGGAGTTCTTCCACGCCATGAATACGGAGGTCTTCAATTTCGTCATGTATTTTGTTAAAGAACGCGAGTTCGAAGCCGTTGCCAGCTTCTTTAGCGGCGCGCGTCAGTGATAAAGTCACTGGAGGAGAGATCAGGGGAAGGGTTCTGGCAATGGCGTCACAACCGATGCGCTCGAGCATTCTCCGCACCCGTGAGTGCAGCTCTTCAATGGTGAGAACTCGCAGGGAGCATTTGTTTTCCAGATAATGGATGATGCCTTCCATGAGGTCATCGATGAATGGAAAATCTTCCCTCTCTGCAGCGGCAGCTCCGCGCATAATGGTCTCACGCAGCCACTCGGTATCATAGCCGGTCACTTGGTGACGGCCAACCTGCAACACAGGACGATTACCGACGAGGCATATCATGAGTGATGGGAGTATGGGTTAGGTGAATGCATAGTTGCATTGAGGTTTTGCGCAGTGAGGGGAAGGGGACTGATATTATTCCTTGAAGAGTTTCCGCTGATAGGGATCTCGTGATGAGCGGCGTTCAAGGGCTTGAATTTCTCTAATGAACTCACCGACGTCTTCAAACTGACGATAAACGGATACGTAGCGCACGTAGGCTACGGGATCGATATCGTGTAATTTTGCCATGACGCGGGGGCCAATACTGCTAGAGGGAACTTCAGAAAGGTGATCTTTGTGAAGTTCAGTGAGAATTTCTTCTACGGCACGATCCAGACGATCCATGGGAACGGGCCGTTTCTCACAGGCTTTAACAAGACCTCTGAATATTTTTTCTCGGTTGAGAGATTCACGAGTGCCATCTCGTTTAACGACCTGGAGCTCGGTGCGCTCAATCTGTTCGTAGGTGGTGTAACGATAGTCACACGCTAGGCAGACTCTACGTCGTCGCGTGGTTGTGCCATCCTTCGACATTCGGGAGTCGATGACTTTATCTTTTAGTGATCCGCACTGAATACAACGCATAGCTGGAGCAGCCCTCTGGACTGATGCGACAGACTAGGGTGATATATGTAGTGGTATCAAAGAGAAAATCATACAATATTCAGTGTTGCCGATGACTTTCAATGAATCGGTAAAGTATTTTTTAAATACTGATCAACTTATGGAGAAGGTATTACAAACTCCCAAAAAAACAGGCTGTTAGTGTGCCTATTGTGAATAACTCTGTGAGTTTTTTATGAGGTGATTTTTACGGGGGCTTTGATAATTCCCTCCGAAGTTTCCTTTTTCAACCTCAATTGACCACAAGCGGCGTTGATATCACCTCCTTTTTCAAGCCGTAAGGTAGTATTGATACCTGCGGCTGCTACGATATCACGGAAGGCCATGCAGTGGCTTTCGCTCGGTCTTTTCCAGTTGAGACCCTCAACGGTGTTGTAGGGGATGAGGTTGACCTTGGCGTTCAAACCCTTCGCTCTTTTAGCAAGTATCGCTGCCTGATCGAGATCGTCGTTGACTCCTTCAATGAGGATATACTCAAGGGATATTTTTTGTTTCTTGTGGGTGCGCCAGTAGTGAAGGGCATCAAATAATTCCTTGATCGGGTATTTTTTATTGATCGGCATGATCAAATCACGAACTTCATCTGTGGCCCCGTGCAGTGAAATGGCGAGGCGTATAGGCGCTGGAAATTCAGCGAGTTTACGGATTTGAGGAGCGAGGCCTGAGGTGGATACGGTGACGCTTCTGGCTCCTATATTGAAGCCCCAATGCCCTGTGATAACTTCGAGCGCTTTGGTGAGGTTGGTGAGGTTGGCGAGTGGCTCACCCATTCCCATGAAGACGATGTTGTTGATGGGTTGCTCTGCGATTTTTTCTACCGAGAGCATTTGACCAATAATTTCAGCAGCTGTTAGGTTACGCGTAAATCCGGCAAGTCCCGAGGCGCAAAACTTACAACCGTATGCGCAGCCAACTTGGGAGGAAACGCAGATCGTTTTACGTGTTGATTGTTTGCCCTTGAGTCCAACAGAAGCAGGGATGAAGACAGTCTCAACGTAGCGACCGTCGTGGAGACGGAATAGGAACTTACGCGTTGTGTCTGCAGCTCCTTTGGTTTCAATGTGCTGTAGGTCATTGAGGTAGTAGGCATCGGAAAGATGTTTGCGCAGGTTGGCTGGCAGGTTGCTCATCTCCTCGATGTCGCTGATGCGCTGCTGGTAGATCCACTCCATGGTCTGCTTAACGCGATAAGGCTTTTCTCCCATCTCAGCATAGATGGTTTCCAAATCAGCGAGGGAATAACCCAGGAGCGATGATGGCTTTGGTTGCGTGCTTTGGTTCGTCTCGATCACGATGTGCTTTTATCATGATTTTGGCGAATGGCACGGATGATTTTTTCAATGTCTGGTGGCTGAGTTTGGGATGACGTATTCAGCTGTGAATCAAGCTTGATTATAGCGAGATTTCATTGATGCTACTGGGCATCTTAACTACTATATAAACATCATGAGTCATATTGCCAACAACCTCGTAGAAACCGTGGGAAACACCCCGCTTGTTAAACTGAATAATGTCACCAAAGGTTTGGAGGCGGAAATCTTGGTGAAGGCCGAGTTTTTCAACCCTCTGTTCAGTGTGAAGGACCGCATCGGTCGTTCGATGGTCGAGGCTGCTGAAAAAGACGGTCAGCTTAAGCCTGGTGGCACCATCATTGAGCCAACTTCTGGTAATACCGGTATCGCCTTGGCATTTGTGGCACGCGCAAAGGGCTATCGCTGTATTTTGACAATGCCTGAGACGATGTCCCTAGAGCGTCGTGTGTTATTGCGCATGCTGGGTGCTGAGATCGTTCTTACTCCTGGGCCAAAAGGAATGGGCGGCGCTATCGCCAAGGCCAAGCAGCTTCTTGAGGAAGCAGGTGAAGGTGCCTTTGGACCAAGTCAATTTGACAATCCAGCCAACCCTGAAGCTCACCGTCAGACGACGGCTGAGGAGATTTGGTCTGCTACGAATGGTAAGATTCATGCTTTTGTCGCGGGTGTAGGCACTGGTGGTACCATAACCGGTGTGGCTGAAGTCCTGAAGCCAAGGTCCGGCATGCATGTGGTAGCCGTTGAGCCAGCAGCAAGCCCAGTGATTTCTGGCGGTCAGCCTGGGCCACATAAGATTCAAGGTATCGGTGCGGGCTTTATCCCCGGCAACCTCAATGTCGATGTGATTGACGAAACGATTTGTGTAACCAATGAAGACGCCTTTGAGACAGCACAAGCTGTTGCTCAGAACGAGGGCATGCCGGTTGGTATTTCCAGTGGTGCCAATATCTGGTCCGCAATTCAGTTGGCGAAGCGCCCTGAGTTTAAAGGTAAGCGCATTGTCACGGTCGCTTGTAGCTCAACGGAGCGTTACTTGAGCACTCCTCTTGCCGAGCATATTAGGCAAGAAGTGAGCCAGTTGCCGGTTTCTGATATTTAATCAAGATCTACTCACTGGCCTCATGGATAAGCAGGAGATCAAAAATGTCATCCTGGAGATGGGTGCTAGGGCGCGTGCAGCTGCACATGCTCTGACCATTCTCAGTGCTGATAAGAAAAATGAGATTTTGCGTGCTATGGCGGCTTCCATGCGCGAGCAGGAGGGCAGCATTCTAGAGGCAAATGCTCAAGACATAACCGCTGGTGAGGCGAATGGTTTAAATACCGCAATGCTTGATAGGCTGCGCCTGAACCATGATCGAATCGAGGCCATTGCTACTGGTATTGAGGAGGTCGCAGCACTCGCTGACCCTGTGGGGGAGGTGCTGACGGAGTGGACACGTCCTAATGATATTCGTTTTGAGCAAATACGTGTTCCTATTGGTGTGATTGGAATCATTTACGAAAGCCGCCCTAATGTAACCAGTGATGCAGCGGTGCTGTGTCTCAAGTCCGGTAATGCGACGATTCTCCGCGGTGGATCTGAGGCAATTCATTCGAATAAGGCGATCGCCGCTGCACTGCAGTCTGGTGGTGAGAAGGCGGGTCTGCCTGCCAATGCGATTCAGTTAATCCCATTTACCGATCGTGAAAGTGTCAGTGTGATGGCCTCTATGGACCAGTGGCTGGACGTGATCATTCCTCGGGGTGGTAAAGGGCTCATTGAGACCGTGGTGTCTCTTGCCCGCATGCCGGTGATCAAGCACTACGATGGTATTTGTCACACCTATATTGATAAGCACGCTCAGATGGGCATGGCGGTGGATATTGCCGATGATGCTAAGACCCATAAGCCGGGTGTGTGTAATGCCCTCGAGACACTGCTCGTTCATCGGGATGTTGCGGCTGATTTTCTGCCCCAAATAGCAGTGGTTTACAAAAGCAAGGGGGTTGAGATGCGCGGCGATGAGTCGGTGCTGAAGATTCTCGGTAGTGATGCGCTTGCCGCCACTCAAGAAGATTGGGATACCGAGTATCTTGATCTTATCATCTCGATTAAAGTCGTCGATTCGATGGCTGAGGCAGTGGACCATATTAATACACACAGCTCACGGCACAGTGATTGTATTGTCACATCAGATGGAGATCGTGCGCAGCTATTCATGACGCAAGTCGATAGCGCTTGTGTCTTTCACAACGTGTCCACTCGCTTCAGTGATGGGGCCGAGTTTGGCTTTGGCGCTGAAATTGGCATATCCACTGATAAGCTGCATGCTCGTGGGCCGATGGCGCTGCGTGAACTGACTTCTTATCAGTATCGGATCAGAGGTGACGGTCAGATCAGATCTAAAAACGCAACGACTTGAGCCTTGCTGCTCTCTTGAGGTCCTGGTGCTTTCTGCGGGGGGGTAGATTCTAAACGATGGAAGTCGTTTAGTCGGGAAAGACAATCGCTCTGTTTTGGTGAATGATGGTCCGGTCATTAACGTGCAGACGAATGCCGCGTGCTAGGGCGTCCCTCTCACAATCTCTTCCGAGACGCATCAGGTCCTTCGGTTTGTGGAAGTGTTGCACGCGTTCGACCTCTTGTTCGATGATGGGGCCGCCATCGAGCTCCGAGGTAACATAATGACATGTTGCTCCGATGAGTTTGACTCCTCGCTCATGTGCTTGCCTGTATGGATTGGCGCCAATGAATGCGGGTAGGAACGAATGGTGGATATTGATGATTTTACCGGTGTATTCATCGCAGAACCAAGTGGGTAAAATTTGCATGAAGCGAGCAAGCACGGTGAGTTCAACGTTTTCATCGCTGAGGATTTTTTTGATCTGCTGAAAGCCTGTTTCCCTGTTGTCACCATCCAGATTAATCTGATGGAAGGGGATGCCAGCCTGCTCGGCGATCTTTTGACAGTTGTCTCGGTTGCCGATCACTGAGGTGATTTTGATCGGCATTTCACCGAGTTTCGTTCTCCAGAGGATCTCGTTAAGGCAGTGATCTGTTTTGGTCACCAAGACGGCTGTGCGCATTTGATAGGGCATCTCTCGGAAGTGCCATGATGCGGATAGTGATTCCCCCAATGGCTTGAAGCCAGATATGAAGTCTTCCAGGCTGACGTTCAAATCGCTGGTATCAATCTCGACACGGGCGAAAAACTTGCTGTGTTCGTCGTCTGTGAATTGTGAGAACTCACATAAGTTGGCTTCGTGATCGGCAACGTATGATGCGATTTTTGCTACGATCCCATGTTGGTCTGGGCAATCGATTTTTAATATGAGTCCTTGCATGTCGAATGGTGTAAATCTGCTGAGGGTGATTATTGTTAATAATGCCTAAAATGCGAGGTGAAATACGAGGCGAGGTGCGAGTCGGAATAAAGGGGGCTAGTGCGTTACCAGCGGCCGATGATGGCAGAATAGCTGAGGATGGACTGTTCACCTTTTTTTACCAGTGAATTGCCGATGGAGGCTGAGGGCAATGTGGCTGCTAGAAAAGGGCTGTCGGTAAAGCTTGCCGTATCCGTGTGGATGGTGCCTTGGCGAATGTATCCTCCGTATGGGTCAACATACTTTATCTTATAAGAGTTGGCGTTGCTCTCTATGTTTTTGGAGGTTTCAATAATAACGATGAAGTGCGCACTGATGGGCCACCAGGACTTGGACTTGAGCTCTTTGCTATCACGATAAGCGTAGCGGCGTATGCATATGATGGGGGGCAGGCCTTTTTTCAGTGATTTGGCGATTCGCTCATGGCTGTGCTTTAGCAAGTCTGTGGGCTGTTCGCGCTTTTTGCGTGTGAGTATTTCATATTTCACTTTCGGCAGCCAATGGTAACTGCACATTTCATTGGCGATGTCATGAAGGTCTACAAGGTTGATGCCTTGTTGTTGATTCCAACGTTGCACACCCTTGATGTGTTTTGATTGGGTAAGGCCCCATTTAGAAATCACGTAGTCTATGCGGGATTTGCTGTCATCTCCGGGAATGGCATTGTAAGGTCTTTGCCATTTTTCTGAGCCGTAATGAAAGGCATTAAGTAGTGCTGCGGGGCCGCAAGCATTTCCATATGCTCTGCGCTGGTTAGTTGGAGAGGCGTCTTGGTTGGCAGCGCTGATCATTTCCTCCCCGCACAGTGTGGTGTGCATGGCGAAGAGTAGCAGTAGCGAAGTCCAAGGTAGCATTATTTTATCCAGTAAGGATGGAGTGCTTAGATGTAGAACATCGGGGTTTGGGTGGTCAATGAATCTAATGTAATGGAGCTGAGCTCTTTGATGAGAGATTCGTGAATTTGGTTCCACGCATCGTGAATGGCGCGTCCAGATTCTCCTTCGCCAGGAACGTGGTTACTCAACATGCCTGGATCCGCAGCCTTGGTGATATCAAGAAGGTTGATTTCTCGAGGGTCGCGAGCCAGAAGGTAGCCGCCTGTTTTGCCTCTTTTACTAATAATAAGATCACCGCGCTTGAGGTCATTGAGAATTTGGACTAGAAAGTTTGCAGAAACCGCTTCACGTTGAGCTATGTCGTCAAGTTGTATGAGAGTTTGCCCGTCATGATGTTGTGCAAGCTGAACCATTGCACGACAGGCATACTCAAGTTTCTGTGAAATACGCATAAGGACAATGGAACATAAAATAGAAAATAATACCAGCCCCAAGCCAGTGAACATTTGTCATGGATCGCTTCTGGGAAGCATTGATCTCGATGGTATTTGGTCACAGATACATGGAGCCGCCGTTGAAATGGCGGAGCATGAGTCTCATTTGAAGCATATGCTAGATGATGTTGTCATTAGCCGTAATAACCTCGCTGAGAGCTTGGCGGTTCGTCTTGCACGCAGGTTGTCCCGAGAGGATATGCAGCGTGCTGAACTTGAGCCGTTGTTTGGCGACATCTTTACTGCTAATGAAGCTATTGTGCGCAGTGTGGCGCGTGACATGACGGCAATCGTAGATCGCGATCCCGCATGCTCATCGGCACTTGAGCCATTGCTCTTTTACAAGGGCTTTTTGGCAATTTCAGCTTACCGGGTGGCTCATAGCCTATGGTCAGAGGGTCGTCGATCCCTGGCGTTCTATTTGCAGAGCATTGTCAGTGAAACCTTTGCTGTGGACATTCATCCAGCGGCTCAGATTGGCTGCGCTATTCTTCTCGACCATGCAACTAGTGTGGTCATCGGTGAAACTTCCATCGTGGAAGATAATGTATCGATTCTCCATGAAGTCACTTTGGGCGGCACGGGTAAAATGACTGGTGATCGTCACCCGATTATAAGATCGGGAGTGTTGATAGGCGCTGGGGCGAAAATCCTCGGTCGTGTCGAAATTGGTGAATGCGCTAAGATCGGTGCGGGTAGCGTGGTGCTTGATGATGTGGCACCCCACAAGACGGTAGCGGGTGTTCCTGCTGTCCTCATAGGTAAGCGTACGGTAGGCAGCCCTGCCATGGATATGGATCAGAAGCTTTACGAGGGTAATGCTATTTGATCGTATCTGAACCTGACTCCACTGCGACGATGCGCCCTTTACTGAGGTCATAAGGCGTCAGCTCAAGCTTAACCTTGCTGTCAGGTTTTATCTGCTCGTGCAGCGCAATCATGGCTTTGGCTACGTGGCCGACGATGATTTTACCATTCGGTAGAGCAACCTGATAGATGTTTTCTTTGGGGGAATCAATGACGGTTCCGGTGGTGGTGATGGGAGGGTCGAACATGCTTAAGTGTTGGGGATAGGGGGGCTGGTAAGGTTTAGTAGATGTTTTGGTCGATGTTTTAGCCGATGTNNAAGCCATCGTGATGCCAAAACAAGCTGGGTTGCTGGCTCTGGCCTAGTGGGCAAATTCTGTGCGCGGGAAGGTGCTCTAGTGATACTGCGTTCTCTTGAGTGAATGGGTGAATGGCAATGGTAGAGAGGTGTTTTGCTTCAGGTCCTAGTATTGCGGTGTCTAATTCCGATGGTAGTGGTTTCACATAAACACAGCGGTTGAGGCATGATAACTTAAGTAGGGCAGAGCTATCATGGATCACGGTCCAGTTGAGGCTGTCGCTGCTTTCCCAGAGCTTAACTTCTGGGCCATTGGACGAACAGAAACGGGTGCTTTCTCTGAGGTTTCTGATGGTGCCTGCTTCTGAGGCGGTGAGGGTATCAGCAGGGTTGCTTTGGGAAAATTTTTCCATTTCGATAGCCAGCAAATCAGCAAATCGTTCGGAGTCTCCGGCCGCATAGATGGCGTGTAGTGATAAACAGCCGCGCTGATTGTAGAGGGATACGTCACGTGCGGCATGGATTGCGGCTGCTTCGAAGTCATCATAGACAATGCCTATAGAAACTTTATGGCTGTGAGGAATGAAGAGTTGGTGGGGTTTTACATGTTGGTGAATAGCTGCGATAGATTCATCCGATCCTATAGCGATGATGACATCGGCTCTTGACCAATCTTGATCCTCAAGCGAGCTGCGTATTTCAATGAGTTCTCTGAGTGCATCGGGAAAAGGCTCTAGGGCATCTGTGAATTCAGCTAAGCCTGCAGATGGTATTTTAACAACATTGTGAGAGCCGATGAGGAGTCCTCTGATGAGGCTCTGGAATGCGGCGTGTGCCGTGTTGCCGCTGACGATGTGAAGGATGCATGCGGGTGCAATTGCTTTGCTTTGCAGTGGGCCGTGAGCAAGGAATGCATCTAGGGCCATGTTGCTACCCAGTTCGTTGGTGACCCATGCGTGCAGATCATGCGCGGTGATGTCGCCAGTCCATTGCTGAATCTCATCATGAGAACATGCCTCGGCGATGAGTTGGATGCGTTCTTGGGTAGTGGTCATCTGCTGAGGGTTTCGTCACTTGATCTTGAACAGCCTCTGGGCAGAGCGGTCGGGTCACGGCCAATTAAATTAAAGTAAGGCGCGCTGACTTCAAGGTTAGTCTGGTCCCGGGTCACGAGGTCCTGGGTTGCGAGATCTTGTGTGCGTATTGCCATGACGGAGTGAAGGTTGGCGAGGTCATAAAGAACGAGGTGTCCTAGCTGGCCGGGTTTTGCGTCGGTATTGGTGATGGGGTCAATCACCCGGGTGCGAGTCCAGCTGGGCCCTTGGTGTGCTTGGTTGAGACCGCGGCTGTAAAATTGACTGCTGAGCTCAGTCATGGAGTATTCGTTAACGATGCAGTCTGAGGATAGTCCGAGCTTGGTTTCGAAAAGTCGGTGAAGTTCGCTTTTGGTCAGTTGGTGTTGTGTTCCCTTGTAGCCTCCTGTTTCCATTGCCCAGCTTCCTGGCGCGAGTTGCAGGGGAGATTCGATTGAATCAAAAAGGTGCAGGAAGGATAGTGCGGTGCCGAACAGGGCAACGGGTTGATTGTTTTTGGTGGCGTTGATGATCTTTTCAAGATCAAGTGAACCAGTTTCGTCGGTAGCCCAGCTAGACCCTTGAGCGATGTGCTGTGCGATGACGCCCATCATGTGGGACAAGGATGAATGAGGTGATTGCTCAGGATGCGGTATTAAAAAGATAGCGTGGGCAGGTTCTGGTAGCTTGAGCTCATGCCAGGCATTGATGATGGATTGATCATAAAGATCCGTAGAGTTGAAGTGATGTTTGCCTTTGGTTTCTGTTGTTGTTCCCGAGGTCAGAAATGTTTTTTGTATAGCTTCTATCGGGAAGGTAATTAGAGGGAGCGCGTCAGCTTTGAAGGCGTCTGTCGGCAGTGCGGGAATGTCATGCCAGTAGCTTACTTGTTCAGGGCTGGTGCCGGTAGCATTACAGAAATTTTGGTAAGGCTTATTTTGCTGATACTGGTGAGTGAAAACCAGCATGGCTAGTGCGTTGAATTCAGTATCGCTGATTGGTTTGCCGTTGATGGCTTGGGCCATTGATTTCTCAATGACTGTGGTTATGGGGGTGTCTGAACTCACGGGAAAAGCGTTGCTGTGTTCACCTTCTTGAGGATGTTGCTTCTATTCAAGTGTTGAATGAAGGGCGAGGCCAATATTTGGTCGTTTTTTACTATTTTCAGGTCGATCTGGTCCATCAATCACACGATTGACACGTAATGATATAGCTAGGACTTGACTTGCTTTGAGTGCGGGTCAAGTATCTGGCTTATTGCTCGCAGGGGCGTTGGTGTCAGGTCGATATCACGTTGTTTTGCGGCGTTACTTAATAAGCTTAACTATTTAAATACAATGGATTTATCAAAGAGCATACTCTTGCCACTTGGTGTCGTTCTCCTCCTAGGGGCGTGTTACCCTTATCCCTCAAATTACGGATCGCGTGAAGCTAGACCTACACAATTGCAGGTTGAGCAAACAATCACGAGCGAGGAACAAAGAAGGATTGAGGAGAATCGTCAGCAACTTGAACAGCAAGCCGCCAACCAACCCGCTGAGGGAGGTCAGTGGACTGAGCCAAATTTAAATAACTCGCTGCCAGTGCCTGCAACGAAATCAAAGTATCCTACTGCTTCTGCAGTGCCCGGAAAGCCTGGTTTTGTCTTCAACCCATACACGCACAATATTGTTGATGTGAAGGGAATTGGTTCAGGTAGGTTATGCCGCGATCCAGAGGATGCAGATCCCACTCACAAGTTCAGAGTGCCATAAAGCCTGTTTTAGGTTGCTGGTTTATGAACTTGGAGGTGTCGGTTCTTGCTTTTAAGCCGGCATCTGCCAGTCATTGCTCTCTATGAAACGTATTGCTGTGCTCGGAAGTGGGTTGCTGGGTGGGTCCATTGCCCTCGCTGTGCAATCTCGTCTGCCCTCGGTATCAGTAGCACTTTGGGGTAGGCGCGAACAGGGAATCGTAGATGCCAAGGGTCAGGGGATCGACGTGGCGAGTGTCAATCTCGACGAGGTTGTTGAGGGAGCGGATATCATCGTTCTGGCTTCGCCTGTAGGAGCGATGCTTGAAATTTTGGAGGCAAGTGCTTCAAGTTGCTCGTTAGAAGGGGTTCTGGTGACAGATGTGGGTAGTGTGAAAATGGCTCCGAGAGATATTCTTGGACCGCTCGTTTCTAAGCTTGGGGCAAAGTATATAGGCAGTCACCCGATGGCTGGATCGGAGCAAGCTGGGGTTTCCTCTGCTAGAGAGGATCTCTTTGATGGCGCTGCTTGTGTCATGACTAACGACTTTGATCACTCTGAGGAAGATGTCTCTGCAATACGATCCATGTGGGAGGCTATAGGATGTCAGTGTTATTTAACGTCATCGGATGAGCATGATCGAGTGATGGCCAGAATTAGCCATATGCCTCATATGCTAGCTTCTGTCGGGGCTCTTGTTGGGCTCAAAGACCAAGACCACGGAAAGTTTGCGGGGAATGGCATGCGTGATACTACCCGTGTCGCTTCAGGTCACCCAGGTATGTGGGCTGAGATTTTCATGAGCAATCGGGATGCGCTGAGAGAACCTGTTGAGGAGGCCATCACGTATTTGCGTGAAATGCTTGCTTTGCTCGATGATTCAAGCGAAGACGCATTGGTTGACTTGTTGGCGAAGGCTAAACACCTCCGGGATGATCTTTAATCAATCGGCCTGAGTATCAAATCGCTAACTGGTTTAGATCAATACACAGCTTTTAACGACCACTAGCACACCCTTATTTAACCGCGATATGTCCAGTATTACCGTTCACTCCATCAGTAACCTGCAAGCGGAGTTTGAAGTTCCAGGAGACAAAAGTATCTCACACCGTGCAGCGATCCTAGGGGGCTTGTCCAATGGCGCTTGTCAAATCGATAACTACCTGCCGAGTGAAGACTGTATTTGCACCTTGAATGCTATGGCTCAACTAGGGGCAAAGTATGAGACATTGGAGGAAAAGCCTGGTTACGGTCCCACTTCACTTACGATTCACGGATGCAGTATGGAGTTAAGCGCTCCTGAGGGCGGTGTTGATTGTGGCAACTCGGGAACCGGAATGAGGTTGCTTGCTGGTCTTTTGGCCGCGCAACCATTCGAATCTATTTTAACCGGAGATGCTTCGCTGCAATCCAGACCAATGGGCAGAATCATTAAGCCGTTGAAAGAGATGGGGGCATCGATTGAAGCGTGTGGCGATGCTCCAGGGTGTGCGCCTCTGCATATCACAGGAGGTGAACTGCACCCTATTTGTTATGAAATGCCAGTGGCTAGTGCTCAAGTTAAGAGCGCGGTATTGTTAGCTGGCTTGTTTGCTGAGGGCACAACTTCGGTCATTCAGCCCGCAGAAACTCGGGATCATACTGAGCGCATGCTGGCCTATTTTAAGATGCCATCGACTCGAGAGGGGCAAAAAATTTCTGTGACAGGAGGTAAGACTCCAGAAGCTGGTCGATTACGCGTTCCGGGTGATATTTCATCAGCTGCTTTTTGGATTGTGGCTGCGGCCTCGATGCCTGGTGCGCATTTGCTCATTAAGAATGTCGGGCTCAACCCTACCCGCACAGCTATTTTAGATGTGCTGATACGTATGGGCGCTGATATCAAAGCCGTTGAGCATTCTGATGAATGTGGTGAACCTTATGGTGACGTCGAGGTTCATGGCAAGGCCTTGCAGGGAACAGACATCAAGCCAGAGGAAGTGCCCAACTTAATCGATGAGATTCCTGTATTGGCAGTGGCAGGTGCGCTGGCGCAAGGGAGAATGGTCATCCGCAATGCCAAAGAGCTGAGGGTTAAAGAGAGTGATCGGATTACGACGGTTGTGAAGAATTTGAAGGCGATGGGCGCGGATCTCGAGGAGTTCGACGATGGCATGGAGATCGCAGGAGCTAAGCCGCTCCATGGAGCTGAGCTTGAGAGTTTTGGTGATCACCGTATTGCGATGGCCTTTGCTATTGCCGGTCTCTTTGCAGAAGGCGAGACGGTGATTAATAACACGGCTTGTATTGATACATCTTACCCGGGTTTTGCTGATCACCTTGAGGCTGTCCTTGCTGGCTAATCTTCGCGATCAATCTATTTACTGCCTATGTCTGACGAAACCGAAACGAACTTTTTTGCAATTGCCATCGATGGTCCTGCCGCATCCGGTAAGAGCACCGTTGCGCGCCGTCTGGCAGAGCGCCTTGGCCTGATCATGATCAATACTGGCGCCATGTATCGCGCGATCGCGTGGGCGACCTTGAAAAAAAAGGTGGATGTCTCAGACCCTGAAGCCGTAGTGGCGATGCTTGGTGAGATAGCCGTTACCTGTGGTGTTAAAGACGGTGAGTCGACGATTCTTATCGATGGCATTGATCCTGGAGATGCTCTGCGTGAAGATCAGGTGAACGCTCGTGTCTCTCAAGTTGCAGCGCTACCGGAGATTCGCGAGCTGCTGGTTGCTAAGCAACGAGAATACTTGAAGTTAGGAAGCCTGGTCATGGAAGGACGTGATATTGGTTCCGTTGTTTTTCCAGACACGCCCTATAAACTTTATATCGACGCCTCAGAGGAGGTTCGGCTTGCGCGGCGATCCGCTGAGGGTTTGACTGACGTGGTAAGCAAGAGAGATGAGGAAGACAGCAAGCGTAAGAATTCGCCACTCATGGTTGCTGAAGGTGCCACGGTGATTGATAGTTCTGAAATGGATATTAGTGAAGTGGTGGAAGCCGCATTGGTCGAGCTTCAAGCTCAAGGTCTGGCAGTTTAGTTATATTTTATTATGAAAACGATTTATTGGTTTTGTTGCTCATTGTGGAAGTTTTGTTTTGTTTGTTTTTTTTCTTACCGTGTTGTCGGCAAAGAGAAGTTGATAACGGATGGTCCCGTTTTGATTGCCTCCAATCATGAGAGTTATCTTGATCCGCCGCTGGTAGGGATTGCCTATGATAAGGCTGTCTATTACCTGGCGCGCAAAACCTTGTTTGCCGGTTTTGGTGCTTGGCTCTATCCACGTCTCAATTCCATACCGGTCGATCAAGATCGCCCTGATATGACGAGTTTAAAAACAATCATCAAATTGCTGCGCGCGGGTAATCAGGTCGTTGTTTTTCCTGAGGGTGCTCGCACCTTAGATGGTGAGCTTCAGAAGGCCGAGGCGGGAACTGGTTTGATTGTCGCTAAAAGTAAGGCAGTGGTTCAGCCCGTTCGTATTTTTGGCGCACGTGATGCTCTTCCGAGAGGGACCAACAAATTGCGTTTTCGTCCGATTACTCTAGTGATTGGTGATCCCATCACATTCACGGCAGAAGAGCTGAAGGCGAAAGGGAGAGATGATTATCAGAAGATATCTGATAAGATTATGCAAAGCATCTCTGAGCTTGAGCTCAGTTAGGCTCAATTAGTAGTCTTCTACAGGAGAGCGTTTCTGTCCTGTATAGTCGATGACTTCACGCGCTTGTTGTTCTCCCATGACGTCGATCCTTAGTTGCATGATGTCATCATTGATCTGATCCCATAGCTTAGTTGTGTATGCTAATGGTTGGTAAGCTTTTTTCTTCAGCTTTTCGATCCTTCTTAGTGAATCATCAATCTTGTGATGGGGGATCTCTTGGAGATGTTTGAGGGTTTCCTTGGCGGTTTCAATCTGATGGCAAATCATCACCATGTCATTTCCTGCCAGTATTGCATTTGTTGCATCAGGGCCACGTCCATAATGATCAATAATGGCACCCATATCGAGGTCATCGGTCATAATGACTCCTTCATAACCGAGCTGGTCACGCAGTAGGCGAGTTAGCAGGTTGTGTGACATGGAGCCAGGGAGGCCAGGCGTGTCTGGATCAATGGCTGAAAAGTGTGTGTGGCAGCTCATGATGGCATCTAACTCGGGCATCAGGCTAGTGTAGGGCAAGAGGTCGCTCTTGAGCATCTCCGCTATTGATTTGTCAACGACGGGAAGTTTGTGGTGCGGGTCGTCGGTAGCAAGCCCACATGAGGGGAAGTGCTTGCCGCAGGATAAGATTTTACAGTAGCGTAAGTTGCTGTTGAATATACCGGCATTGGTGATGACTTCCTGTGCGTCTCTGCCGTAGCATCTTCCTTTGAGTGCGTTATCTGCATCATCATCGTAGGAGATGTCTAAGACTGGGCACAAATCCATATTGCATCCAAGGAGACGCAGCAAGAAAGCGGTGAGCTTGCCATGTTGGGCGATCAATCCTGGATCGTTTTTTTGCCGGAGGCTCTCGGCAGAGGGGGGTTCATTGCCAATAAGACGTGTGCGAGACACTCGGCCACCTTCTTGGTCAATAGAGATAATGGGTGTGCTCTCGCTAAGTTCACGTAAATCATCAGTAAGCTTGCGGACTTGCTCGGGCGACTCGATGTTGCGACCAAACAGAACATAGCCACCGGGCTGAACGGTTTTGTAGAGCTCGGCTTCCTCAGGGGTAAGTTCAAGTCCTTGAATTCCAAGAATGAGAAGTTGGCCGTGCATGTGTTCAGTGGAGGCTGAAATATCAGCAGAGGTTATTACAGCATCTCATCTATAATGAGTCTGATTTGTAAGTCGCTAGTTTTGATAAAATCGACTTCTGCGCGTGCAGGCGATTTTCGGCTTGTTGAAAAATGACATCGGCAAAGCCCTCCAGCACTTCATCTGTGATCTCTTTTCCTCGATAAGCGGGAAGGCAGTGTAAAACAATGTGATTTGGGTGCGCGTGTGTGAGTAGCTCGGCATTCACCTGGTAGTTGTCAAATTGAGCTTCTTTCTCTGCCTGGTCTTCTTGCCCCATGGATAACCATACATCGGTATTAATGACATCGGCATCCTTAACGGCTTCAATAGGATCTGTATGTAAGCTTACGTTGGCTGATTCTAAGCGCTCAATATACTGAGTTGTTGGTAGGCACTCAGATGGCGCGGCGATGGCCAAATGGAAATTCAGTTGTTTGGCTGCCCACATCCAAGACCTCGACATGTTGTTGAAGCCGTCGCCGACAAAGGCAATCTTCTTGTTTTCCCATGTTCCAAGGCGTTCCCGAATGGTCAGTAGGTCAGCTAATATCTGGCAAGGGTGAGCGTCATCAGTGAGCGCATTGATCGTCGGGATTCCTGAGTATTCTGCAAAATCCAGGACGTCCTGCTGAGCGAAGGTGCGTATGATAGCCCCGTGAACCATGCGGCCCATGACGCGTGCCGTGTCCTTGATGGGTTCGCCGCGACCCAGTTGGATATCATTGGACGAAAGGAACATGACGGAGCCTCCAAGCTCACGAATGCCAACTTCGAATGATACCCGAGTGCGTGTAGATGCTTTGGTGAAGATCATGGCCCAAGTTTGATCTTGCAGCGGTTTGTGTTCATGCGTGCCCGCATTGCGCTCATGCTTGAGCGTGGCGGCGTGGTCGATTAACTTCCAAATAAGATCTTTAGAGAGTTCTTCGATAGAGAGTAAATGATTCATGTGAAACAATAAGTGAGAGATGATAGTGGTTGATTTTCTAAAAGGAATCCAGAGTGTTCTTGAGTATGTTCAGTGCTTCGTCAATTTCGTTGTCGGATACATTGAGCGGTGGCAGCCAGCGCAATGTTTCAGTGCCTGCTGGAACGGTAAGCAGACCATTTTTCATGAGTGACTTGCATAAGTGAAGTGCAGGGGGAGTATCCTGATCAGATGGTATGGCACCTGGGTTGAGTGCAAAGCCCAATAAAAGGCCTTTGCCGCGTATGTCAACAATGGCGGGATGGTTCCAGGACTGAACTTCTTTGCGAATACGTTGCTCTTGGTGGGCCGCATTGGCAGAGAGGTCTGAAGATTGAATCTCATGAAGCACTGCCAGAGCTGCTGCACAGGCGAGAGGATTTCCGCCATAGGTTGAGCCGTGAGATCCTGCATTCATGAGAGAGGATAGGGGGGTTCCGCTATCATCAATTGCCCGATCACTTGTCCAGAAGGCGCCTATGGGAAAACCGCCACCGAGGCTCTTAGCCCAGGAGATCGTGTCTGGCTTTAAATCAGGACAAAAAGCCTGCCAGCCCATGAGGGTGCCGGTTCTACCTAAACCACATTGCACTTCATCGAGCATAAGTAATAAATCATGCTCTTTGCAGAGCTTGTCGACGAAGTTGAGAAATTCAGGGGTGACTTCATTAACGCCGCCTTCACCTTGGATAGGCTCGAGCATAATACCTGCGGTGATGTCACTCACAGCAGCAGTGAGTGCCTCAATGTCGTTGAGCGGCACGTAACGAAATCCGGGAAGCATGGGGTCAAAGCCTTGATGAATCTTGCTTTGAGCTGTCGCAGCCATCGAACCTAGGGTTCTACCGTGGAATGAGTTGTTGAAGGTGATCACTTCATACCTCGGCTTGCCTGAGCTGTTTGGACGCGCATGACCAAAGCGCCTGGCTGTTTTAATCATGCCGTCGTTAGCTTCGGCGCCAGAGTTGGAGAAAAACACCTTGCCGGGAATCTTAGTGAAGTCATCGACGATCACGGTCGCTAACTCCTGCTGCAGCGGAATTTGGAAGAGGTTTGAGCAATGCATCAGCGTGGAGGACTGCTCGGCAATGGCCTTGGTCAATGCTGGGTGACAGTGACCAATGCTGCATGTTGCGATACCTGCACAAAAATCGAGGTAGCAATGACCTTTACTATCCCACAGACGTGCACCTTCACCTTTTACTGCAGTAATTGGGAAGTTGGCATAGGTAGCGAGGACATGTGACATGAGGGTATTTCTATGTTTAAAATCATAAAATCCAAGTGCGAATAAAGGCAGTTGATCATATTCTTTCATTTCGAGTTTGGAATTTACGGCATTAGGATTAGGGTGACGGCGCCGCTCCCCGGACGATCGCAGTTGCTCTTTTGAGTGATTGAGGAAAGTCCGGACGCCAAAGGGCAGCGCGCCTTATGAATAATGAGGGACGGTCGGTTCAAGCCGGTCGGACGGAAAGTGCAGCAGAAAACAAACCGCCGTGGTCTCTCAGGAGGCTAGGGTAAGGGTGAAAAGGTGGGGTAAGAGCCCACCGCTCCGCGGGTAACCAAGGAGGCATTGCAAACCCCGCGTGGCGCAAGACATAACAGGGGAAGGGTAGCCCGCCCGTTCAGGATCCCCGGGTATTAGTCGCACCATTCCGTAAGGGAGGTGCCTCACTTGTGAGGTAAGATAAATGATCGTACATTACTGCATTTGTAGTAAGGACAGAATCCGGCTTATAGGGGAGCGGCAACTTTTCCAAAGCCTCATAGGTCGGCGTGTCTCTATGGTTTATCGCCTCAGATCGTATGTGTGCCCTTTTGAAACGACTGTTTGAAGTCAGGCGAATATGGTATTGTCATATTGCTATCGTTATACTATGGTTATCTCCGTAAGGGACGCTTTGGCGTCCCTTCGCGGTATTGAAAGCGATGACATCCATGGGAGGCAACTGATCTCATTCCTGCCTCATCTTCTACTTTCAACCTCTTTCTCTTTTATATCCAATTTATCTTTTATGGGTTTTATTGATGTTATTAAGCGGTGGCGCCTTGCAAACAAAGGCATGTCCTCCGGTAAAAAGCGCCGTACATCCACTGCTAGCGAGAATGCCGTGGTAGGTTCTATGCAGCGAAGTGTGTGGATAAAGTTGCTTATTTATCCCGCATTTACAGCTTTAATATGCCTCATTGTTGCGTTTTATAGATCTGATCACACACTGTTTCATGTCAGCGGTTTGCGCAGAGGTTTGCTCTGCATCATTGTTTCTGCAGGATTAATTCTCATTTACCACACCAGGCAGACACTAAATTACGCTAATGAAAAAGTAGCGCTCGTCTTCGGGGGAATTGCCTTTCATTTGGTGCTGGTGAGGATTGCTATTCATATTATCGATGTGAATGCTTGGTCTGCTGATTATAGGATCTTGTTACCTCCCTTGGCCTTTGCGCCGATGATTGCTTCTGTTCTTTGTGGCAGACATGCTGGTGTCTTTTCTGCTCTTAGCGTGAGCCTGTTTGGAGCTATGCTGGTTCCTGTGGATGATGTGTTTTTCTTCCTTATCACGGGGCTGATCACTGGAGTAGTGGCAGTTGTGTTAACCCGCTCTGTGCGTCGACGCGGTAGCTTGCTGAGGGCCGGTTTCTATGTTGGTCTGACGGCTTTTATTCTGGCATTGGCTTTTGATAAAATCGATTTTTCCGAGATGATGCAGGGCAATGGCCTGTCTGTTGTTCTAGGGAAAACATTACTGCCTGTCTCGATCGGACTATTAACGGGAATGTTGGTCAGTGGTTTGTTGCCAGCGCTCGAGAGTCTCTTTGCTATCACGACTAATATTAGTTGGCTCGAACTCAGTGACCTTAACCATAAGCTGCTGCGCAAGCTGCAACTCGAAGCACCCGGGACGTATCATCACAGTATGGTGGTTGCCACACTGGCTGAGTCTGCAGCGGAGGAGGTGGGTGCCAATGCTGCCATGTGTCGTGTTTGCTCATATTTTCATGATATCGGTAAGCTTAGCAAACCAGAGTATTTCATTGAGAATCAGGGCGATCGAAATCCTCACGATACGTTGACGCCTACGATGAGTGCCATTGTGATCATTGCTCATGTGAAGGACGGTGTTGATATGGCCATTAAGCACAAACTCAACCCTAAGATTGTTGAGGTTATCCGCGAGCATCACGGTGATTCACTGGTGCAATACTTCTATCACAAGGCAATGGAGCAGCGTGATGATATGGCCAAGAAAGTCGAGGGAGGCTTGGAAAACAAGGAGGATATCCCCGAGGTGGATCGAAAGAATTTCCGCTATCCTGGCCCATGCCCCATTAGCCGTGAAAGCGCGATCATTAGCCTTGCTGATGCCGTAGAGAGTGCCTCACGAAGTTTGAAAAAGCCTACACCTGAAAAAATACGCAACCTCGTCAACGAGATTGTCATGGCTCGGGTAACCGATGGGCAACTTGATGGTAGTGATCTAGCGATGAGTGATATCAAAAAAATCTGCAAGAGCTTTGCTTCAACGATTCGGAGCATGATGCATTCGAGAATTAATTACCCTAAGGAAGACGGGCAGAATAAAAAGGGTAGTAAATCAGCTTCTCGTGCTGAGAAAAAAGATAAGAAGGAGGCTGTGGTTGAGAAGGTGAAAGCCTGAATGTATAGGACGATTTTTATTCATGCCCGATCTGAACGTCTACAATCACCAAAAAGTCATTCCTCTGTCAGCAGACCTTTCTAGGAGGCTGCACTCCTCTGGTTGTAAAGCTGTGTCAGAGGCGCTCCGAATAGCTAAGAAAGGTTCTGATTTGCACGGGCTTGAAGAGGTCGAAGTTAGCTTTGTCGATGATGATACCATTGCTGATCTTCACCTCCAATTCATGCAGATACCAGGGCCCACGGATGTGATTACATTTGGTCATGGGGAAATTCACGTCAGCGTGGAGACAGCAAAATCTCAGGCGCGTGAATATGCGAATGATTTTGAGCGGGAGCTGATGCTCTATATTGTCCATGGCTTACTGCATCTGGCGGGCTATGATGACGCAACCGACAAGCAGAGTGCAATCATGGACGACTTGCAGAGCTCTATTCTTGCAAAGGTGTGGTAGCGAAGACGCCTGTCTCACTTACGAGATAATTCATCATCGCGTCGTGGCGGGCATGTGGAACACTTGCCTTGATTTGCTTTTCAAAAGCGGCGCCTAGCTTGAGGCCTTTGAAATGCTCTAGGGCTCGATCATAATAACCTTGCCCGCGGCCCAGCCTGGAGCCGTCCATGCCAAAGGCAAGTCCAGGGCAAATGATCAGGTCTATCTCGGTGATGTTTATTTCAGGGTGCACGCTTGGCTGAGGTTCGAGAATCTGCATGGAGTTCGCTAACAGTTGTTTGCTTTCTGGGACTAGATGAAACGTGAGCTGGTTGCCAGGTTGACAAAGAGGGTAGACGAATTTTTTCTCGGGCAATAGCTGGTGCAGAGCTGAGAGTGAGATCTCCTGATGGATTGCAGAGTATAGGCCGATGGTGTTCATTCCACTAAGAAGATCTTCAGCAGCTGCGATATGTTTTGCGATCGCTATTGAGCTTGATTGAATCGTCTCTGCTGAAATGGCAGCTAAGCACGCTCTGATTTCGGATCTTAGCTGTGACTTGGCAGTTACTGGCTCACTCATGCTTGCATGGAACCCAAAAAGTGAATCCGAGGCACGTATAATTTTTGTTTATCTTATACAGGCTAAAATCCTTACTTGATGCAGCGGACAATAGATGGCATCTTGATGACATCATGTTTTGGTCAAAAAGTCTGCTTGTCTGCATGATTGCCCTGCTTTGTCTGGGCGCATGTGCAAGTAAGAGGACTGTGAGTAAATCACAGCTCAGGCTCGATCCGTGGGGTAATCCAGAACGTTTTAGTGTGGGTAAGGATAAGGATGGAAACCCACAGATGAAATCCGATCGCCGCAGTTCCTTTGAGGGTAAAACCAGCAGCATGAGTGCAAACCAGGATTTCAGCGGCAAGGATTACACAACAAATTCTTATGCTAAAAAAAGATGGGGAGGGGATACTGCTTTTGAACGGAAGCAATATCATGGCAACACGGATGCCAATCAATATAAGATGGAGCCATGGTTTGTGCGCAAGCAGGCTTTAGCTGAAGGCAAGCAGGCGCGTGCAGAGGGGCAAACGTATCAGACGAGTGATTATGCTAAATCAACCGCACTCGAGCAGGATTCAGGCCGCTTGAAACATCCCAGTGATGCGGAAACGGATGTGCGTAGGCGTGTGTATAAGCAGCCCGATATTATTGATTGGAAAGAGCAGCAAGGGCTAGGGGTCAAGGACACCAACAGAATGCTGGGCAGGTCTGAGTGATTAGGACCGTAATTAGGACCGTAATTAGGGCCGTAATTAGAAGGGGAGCTTTGGTAATTTGCCGCCGCCACCCATGCCTCCCATCATGTCGCCCATGTCATCCATGCCGCCAAGTTGCTTCATCATTTCTTTCATCTTGCCCTTGGATTTCATCATTTTGCGCATTTGAGTAAACTGCTTGATGAAGCGATTGACCTCAATGATGGTATTTCCTGATCCTGCAGCGATTCTTTTGCGGCGTGTGCCTTTGATGAGTTGTGGGGTTGACCTTTCCCGTTGGGTCATGGAAAGTACGATAGCCTCCATGCGCTTCATACGGTTTTCATCAAATGCGTCGGCTGGAATTTGCTTCTTAATTTTACTGAAGCCAGGAAGCATGCCCATTAACCCATCAAGAGGACCTAGCTTGCGGAGCATGTTCATCTGGTCGAGAAAGTCATTGAAGTCAAACTTGCCTGACTGAAGTCGTTTGGCCGCATTCATGGCCTCCTCTTCGTCAATATTCTCAGCTGCCGTTTCGACCATGCTGACAACGTCTCCCATGCCGAGGATGCGGCTGGCCATGCGGTCTGGGTGGAATACGCTGAGCTGTTCTAGCTTTTCTCCTTCACCGATAAACTTGATAGGTTTGCCTGTAACGGCACGCATCGAGAGTGCAGCACCACCACGAGCGTCGCCGTCGAGCTTGGTCAGGATGATACCGGTAATGCCCACTGCGTCATCAAAGTGCTTGGCGACTGAAACAGCTTGTTGGCCTGTTGCAGAATCAGCGACGAGTAGAGTTTCGCTAGGATCGACGAGCTTGTGTAAATCCTTGAGCTCAGCAACCAGCTTTTCGTCAATTTCCTGACGGCCGGCGGTATCAAAAATGAGGGTAGTTCCGTTTTGTGTTTTGGCCCATTTCAGTGCTTGCTTGGCTACCTTGACGAGGTTTTTCTCACCGGCTTCGGGAGTGAAGCAGGGGACGTCGATCTGCTTGGCAAGTGTCGCTAGTTGGTCGATGGCGGCTGGCCTGTAGAGGTCACAGGCAATCAGTAAGGGGCGGCGTCCTTCTTTTTTGAGACGTAGAGCTAACTTGCCTGAAGTGGTCGTTTTTCCTGCGCCGTTGAGTCCACAGAGGAGGATGTGTGCCGGAGGATTGAGGTTCAGTGGGGCAGCATCACTACCTAATAGTTCGGTGAGCTCATCATTAAATATTTTGACGATTTGCTCGCCGGGCTTGATGGACTTGAGCACATCAATGCCCATGGATTTCTCTCTGACTTTGGCGATGAAATCTTTGGCTACGCTAAATTCAACGTCTGCTTCAAGCAGTGCGAGACGAATCTCACGTAGTGCGTCGGTGATGTTTTTCTCGGAGATTTTGCCGACACCTCGCAGATTTCTGAAGGTTTTGTCGAGGCTGTCTGATAATGATGAGAACATAATGTTTTAGGTTGTGGAGATTATTTAAGTTGGTAGGCGGCTTCTCGGTTAACGAGAAAAATCCAAGTCATCGCTTTGTCGTATTCCGTATTGCCTAGGGAGCGCCATTGGACGCTGACCTCGCAGGCGCGGCTGCGTAGACGACGACTTACCTTCCATTGGGCAATTTTACGAGCGGGATCGTATTGAACGGGAACTTTGCCAAAGCCGGCTACACGCATAATAATAGAATCAGCATCAATATTCTCTACCTTGGAAAGATCAACGGAGATACTAGGTAGTCTAGTTGAGATGATAGAACCAGGCTCAGGAATGACAGGATGTGGGGTGGTTTGAACGATGGCGCCAACGGTTGCCGCAGACGTCTTGGTGGCTTTGAAGCTGGTTGCGTTACGGAAGATGTAATCATGTGTTCCAAGGATGATGTACCTTGGAATGGTGAAATTCGATGTTGAGCGGGTCGTTTTACCGGGGAGAACAGTAAACAGGCACTCGTAGCCTTGTTCGGAAGCGATGGGAAGCATTTCACCGGTCACAAATCCTCCTGGATAAGCGTAGCATGAGATGTTGCTGCCAAATTGCTTTTGAAGCGTTTTGCGTGACTGCCCCATTTCTTTCTGAAGGTAGGATTTGAACGTAGCTTCTCCTTTGGCCCGTTCTGATTTTACAGCTGCAGGGTATGGGTGGGAAACGGAGTGGCTGCCAATGGAGCAGCCATGTTTTTGCATTTCCTTGATCATCGATGTGGTGAGTGCGTTGCTGCCTCCATTGATGTAATTGGTGTAGAGGAAGATGGTGAATGGAAATCCCATTTCCTTAAGAATAGGAAAAGCATCTGTGTAGATTGATTTCCAACCATCGTCGATGGTGATAAGAACGGAGCGGTCTTCGATGGTTTTCTCTCCACGTTTCCACGCCGTAAAATCCTCTAAGCTAATTACATTTAGGCCAAGATCTTTGATCGCTTGCATTTGGCGTCGGAACTTGCCCGTCGAGATGAGCATCTCCGTAGCGTCTTTGGTTGAAGAAAAATCATGATATCCGAGCACGGTGACGCGTGCATCAGGATTTGCAGGAATGTTGACTGACTTTACCTGATCAGCTACCTTTGGCTTTGTTTGCGTTGTTGAGTTATTTGGGCTTTTTGGCGTAATCGCGATCGTTTGAGCTAAGGTGTAGCTCAAAAACTTGGCATCACCATTATCAAGCGGACCATGACCTTGCGATAAGCTAGCAAGGAGAGTCAGCATGGTGGCAATGCCTGAGAAAATACCTAAAAACTTCTTCATGATCAGTGGGGATCTAAAATATAACCCCATCGAGGTGGATGGAAAGTCCTGAGTCACCTGGGTAGGATGAGTTATGCTCGATTGGGTAATCGCTAGTCTCCATAGCCTTGATGCTAACTTAGAGGGCTGGGGTAGGTGCCTTGGTTGACCAGTTGCTTAATGGCATCAACGACATGCGGTTTATCATCAGGGTAGGTGACGCCAAACCAAGAGCTGGTGGTCTCAAGGAGGCGGCAGTCGGCTTTTTTCTGGCTAATCAAATCATCAACGAGTGTTGGGATGTAGCATTCGGATTTGAGCTCATTGCCAGATTCCTTAAGAAATTGAATGAAATGTTCTTCAAGCTGGGCGAAGAATTCATGGTTGAAGCCCCAGAAATTCATTGAGGCAAGAGCATGTTCATCAATTTCAATGCGGGTGCCGTCCAATTGGTTGCCGTAAATTTTGCCGTCTTGTTCCCTCTTGATTTCAGTGATTTCTTCGACTTCGCTGAGCAGGCCGTCATTTTCCGAGCAAATGCCGCGATTGACATCACCATGATCGGATAAAGTCTTGTTGATGTGGTAGCCGACCATGCAGTAGTGGGACATGGAGTCGTCGGAGTCACTGGACTCTCTGAAATAGGCTGCGATCCTTTGGTAGGCGTCAGCTCCGTAAAAATCATCTGCGTTGATGACCGCGAAGGGCCCGCTGACCGCGTTTCTCGCTGCTCGGATGGCGTGGGTGGTTCCCCATGGTTTTTCACGACCTTCAGGGACGCTGAAACCATCGGGCAGATCGTCAAGCTTCTGAAATGCGTAGTCCACTTCGATTTTACCTTCGAACCGAGCTCCTACGCCTTCTCTGAAGGCCTGGGCAAAGTCTTCGCGGATGATGAATACGACTCGCTTGAAGCCTGCACGGATTGCATCATAGACAGAATAATCGAGCACGGTTTCGCCATCAGGGCCCATCGGGTCCATCTGTTTGAGGCCGCCGTATCGGCTGCCCATGCCTGCTGCGAGGATGAGTAGTGTTGTTTCCATGGTTCAATAATTTTCGCTTAGTGATAAGGGAGAGCTTTTTATGCAGACAATGTCTAGCTAATGCAATGGTTTCTTGTAAGTAAGCCGTGGTTCTTTAACAAAGAATGTTAACAAAGAATGCTATTGCAGCTAAGGGCTTGCTGTCTTTAAGATGAGGTCGTGCCCTGAGAGTTTGTCATAACTCAGAGGAGGCAAATCTTCAATCTTCGCAGTCAGCGTAAGATACCTTACCCACCCAATAATACCCCCGCCTAGATTGTATGGACGATACCCCCAAAGATCTCGACCAAAGCTTAGAGCGTAATCACGTGCGGCGAGTATTTAATGCGATGCTCACGGCTCGTGTTCTTGAGAATAAATTGGGAAGTCTCTATAAGGCAGGGAAAATAGTAGGGGGAGTTTATCTTGGTAAAGGTCAGGAGGCTGTCAGTGCTTCGATGGCCGCTTGTTTGGAGAAGGGGCGAGATGTCTACGCACCTCTGATTCGTGACCAAGCAGGACGCACCGCATTTGGTGAAGAAATTTTAGATTGCACCCGCACCTACCTAGGTTCTGTCAAAGGGCCGATGCGGGGCAGGGATGGTAATATTCACCGAGGTCGGCCAGCTGAAGGAATGTTGGCGATGATTTCTCACCTAGGAGCGGCTATACCTGTTGTTGCAGGTATGCTCCTGGCAAAGCGCCTCAAGGGTGAGTTAGATGGGGTGGTCGGCGCTACTTGCGTGGGTGATGGTTGCACCTCCACGGGAGCATTTCACGAGGGGTTGAATACTGCCGCAGTCGAAAAATTGCCCCTGATCTTAACGGTCGCCAATAATCAGTATGCTTATTCGACTCCGAATGACCGGCAGTTTGCCTGCCGTGATCTCGTCGACAAGGCTGTAGGATATGGGGTGCGTGGTCACAGTGTGGATGGAACAGATATGCTGGCCTGCATCAAAGTGATGAATGAGGCGGTGGCTCGAGCCCGTGAGGGTGACGGCCCTCAGCTTGTTGTAGCATCGATGCTCAGGCTCACGGGGCATGGCGAGCATGATGACGGCTCCTATGTCGATGCAGCGCTCAAAAGCTCTGGGCTAGGGCGTGATAGTATCGAGGTTGGAATCAAACAGCTTATAGAGGGTGGTTTCGCAACAGTAGAAGAAATCGAGCAATGGCAGCAAGAGGCTGCCGATCAAGTGCAGCAGGCAGTGGCGATCGCTCAGAAGGAAGACGGCCCTGACCCCTACAAGGATGATTGGATGGCATACTCAAATCCTGAGATGCAAATGCAGAGATAATAATGAGTGATGTTACTTACATAGACGCTATCCACGCGGCCCTCGATGAGGCCATGGAGCGAGATCCTGATGTTTTCCTCTACGGGCAAGATATCGGTAAATTTGGTGGTGCCTTTAAGGCGACCAAAGGTTTGCAGGAAAAGTATCCTGGCCGGGTATTAGATGCTCCCATTAGTGAAGATGCGATGGCTGGCGTTGCCATTGGCGCTGCCATTGAGGGAGCGAGGCCCGTTCTTGAAATGCAATTTGCTGATTTTTCCTCTGTCGCGTTAAACCAGATCATCAATCAGGCAGCGACGCATTATTACCGAACGGGTGTGCCGGTGCCACTTACGATGCGCCTGCCATCGGGGGGAACCCCTGGTTCTGGACCTTTTCATAGCCAGAGCATGGAGGCCATCTACTCTCATTACCCAGGACTGGTTGTGGTCACGCCGGCAACGGTAGCTGATGCGCACAGTATGCTGCTGGATTCTATCGCGATGAATGACCCCGTGATCTATTGTGAGCACAAGTTTTTGTATCGTTGGCTGAAATCCAAAGATTTATCAGGAGACCGATTGCCCATTGGTCAGGCGAGAATCACGCGCCCTGGTAAACATGCGACGGTGGTCACCTACAGTGCGATGGTTCACGAGGCCGTTCGTGCCGCTGAGATGCTCTATAAAGACGGTGGCTGGGAAATTGAGGTCGTTGACCTGCGATCAGTCAAACCTCTCGATACGGACACTATTATCGCCTCTGTCGCTCGTACTGGCAGATTACTTGCCCTGGGCGAGGCGTTTCCGTGGGGTGGGGTAACGGCCGAAGTGGTTTCTCGCGTCTGTGCAGACGGCTTCCACCTGCTCGATGCTCCTCCGGTAAGACTCAATTCTAAAGACACGCCGATACCGTATCATCCCAAGTTATGGTCATCACATCGCCCGACGCCAGAATCCATAGCCGAAGAGCTTCGTAAGTTGTTGGATTACTGATAATTACGTCTATTTTTACTAAAATTAAGCAACCCATAAAATCATGCCTAAAGTTCCTATTATGATGCCCCAGCTCGGCGAGTCGATTGCCGAGGCTACGATTATACGGCTTAACATTGCCGTAGGCGATAAGGTGGTTTCAGACCAAGAAGTTATTGAGGTGGAGACCAATAAAGCGACGATGGGGGTGACGGCGCTATGTGCAGGTGAGGTGACCGAAATTCTTGCTGAAGAGGGGGTGAGTTATGCCGTGGGCAGCCTTCTTGGGATTTTGGAAGTTAGCGAAGATGAGCTGGAACGCACCGGCGAGAAGTCAATGGAGGAGATGAATGCTGAGGAAGCTCAAGCTGCCGAACCTGATGCCAGTGACGACGAGCAGAATTTACATTTTAAAACGGAAGATGGTGGTTATCGCGAGCCTGTGCTGGTTGAACCCAG
>DBBL01000054.1 GCA_002292185.1 Akkermansiaceae bacterium UBA985 | reverse complement strand
CGCGGCAACCCGCTGAGCTTTACTAGCTCAATGATGCGCGTGACTGATCATTAGCCCCCAAGCAATCAATCAGCTAACTAACTAACTAACTAACACTACTATTATGACTTGGATTATCCTCATTCAATTGCTTGTTCTTGTCTTTTTATCGTTCAATCACAAGAAATTGGAATCTGCTAGCAATCTCAGGCCGGCATGGGGCTGGTTCTCCTGTGTGTTTGTATTTCAGGCCGTGATGACTTTTTTACGCGCCAGGTATTATGATGATGTAGAAGAATTGATGCTGGTTGAGATTTGGGCCAACGGATTCGTTTGGTTTTTTATCGGCATGAGTATACTCTTTCTGCCATCGCTATTTTTGGGTAAGCCTACGAGTTCGGAATTTTTTGATGATAATGATGTCAAAACTGCATCATACAATAAACCACCCGCTCTGCCGCAGTCTGTTGGGGCTACGAGTTCGAGCAGCGAGGGCGGAGGCTCGGTGGAAATTGAAGAGAAGCCTAAGGAGTAGNNAGTAGATGCTCTGATGTGTTGGCCTCTACTCAAACTGCCACACTGTGGCTAACCAAGAACCAACCACCGACTTCATCGGGGTGCCTTCGGCAGAACCAAAAACAAAAACATGAAACCAATGAAGCACACTATCAAAAGCAAATCCGCAACATTTAGCATCATCTGCACTGCATACGCCGCGGCGGGTTTTTTATGGACTGCAGTTATTGGGCTAGCGGAAGGATCGAATCTTTGGCTATTAGGCGCTATCTTTTGGGGCCTTGTAGGTCTCATTATTGGCGCAATGTCTGGTGCTATAGTAATACTGATTAAAGTGCCAATGAGGTACGCATGGTGTTTTTTGGGGGTTCTCGTTTTGTTGGCATTTTCTTTTCATATCCACACAAAATACTATTACATCTCCGACTACGGAAAACTTGTTGAGGCTAGTATTGTTGAATGTGAAACCTCATCGTTTTTATATACACCTCCATGGCGTGAGGGAGAAGAGCGGAAAGAGATAAATGGAACTGATCTCACTCTCAGAGTTACTAGGGAACGAAAACTAGGAAGGTATCAAGACGGGAGGATTAAGCTATATGAATGGAGATCAGCTGATTACCAAAAAACCTACTTCATGGAAGAGGCTAAGTGCGAAACGATGACCCCAGCTACAGTGATTTTCATTCGTACACAGGACCATGACCTAGATTATGAGTATGCGTATCGAATTCATTGGAATGAGAACACCATTTCCCGAGATGGGTGCTTTATTATTGATTGATAACTCGGAAAGGGGTAAGTCCGTGGATTGAAGAGAAGCCTAAGGAGTAGATGCTCTGATGTGTTGGCCACTGCGTGGCAGTTAGCCGCTGCGCAGTGTTCTTGGTTCTTAGTTTTTAGTTGGCCTCTCTACAATCTGAGGCTTGTTTTGTAATTGTGCTGTTGCGAGAATTTTGAGATTGTGTGGCTATAAGGTCATCAGTTTCAACGATACCCAGCAACAACACAAAGATATGGAAGATAACACAAACTCAGATCAAAACTACAAAGGGCTTGCACGAGCAGCCTGGATCATCATCGGGGTAATCTGCTTGATTGCCTTGATACCGGCAATCGGCTTGCTGACCTGGTTCATCGCTTTCCCCGTATTGGTGGCTACTTTCGTGCTTGGCATTATCGCTATCACGAGAGGCGGCACGCTACAGGGGGTGCTTATTCTCCTGGTCAGCCTGATTGTCGCTCCCACCTATCTGTTGATTGCGCCGATGCTATCAACCTTTGTTTTCGCGATGGTGTTCGGGGAGCCCAGTGAAAAGGTGGTAGATCAAACAGAGCTGAATGGAGAGCATCAAACGGATGGTGGTCTTGTCTATTACTTCGATGACGGGGTGATCGCTGTCGATACAAGGAAGGCTCCGCACAGGTTCTGCATTTATGCCGCACACCCCGAGGGCAGGAAGGTCAGGAAGGTTGCGTTGATTGAGGATGGCTTTGAGGTCACTCTGCCAGGAGTAAATGAAGCGGTAAAAGAAGCAGTTTCTGGTTTCTCTGGACAAGTAGCAGCTGGCAAGGTGCAAGTGATTAGCGAGGAGCTCGATCAAAATGGTAATTTATTCACCCAATCTAGGCACCTAGCTATTGATCCGGAAACTATCCAGCAGCTGCTCAATAGTGAAGATTGGAGTGCTTCCATCTGGGAGCTATGCGGCCTCGCCCCTCAGGTGAGGGAAGAGCTCAATGCTGCGGGCGAGGACGAGCCGGAATCCGAGCCGAGCGAGGAGACTTCACCGGATGCAGGGCAGGGGGAGGGTTGACCGGAGCACCCGTAGTAGGGAGCATTCTTGAATATTTAATCACCAGCACACCCTATCCTATGAATAATATCACTAAAATATCTCTCCTGCTTCTCGCCATTGGCTTTTTTACTTGGCTTGTTTTCGGGTTTTTCGGCATTCAGGCGATCTTCACGAACAAGGAGGTGACAGAGGATATTCCGGATGCGGTCACGGAGCTCATTTCAGAACCGGTGACTGAGGCATCCTCTTCCGTAGAGAAAAGCTCCAAGCTTCTGGGTAGTGGCTCTTTTGTGCAGGGTGATAGTACTTACACGATTTCGGGAAATGCATTTTTGAGCAGGATCAACGATAAGCTTAATCTTACCTTTACAGATTTTGAAGTTTCTAACGGGCCTGATCTGTTTGTGTATGCCGTGAAGACTGACTCTACCGAAAATAGTGAGCTCAAGGCAACGGTGGCGAGCGGGGGCTTTATTAAATTGTCAGCATTGAAAGGTAACCTTGGAGACCAAAACTATCTTTTGGATGTAGAATTTGAGACCAAGCAGTATCAAGTCATTTCAATATGGTGCCGCAGGTTTAGCAGGAACTTTGGCTCGGTTTATCTTGCGCCTCCAGCAAAGGAGTAGCTCTCGAAGGTCCCGAAGCTTTGGCCATATCTCAGAGAGGTGTCATATCTCAGGCCAAGGGCCAGTCCGTGGATTGTGGATGAGATGATGATGCCGGCAGTTTGAGTTCGAGTTTAGAGTTCGAGTTTAAGTTGGCCACTTTGTGGCGGAAAGAATAGTGAATGGAGGGTTACTTGACTTTCTCGACCTGCTTGCCGTTCTTATACCTGATCTGGCTGGTGATGTTGCCTTCTTTGCCCCAGCGAGTTTCAAGGCCGTGCTTTTTACCTTCCTTGTAGTTAATTTCATTTCGCTTTTGCCCGTTTTCATAACATGTGGTTGTGGTGCCGTATGCCTTGCCGTCCTTACGGGGAGATTCGTAAATTTTCTGGCCGTTCTCATTCCAACTTCTGTTGTTGCCATGCTCATTGCCGTTGATGAAGTTTTCTTCCATCGCTTTCTGTCCATTATCATAATACTGAAAGAGGGCGCCATTCCCATCCTTGAGGTCAGTGTCCGGACAGGGTGTTCCGTCAGGCTTCCACGTCTTGGCTGACCATGGCTTGTCATCGTTGTAATGAACTTCTCTTGCTTTCTGCCCGTCCGTATACCATGTGCGGAACCAGATTTGCTTGCCGTTCTTGAGCATGGTTTCCCGCTGCTTCTGGAGGTGCTCATACCACACGGTGATGAGGCCGATTGCCTTGCCGTCCTTGTATTTGCCTAGCCACCTCACCTGAGCATTGCCATGCAGAAGCTTGACCCAGCCTGAGTAGGGAGTCTCACTATTCCGGGCGAAGGACAGGCGATGTCCATCTACGGTGCGTTTTTCCAGCATGTCGCCATCGATTGCCTTTTCAACAATCTTCTCGAGTGTGGCGGGGTCATCGAGGTTGGGCTTGGCTTCCTCAGCAAGGCAGAGGGTAATGGAGGCTGCGAATAGGGGCAGGAGTAAGAGGATGTTTTTCATGATGAATTAGCCGGCTGTGCGGCGGGAAGAATAGTGAATTTAGAATAGTGA
>DBBL01000197.1:8563-14629 GCA_002292185.1 Akkermansiaceae bacterium UBA985 | reverse complement strand
GGCAGGGCTTTTTGAGAGTTTAAGTTGAAGTAGCATCTGGCCGCGTCGCGGCTATCGCTCATCCTTCATCAGGAATCAGCTGCGCTTCCTGCGCAGCATGAGGGCGAGTCCGCCAAGGCCGAGAAGTGCTGTTGAGCTAGGCTCGGGCACGAAGAAGGCGTTGAGCACGATGTCGTTGTTAATCTCGTCCAAGCTGATACTCCAGCCCACCTTGGGGTTGAGGAAGGAGCTATCAATGAGATTGAACGCGCTGGCATCAAAACCAGTGACTCCACCCGTGGCTGTGGCAATGATAAAGGAGGCATAGGGATCCAGGTAGGAGAGGCCGGTGGTATCAAAGCCATCTGCCAGGCCCGAGTTGTTGGACAGGTCGAGCGAGGTGATCAGGATGTCAAAGGTGGCGTTGATGTCCAGTGTGCCCTGGATGTCGAGCCAGTCCCAGCCTGAGTCAACTCCCTTTCCTCCAGCCATGTCATTGATTTCCCAGAGATAAGCACCACCATCGTTCCAGGTCTGATTACCTGTAATGGCCGTTCCTGGTGAGTTACCGGGGCTGATGACGCCACCGAGGTCGATGGTCATGGCGTGAGTGCTGATGTCGACGCCGTGAGCGATTTTCAGAGTGCCGCCCACAACCTCATAGTCTCCAGCGCGGCTGTGTGTATATCCCGTGGCAAGGGAGAGTGTTCCTTCATTGATTCTCGTTTTTCCTTTGTAGGTGTTAGCCCCGGAGAGCACCAATGTACCAAGACCATCCTTGTCTATCCCTGAGTTTCCGGCACTTCCACTCGAAAGGTTGCCACTCAGGGTGAGGGTGTCATCCGCGCCAACAATAACGTCCCACTCGCCAGCATAGTCCACCTGATTAGTCATATTACCCGACAAGGTAGAAGCATTGGACCCATCGACATCAAATTTGATCTCATGAGTGGAGTTGCTGTTTTGCAGGAAGAAGGTATTGGCAATGTCCAGACCGCCTGCACCGATGGCGAGGGTTTGAGTGGCGCCGGCGGTGACCCCCATATAGATCTGTCCCGTACCGAGCGCTGCAGAATCGTTGGCAACGATGGTTCCATTGTAGATGTCGGTACCATCGGAATAGGTGCTGGCTGCGGTTAAGGTCTGCGTTCCAGAGCCTGTCTTTCTGAATTTCAGCGCGGCACCAGTATCTGTGATCGTGCCATCGAAGGTTGCATCATTACCGTTAGAACCCACGATCAGCGTTGCTGTTCCAGCAGCGGTGTTGTCAACCGTGCCCGAGCCAGTCAGGCGGTTGATGGTTTCATTGCTGTCGTTGAGATCCAGCGTGCCATCAATGCCAACGACGACATCCCGGATATCGTCGATGGCGCTGCCACCGGAGAGCTTCAGGACACCGGCGTTAACAGTAGTAGCACCTTTGTAGGTGTTCGTGCCTGAGAGGATGAGCGTGCCATCACCAGTTTTGGTAATACCTGCGCCACCATTAGCATAATTGCCGATAGTTCCACTCATGGTGAGAGTGTCAGCAGCACCGACTTCCACTTCAAATGAGCCAGCAGTTCCATTCTGGATAATCATAGCGCCAGCAATCGTGCCAGTGTGGCCGGCTTCATCCGAATCCAGCTTGATTGTCTTGGTGCCACTGCTGTAGTTGCCATTGAAAATGAAATTGCTCACCGTCAATGCGTCGGCTCCCAAATCCAGGGTGCCTCCCTTGTAGAATGTAATTTGACCGGACCCTAATGAGCTATTGTCCCGAATTTCCAAAACGCGGGTGGCCGAATCTGATCCTGCCAAATCACCAATGTGCGTCATGCCGGTGCCGAGGCTGTTGGCACGATCCAAAATGAGGGTGCCGGTGCCATGATGAGCAATAGTTCCTGCTCCGGTAATCGCGGCTGTGCTGAAATCTGTTCCCTGAGTAACTGTGTCAGTCCGGTTGACGATCAATTCACCGCCATTTGCCAAATCAAGAGCATAACTGGTGTCAATTGAGCCGCCAGCACCACCATTGCCCAATTGAAGGGTACCGCCATTGACCGCAAAACCATCGGCGAAGTTACTACCAGAGCCGGTGAGAGTAAGATTGGAACCCGAGCCGACCGTAAAAACAACGTCATTTGCATTGTCAATCTGTACATTATTGGCTGTCAGTGATACGTTTTCACCATTGCCACCCGTGCCGAAGTTGAAATTATATGCAGCGTCAGAAGCAGCCAAACCATTGGTAAGCACCAAGGCGCCCCCACTGTTTAGATTATATGTTCCGTCGCCGCCTGTTAAAGCATTTGCTTGAACAGTGTAGGCATTATGGTTGTAGGTTCCTCCGCTCGCAAGGTTCAAGTTTGTCGGGGCTGTGGCGATATCAAGATTACCATTGATATTCATCGTCGCACCGCTACGTATAACCAGATTATTGAAAGAGTAATTAGCTGTGTAATCGTTATTCAGATTTACAACATCGCCCGAGCCCTGGACTATCGCATTTCTGGAACCCCCAGAGCTGTGGAAGTTTAACCCAGGAGCTTCGTTCGATGGGGCATTGTTTTCACCGTTCCACCAGGTCATAAAGTCGTTGCTTCCGCCTTTCCAGAAGTAACGGTCATTTTGGGCTTGGATGGACATATTAAATGCAACGGAACAAAGCCCAGTTAAAATCAATGTGCACAAGCTTGCCGATGATAGAGAAACGGCGCGTGGGTGATGTGTGGGTTTCATAATATAGTGATGTGTGGGTTTCATAATATAGTGTGGATGTTAGGTATGAGCGAGGGGGTGATGTTTGATGCTGAAGCTGAGAATCGCAGAAGCATCAATTCTTTTTGATTACTTAATAATTAATATAAACTTATCTAATTCGCCTGAAATGATATCGGTTTTTTTAAATGCTGTCTACCCCCCTTTTGGGTGATGCTAGCCGCGTTGCGGCAGTTCGAGTTGAGAGTTCGAGTTCAAGTGGGGAGCCGCAAGCCCTGTGCGGGCTGATGGCGGATTTCTGATGAATGATGAGGGATCGGGCGTCAAGCGACCACTCATCCTGTTCCACGCTTCAAAAGCCGCAACGCGGCTATCCGCCATCATTCATCCGCCATCATATATCGCCGCTAGCGGCTATCGCTCATCCGACATCCTTCATCAGCTCTGCGCCTACGCAGAGCTTGAGATCCCTACAGGATGGGCTCTTTATTACCGAGGTGCTTGGGCTGTTGGTTGGTGATGTTGACATCCAGCCACATCTTCACCCGGGCGAGCACCTCGCGGTCTTCGGTCTTCCGTGCGGCGTAGCCTTCGACATCACGTGCGTTGTAGCCATAGACGGTCATGCCGTTGGCTTTGGCAATATAGGCCGCTCGCTCATTCTGAAACTTCTGGCTAACTAGGGTCAGCTCACTGAGCCCGAAGATCTTATGGGCTCGCACTACGGAGTCTAGCGTGCGCAGGCCGGCGTAGTCACAGACAATCCTGTCATAAGGAACACCCGCCTTGACCAGTGCTTTCCTCATGGTGACCGGCTCGTTGTAATACTTCTCCCGGTTATCACCCGAGACGATCAGGAAATCCACCTTACCGGCATGCCACAGCTCTGCGGCTGCTTGGATGCGATACTTAAAGTAGAGGTTATCCCGGGTGCCCAGCTTATGCGAGCAGCCGAACACAAGCCCAGCACGCTGCACCGGCACATCATTGACATCATCAAACAAGATGCCCTTTCCTGCACGGGTGGCGGCGAAGTTGGCATACCAGATGAAACCCACAAAAAGCACAAAGAGCATAAAACCAGTGAGCAAGGCTCTCCTCAGCCAGACCATCAGGCGGGACCGTTTCTGAATCACTCCATCCGCAGCTTGGCTCTCTTCAGCTGCACATTGCTCCGTTGCATGTTCCTCAGCTGCTGGCTGATCACTGTTTGAATCACTCATCCTTGATCAAGATTATCCTGTTTATGCGGTCTCGTCTCCCCGGCGCGGTATCTTTACCAGAGTTTTCACCACGGTGGTGAAAATACCATCCTTGGGGTTCTCAGGTGCAACCACTCTCAATTTCCTGAGGGCGGGTGTCAGTGAGATATTTTCAACCCTACCAATATATTCACCATCTACCTCCATTGGCACCTCTCGGTCACAGTGGATTTCATAGCTTTTGGACTGCAGGTACTTTACCGAGGAATTGCCAGCGTCAATGGCACCTGTAGCAAGACCCTTAACGGAGTCACGGATGAGTTTGTAGCCGGCCTCGGTGAACACCAGCATGTCGAGCATGTCGTCAGCGTGGTCCGCTTTTCGGAAAAGTTTCACCTGGCCACCGTAGAGTGAGCCATTGCCCGCAAGCGCACAAAACCCTTCTTCTACGTGACCATCATCACAAATGATGCGCATCTTGGGAGGCTTGTCACCGAGCACCTTCATCGCGGTCATAATATAGGCCATCGGTCCGAGGATCTTTTTCTGCTCCCAGGTGGTCTCCTCGATGACCTGGGCATCAAAGCCGATGCCCGCCATCTGCATAAAGGGCCTGCCATTGGCTTCAAATAGATCGACCTCCTTGATAAACCCAGCCTGCAGAACCTCGAGCGATTTCTTCAGGCTGTTATGAGGCAAGCCAAGCTCACGGGCAAAAACATTCATCGTTCCCGCTGGCAAAACACCAAGCGCGGTGCCCGTGCCCGTCAGGCCCTGGACAACGGCATTGAGCGTGCCGTCTCCGCCAGCTGCCACCACAATGGGCTCACCGTCAGCGGCGAGCTTTGAAGCTAGCTCCTTAGCATCCTCAGCACTGCGGCTGGCATAGAGTACAAACAACTGGGCATGTGTCATCAGGAAACGCAGTGTCCTCCGCCCTCGCTGGCTGCGAGCACTAGGATTAAAGATGAGCGGATACCGGCGTGACATCAAAGCTGATCCTGCACGTAATTGGGCACTTTTAAAACCACGAATTCATGAATCTTTCGCCCACTAGATGATGATTCCTATTTGATGCTTGCCCCCCTGACACGCTGAGTTCAAAACATAAGTCATGACCAAACAGCTTGAAGATTTGTTCTCATTTTTACGTTTTGCCAGTATCTCAACGGACTCCAATCACAGCGGCGATGTACGTGCTTGTGCAGAGTGGCTCATCGACAAACTCAATCACATGGGTCTGGACACTGAGCTGCATGAAACTGCGCAGCATCCTATTGTGGTGGCGCGTAACAAACATGTGGCGGGCAAGAAGACCTGCCTGATCTACGGCCACTATGATGTGCAACCAGTGGATCCCGTAGAGCTCTGGGACTCACCACCATTCGAGCCAAAAATACGTGACGGCAGAATATGGGCACGCGGCGCCACCGATAACAAAGGGCAAATGTTAGCTCATGTGCTCGGAGTCGAGCAAAGCCTTGAGGAGGACGGCGAGCTTCCGGTAAACCTTATCTTCCTCTTTGAAGGAGAGGAAGAAATCGGCAGCCCGAACCTGATGCCTTTTCTGCAACAACATAAGGACGAGCTCAAGTGCGATGTCATCGCTGTCTCCGATACCGGCATGGTCGCACAGGGAGTCCCCACCATGGGTTACGGCCTGCGTGGCATTGCCTGCTGTGAGGTGACCGTGAAAGGGCCTTCCGGCGACCTTCACTCCGGTGTCTATGGAGGCGCCGTCGCCAATCCAGCCACCGCCGTCGCCAGACTAGTAGCATCCCTGCACGACGCCGAGGGCAATATCGCCATCGAAGGCTTTTACGATGAGGTTCGCCCGCTGGAACAATGGGAACGTGACATGTGGGCGGATGTTCCCGGTATGACTGAGCAGGACATGCTTGCCATCACCGGCTCCCCCGCTCTCTTTGGAGAGCCCGGCTATAGCTCTGCAGAGCGGCTCTGGGCACGCCCCACCGCTGAGGTCAATGGCATCGCTGGTGGTTATCAAGGTGAGGGATCAAAAACCGTGCTGCCCGCCGAGGCCATGGCCAAGTTTTCCTTCCGCCTGGTTCCAGATCAAGACCCCAAGGACATCATGAAAAAAGTGCAAGCGCACTTAGAAAAGCACACTCCCGAGGGCGTTACCGTCGAGGTCGAGGTGGGTCATGACGGCAAACCCTTCTAC
>DBBL01000197.1:1729-8438 GCA_002292185.1 Akkermansiaceae bacterium UBA985 | reverse complement strand
GGGCTCGCCCTTCCCGACTGCCAAATCCACGCACCCAACGAGAATTACTATGTTGAGAACTTCGAGGCAGGCATCCGCTTAAACCGCGCCTTGCTCAGAGAACTTGGCAAATAAATCCCCGACCTATTGGCACAAAAGTCTCCACATCAAGACCAGCTAGAACAAATAATGAATCACGATACTGCAAACTCAGAACCGGACCTTGGCGCGATATTTGATGCCCATATCGAACACGAATTTGCCGACCAAGATGTCGACGCCACGATGCTTACCATGACTGCCGAGCCCTATGTGCATAATGTGCCCACGCTTACTGGAGGCTTTGGCGGCGAGGGGGTGCGCAAGTTCTACAGCGAGGAATTTGTCGGTAAAATGCCCAAGGACACTCAGGTGATCCCCGTTTCCCGTACAGTGGGCAAGGATCAGGTAGTCGATGAGCTGATTCTCACTTTCACGCATGACATTGCCGTTGAGTTCATGCTTCCGGGGGTGCCGCCTACCGGCAAGTTTGTGCAGCTGCCCCATGTTGTGGTGATGAAGTTTGAGGGCGATAAAGTGGCTCACGAACACATCTACTGGGACCAAGCGTCCTTACTCGTTCAGGTGGGCCTGTTGGACCCCAAGCTGATGCCTGCCACTGGAGCAGCACAGGCCGAAAAGCTTATCGAGCTCATCAAGTAAATTGGCGCACGGGTCGCCAGCTAATGATTCCCCATCATGAGCACTACGACCTATCTCCGTCCTGCTGATCCCTCCCTTTGAGATNNGATCCATCTCTTTGAGTCGTGCAAGGTAAGCATTACGCGGCTCCCGCTTGAGCGGTCGCTCATGCTCGTCCATCATGGATTGCACCTGATCGCCACTGCCGGTGATGAGCTCTTCGATGATTTCAGCCTCAGGAAGGTTTTTCCAGTACTTCTTGGGCATCTCGGTCTGCATCATTTTGATCTTTAGACGCGCTGGGTTAAAGATACTCCGGTAGTAGCCGAGCCATAGCTCCTCAAGCTCATCGCTATCAGGAGCCACTGATTTCTCCACTCCCTCGGTGTAGGTGATATTGCTACCATCCCAGTGCACACACTCATCAGGAGTCAGGATGGACCAATGCATGCCCGCAAAACGTTTGCGAAAAAAGGCCGTGTTCAGGCGCACGATCAGATGGTCTGGCTCAAACCAGGCTACGAAATTCTCAACGGCACCCTCCCCGGTATGTCNNGGCATCATCCTCAGTCTTGACTTCACGGAAGCGCACAAAGGCACGCATCTTATGAATGTCTCTACTGACGGTGGCACGCATGCGCTCAAGGCTACGCAATCGGCTGTCTGTTTGGTTACTAAGAATGCGGCGGTCATTACCACAGGTCATCTCCCAGAGTATCTCATAGAGCAGTGCCCACTGTTTGCCTGAACGATGAGCGGATACAGTCTCGGCGAGGCGCACAAAGGTTTTGGGCACCTTTAAGCGTGGCGCTGTGGCTGGACATGCAGGTAATTCATCCGCAAACAAAAGCCCATTGTCTTCTCCGCCTTGGCTACTCCAGAGGACATCTGATGGATGACACTGCTCCGCCAGCAAAGCGCGAGCAGCTTTACGCCATGCTTGGAAATGAGGCTCAATAGATACGGTTTTCATCCTTGCTTTTTGAGCTCTAGAATTCGCCATGCAAGGCTTCTACCCCAGCTTGTTTGACCATGTTTTTTTCTGCAGCTGGAACGATCGGCGCTGCTGAAAAATCCATCTCTAGCTGCTTCGGCGGCGGCGCAAACTTGGCGCGCAGATCACTACTTGATAGCTCTAAGCGAGCCGGGTGATGATTAACACAAATCATAAAGGGCATGGTCTTTTTCAAATTCACCCTGAGCTTGATCAAGTCCTCAAGACTAACACCGTGGTGACGCCGTAGGCGCACGATCCTTTTGGCATTTCTGACTCCAAGTCCAGGAATACGGTAGAGCATCTCCAGGGGCGCACGGTTGATATCAATCGGGAATGTATGCCTATTGCGCAGCGCCCATGAGAGCTTGGGATCAATATCAAGATCGAGGTTGGGCGCATCCGCAGTGGTTAACTCATCAACACCATAGTGATAAAACCGCATCAACCAATCCGCTTGATACAGCCGGTGTTCACGCACCAGCGGCGGTGCTTGTAGCGGCAGGATCACTGAGGGTTCAGGAATCGGGCTAAAGGCAGAGTAATAGACTCGATTGAGTTTAAAATTCCCATAGAGGTCTCCTGCTCTGGCAAGGAAGTCACCGTCATTGGAATCATCTGCACCGACAATCATCTGGGTACTTTGGCCGGTGGCAAAGATCGGCTTTTTGGCAGTCGACCTACGCTTGCTGAGTTCTTTACGATCGGCCTTGGTTTCCGTGATGCGGGCGTTGATGGTGCTCATCGCTTCACGTGTGCGCTGGACGTTTTTCTCAGGAGCGAGTTTCTTGAGGCTTTCTTGCTTGGGAAGCTCGACATTAATACTCAGGCGGTCCGCATACTTACCAGCTTCTGCAATCAGTTCCGGAGAGGCCTCAGGAATCGTCTTCAAGTGAATGTAGCCGCGGAAGTGGTGCTCCTCCCTCAGTAGCTTCGCCACTCTGATGACCAGCTCCATCGTGTAGTCAGCGCTGCGTATAATGCCCGAGCTCAGAAACAAACCCTCGATATAGTTTCTCTTGTAAAATGACAAGGTCAGCTCCACGACCTCTTCTGGCGTGAACCTCGCCCTCTGCACATTACTGGAGCGGCGGTTAATGCAGTAGTGGCAATCATACAGGCAGACATTGGTCAGCAAAACCTTGAGCAAGGAGATGCAGCGGCCATCAGGAGCATAGGAGTGACAAATACCCGTTCCACCAGTGGATCCAACCCCTTTACCCCCCGTGGAATCCTTCCGCGCTGCACCCGAGCTGGCACAGGAGGCATCATACTTGGCCGCGTCCGCCAATATCTCCAGCTTCTTGAGAGTATTCATGCGAACAGGGTAATCTAATGAACACTTCAAGCAAGCAGATTATAACGCAATTACCATTTGACTGAGTTCTGACTCGGTTCTAAGTAAGGGTGCAATGGCTAAGTCGACTTCAAAAAAGAACCCAAGGGAAGAGCTCGAGAAGCAGTATTGGCATGTGCTGCTCACCAAAGGTCATAGACCAAGTAGTGTTTACGCCTTCACCGAGGAAATCGGCATGGAGGAGGCTGAGTTCTATAAACACGCTGCCAGTTTTGATGCTCTCGAGTCTGGTTATTGGGATCGCTTAGTAGAGGAGACCATCAAGGTGCTGCACGAAGATGAGGACTATGCCAACTACCCAGGTGACCAGAAGATGCTCGCTTTTTTCTTCACGTTTTTTGTCCACTCCCAGAAAAACAGATCACGTTTGGTTGAGTTTTTCCCTCGCCCAGGATGCAGTAAAACACTCAAACCCATGCGGCATCGCTTTGTTGAATTTGCCAAGGAGATTATCGAGCAGGGCATCGAGGATGGATCCATCGCGAACCGTAAAAAGGTCAGTGAAAAATACCCCGAGCTGCTCTTCGAGCAGTTCCGCAGTATTATCGAATTCCACCGCAAGGATCAATCTGCTGAGTTTCAAGATACCGATGCTCTGATTGAAAAGAGTGTTCGATTTAGCGCTGACATGGCCCGCTCGGGCACCTTGGATTCAGCATTTGATCTTGGCAGGTTCCTGATGCGTCGCTTCACCCTTCCGGGATCCTAAGCTTGATGAAAGAGCAGACCAAAATCCCAAAAAATAAAATTGGGCGTGCCAGCAAGCTTGCACAAACTGGTATTCAAGTTGGAGTGAATTACCTCAAATATAAAGCGAGGAAAACCATCACCGGCAACGATGACAAGACGGCCTTTCATGAAGTCACGGCACGCCAGACTTATGACACCTTCAGCAAGCTTAAGGGAGGCCCGCTGAAGCTCGCACAGATGCTGAGCATGGATCGCAACATGGTGCCCGACCAATACGCTGATCAATTTGCCCAAGCGCAATACAACGCCCCTCCCCTCACCTACCCATTGGTGGTCAACACCTTTATGAAGGAGCTGGGCAAACGACCCACTGAGATCTTTGATCACTTCACCACCAAGGCTGCCTCCGGAGCTTCCATTGGCCAGGTTCACCAGGCTGAAATCAAGGGAGAAAAATACGCGGTCAAAATTCAGTATCCAGGTGTAGCGGACAGTCTCAAATCTGATCTCGCGATCGTCAAACCCCTCGCCACTAGGATCTTCCAGTTAGACTCCAAGGCGATCGAGCCATACATGAAGGAAGTCGAGGAACGCCTGCTTGAAGAGACCGACTACCACCTTGAGCTTGAGCGATCCCAAGATCTCGCAGCCAAGTCCAAGCACCTCGCCCACACCCGTTTCCCTGAATACTTTCCAGACCTCAGCAGCAAACGCATCCTTACCATGGAGTGGATTCATGGTGTGCAGCTTGATACCTTTGCTGAATCTGATGCCCCTCAGGAGCTGAAGCAAAAACTCGCTCAGGCCTTGTGGGATTTCTACCACCATCAGATTCACGAGCTGCGTTTGTTTCATGCTGACCCACACCCTGGAAACTTCAAGATTCATGACGACGAGCTCTGGGTGCTCGATTTTGGCTGCACAAAGTCTCTCGAAGATGATTTTTACAAAGACTACTTCGCCCTAATGGATCCTGATGTGCTCAACGATGAAAGCACATTTCGTAACGCCCTATGTAAGATCGGCTTGTTACTCGATACTGACAAACCCCATGAGCAAGACAAGCTAGCTGATCTGTTCAGGGATTCCGTTGAGCTGCTCTCACGTCCCTTCAAGCATGGCACCTTCGACTTTAGTGATCGAAGCTATTTCGATGAGCTCGCCCAGTTAGGTGAAGACGCACGCCTCGACCAAGAGCTCACCAAGCTGAGCACGTCACGCGGTAATGCTCATGCTCTTTATCTTAACCGCACTTACTTTGGTTTGTATCACCTCGTAGGCAGCCTCAATGCTACTATTACGACCACATTACCCGACTATTCAGCGACAAAGCAGGCTTAAGATAATCCTCAGAAACTTTAAAGCTACTTAGCACACCCATTCAACCTTATGAAAACAGTTCTCATCATCGGCGGATCACATGGCATATCAAAATGCCTGGCAGACAGACTTCAAAGCAGCGGCATCCAAACACTCACCGCCAGCCGCACTGCCAGCAGTCATTGCAATGGCGCGCAGCATCAGATCTTCGATGCCGCGAACCCCACTGCGCTCAACCTCCCCGATCAACTCGACGGCATCGTTTATGCGCCAGGGTCTATCACGCTAAAACCTTTTCACCGCCTGAGCGAAGAGGACATGCTCACAGAGTTTAAACTCAATGCCCTCGGAGCCGCTCAAGTCATTCAACAATGCCTACCCGCGCTCAAAAAATCACCTGCGGCCTCCGTGGTGCTTTTTTCCACCGTAGCTGTTCAGACTGGCTTGCCATTTCACGCCTCCATCGCCATGGCCAAGGGTGCGATTGAAGGACTGACCCGCTCCCTTGCTGCCGAGCTTTCTCCATCAATTCGTGTCAACGCAATTGCTCCATCTCTGACCGATACGCCACTTGCTGAGAACCTCATTAACAGTGATGCCAAACGTCAGGCTTCGGCTGACCGCCATCCTCTCAAGACAATCGGGGAAGCTGATGACATTGCTGCATTAGCTCAGTTCCTTGTATCCGATGAATCTAAATTCATCACCGGTCAGATCATCCACGCTGACGGCGGCATGGGCGATGTCCGCACCTTCTAGATACCAGCCGATCTCTATTTCCACGCAGAAATAGATTTAATCTCTAAGGCAAACTTTCCTGCCTGCTTGTCAGCCAGAATGATGCCGAGCCCCTTGATTTGGGCAGGGTCGAAGTTGCGATCGAGTTTCCTACCACGCCAGCTCGCCTTCATCTTCGAAAAGGGAATCTGCAGCTTAACCCATTCGTCCTTCACCGTCTTAAAATCCGCAGTAAAGGAAACAGAGGAGCGGAGAAATGTTTCATCCGTAGTTGCTCGCAAGCCATACGTCCTTCCGTCTCCTTTCACGAGAATCTCGACCCCCTTCCATGCACTGAGATCCCAGAGCTTGCCTGCGATTCTAAACGAAGAAAAACCCCCGTTGTTTTGCAGCGAGATATTCCCCTTGAAAAGCAAGCTGTCGTTCTGCGTCATTTCGATGATCCCTTGAGAAAGCCCTCCCATGACACCATCGTTAACGACATTCATTTGATGGCCTGCCTTTTTGTCCGTAAAATCGATGAGCATGTTCGTTGTTTTTTCTTTGCTCTGTGGCGGCTTCTCTTCTTGAGCGATCAATGCCGTAGCGGAAGATAATATCAGAATGGAAATAAAGGAGCGGTATTTGATCTTCATGGGCTTTTTCAATTTTCAGAGTGGCAGTTCAGTTGCTTCATCCGTCGACTCAGACTGCCATCCCGAATGGATCTTTTCACGATAAGCCGCAGCATTATCTCTGTGAGCTTGTAGCTTCTCAGGCGCCATCTTATCGAGCTGCATGGTCATCATTCCGAGCCTCGGTTGTTTTTTGTAGAAGTCGCGATTAGAGTCAATAAAGTCCCAGAACAATCCATCCCAGATATCACACCAGTCTCCCTTGGGATAATCTGACATTTTGCGAATGTAGTTTGATCCACAGACATAGGGTTTGGTGACAAATTTACCCCCATC
>DBBL01000197.1:0-1698 GCA_002292185.1 Akkermansiaceae bacterium UBA985 | reverse complement strand
CCATAGACATTGGGCACCATGACCCAGTCATAGGCATCAATGAACATCTCCATGAACCAACGGTAAACCGCGGTCGGCTTGACATGACAAAGTTGGAAAATAACGCCCAACACCATCAGCCGATCGATATGATGACAGTAGCCGGTTTTGAGTAACTCTTTGATCGCACGATCCACAGGCGGCAAACCACTGCGACCTGTGTAGAAACACGTTGGCAGCTCATGGGTAAATCCCCAAAAGTTCGACACCCGCATCTCACGTCCATGAAGCTCATACATGCAGCGCATAAACTCACGCCAACCAATCACCTGCCGGACAAAACCCTCGAGGGAATTGAGCGGCACATCGTGTTCTTTGGCGTAATCGATGGCACGCTGCACCACATAACCCGGATCTAATAATCCGATGTTGAGCATCGGCGTTAACAAGGAGTGCTGCTGGGTAGCGTAGCGCGTAGAAATGGCATCCTCGTAGTCACCAAAGAGCTCAAAGCGTTCCTGCAAGAAGACCTCAAGCCAGGCCTCTGCCTCCTCATGCGTTCTGGGCAAACCCATGCTGCACTCACCCCAGGCATTCGGGAAATGCTCTTTCACCCAGGCCTTTGTTTCCGCGCTGAATGCTTTGAGCTCAGGTAGCTTGGGCTCGATATAGGTCTTGGGAAGTTTTTTGCGATTGAGCTCATCATAACTCCAGGATCCGCCCTCGGGTTTCCCTTTCTCATCAAGCAAGATGCCCATGCGCTTTCTCTGCGCTTGATAAAAATGCGCCATGAAGGGTTTCTTTTTACCCTCCAGGTATCCGCGCCACCAGTCCTCCGGCGTGAGGAAGTTAGGTGTTTCATACCACAGCAAATCGATGCCCTTCTGATCACACCATTGCTGCAAGCGCCGGCTGATCAAGTCATCGACCACCTTGGCTACATGGATGGTGCTAACCTTACCGGGGAGCTCATCAAGCAAGTCGCAGCTGTGCGCTTGGCCGGATGGAATCTCAATGATTTCAGCCTTGTAGCCAGAAGCCACTAATCCATCCACATAGAGCACGCCGGCCTCCCGAAGCAGGGCCTGTCTGCGTGCATGATGCTCAATCGGCCACTTGCTATCACTGCCATAAAGCAGGGGTTCCTCAATGAGAAACACAGGACGTTTTTTATCTAAAGCTGGGTGCTCTTTGTAAAGCTGATGCGGATAAACCAGAGAAATTTCCATGGGTATGTGCCTACTAAGGTTTCTCTACAGGCGGCTGGAGTTGCGCTTTAGCCGGCAACACCAATAACATTTCCCAGGTCTTTTTAGCATCGGGAGTTCGGGGACCATTGTAGCCCATCACTCGGTAATCTTCACTCCTTAGCCCCGCCTTTTGGACTGCCTCATCAAGTGCCAACTTTGCCTTCTGCATCGTCGTTGCATTCTTGTCTCCCTGCCACGTGTAGCTGAAAGCTTGCATCGCCGGCACGTCTCGCACTTCAATTTTTTTACCATCCTTGCCGAGCTTACCGACTTCCTCATCTTGGTAGAGAAAGCCCATCGACTTCATGCCCAATTTCTCGCCCTTACTTCCTTTCTCCTTCATGCCCATCTCAACGGGTGAAGTCATCGGAATGCCCTCGCGCTTGATGTGGCGAAACAAACGCCAAAATGCAAAACTACTACTGAAAGCATCGGTATACGCTACGCGGTAGGCGGGAAAACGCTTCAA
>DBBL01000084.1 GCA_002292185.1 Akkermansiaceae bacterium UBA985 | reverse complement strand
CGCTTTGATTCTGGTCGCTACTGTATATGAGTGTGGCACCCGAGGCAATGGAGACCCCTCCCTGGTAATCACCTATCGTAGCTGATCCGCCGATTTCCAGCGTGCCTGCGTTGACCGCTGTGGCGCCAGTGTAGGTGTTCGTTCCAGTAAGAATCGCCGTATAATCCCCGGACTTGGTGATACCGCCTGTGGTGCTGATGTTGCCACTGAATGTCAAATCACCGCTACTCAAGCCGATGAGATTGAGGTCACCTGACCCGGTAATGTTACCCCCATAGGTGAAAATACCTGTCCCGGCGACTGAGCCATGATCAATGGTCACATCGTCATTCAACGTGATCGCTGTATTCTCGATAAAAGTACCATTTGATTGGAACGAGAGCGTTTTCGTTCCACTTGAGCCAGCCTCAACAACGATGCCTGACTTGGTGGGTAGAGTTCTGCTACCTCCAAAATACCGGATCTCGGCATCCGAAGATCCTGTGGTGGCTCCAAGAGTAACGGTGGTGCCAGCTCCGCCAAGAGAAGCCGTGTTCCCCGCTACCTGGACCCGGCCGCTCTCGACGGTAAAAGAGCTAAGCCCCGAATTATCACCCCTGAGATCAAGAGCACCTGCACCATCCTTCGTGACCGAACCGGTCATGGACGTATCAATACGCGCGATATTGTCAGTGACTGTGATAGTCGGGTCGGCACCACCGAAAGCCAAGGTCCCACTAAGTAGCCGGTAGTAACCCCCGCCCATGGAAGCAAAGGTTAGCTTATTGAGCGTTATGGAGCCGCCGTCCAGGTTGATCTGTTGCGCATTCGAGATACTTCCACCATCACCGAGGATGGCCTCGTCTGCGGTGGTATTAGGCCACAGGACATTGTTAGCACCGTCATACCAGTTGTTTGTGGTGGTGTCCCAGGTGCCAGCGCCGTCTTGAATACCCGCCGTCCCGGGATCCGCGTCCCAAGTTAGAGTCGCAGCATGGGCGATGCCGCCTACTCCTACTGAGAGCATCAGCAAGGCCGTCGTGAGAAGTTTGGGTGTTTTCATTGTGGTTTTCATTGTGGTTTTCATGGGATTATTAGTTATGGGGTATCGATCTTATGTGATGTGGGTGGCATCTTTTGCTGCAGGCAGCCGGATGCACCATATGTGTTATCGTCTGCAAGAATACCCCACCCCTGAGTTTTTTGTCTATCGCACCTTGGGATGAATTATTCGTCCGTATTTCAAAAAATGCGCCGAAGGAATCATTCATATGGATGACTTTTGAGGAATTTAACTTATCTTAAATAAAAAACCTATGCGTTAGCATGCTTGGCTTTTTGTTGCTAACAACAACGGTTACCGGCGACCACAACGGAGCGCCTTTCGTATGATTTGTTAGATAAAAATGAAGACCGGAATCAGGATGATTACCGATGAAAAAGGATGAACACAGATCATGACACCCGTAAACATCGGTGGTCATCGGTGCCATCTTTGTTTTACATTCTGTGAATCTTAGCGTCCGCCGCAGGCGGATAGCGTCTTGGCGTGCTAAAAAAAGAAACTCACGCAAAGACGCCAAGGCGCCAAGAATCCACCATGCGGATTCCATTGAAGTAGGGAGCCGCTGCGCGGCTGTTCTTGGTTCTTCGTTCCTTGTTCTTTGTTGAAGCCGCAACGCGGCTATCCGCCATCATTGCTCCGCCATCAGATATTCTATATATGGCATTGTCAGCGGCGCTTAAATGCGTATATTGCGGCGCATTCAGGGGGGCTGTAGCTCAGTTGGTTAGAGCAGGGGACTCATAATCCCTTGGTCCGGGGTTCGAGTCCCCGCGGCCCTACTTTGTTTCATTTGAAGATCACTTGGGGGTGCCCGATTAGATAAAATTACAAACGCGCCCTGCCACAAGCCTTGCTTGACCTCACTGAGGTTCTCACCAAAGATCAAGCCATGTGGAAACACCTCATGCTTTTTGCCTCCGGAGTCCTTGCCATGCTGCTTGGCTCTTGTGCTACCGATGGATACCCTGGAGCATACGGCTCACCCAATATGGGCGGCCCTCTTCCTGAGGTGCGCGCTGCTGAGATCGCCTCGGAACCAACTGGGAATTTTTATTACGGCAGGCGCTACTTCGTCAAAAAAACCCGCTTCTGGGGTTACCTGCGCAAACCACGCCAGAGTGCTGATACTGCCAAGCTTGTCATTTTCAACGAAAGCAAAAAACGCAATCCAGATCGTTTACCCGAAACAGGGCCGCCAGGTGAGCGTTATGGCTTTGACCAAAACTACGAATATAAAATCTATGGGTATTACACCGGAGACAAGGTCTACGAGGTGAACTCCAATCAAATTCTACCCGAGTTCATGCTGACCGGTTATGAGCTTGTTGATCGTAATCGAGGCTGGCTATTTAGCCCCCGTGATCATTACAACCCTCAATATATCAACCTCAGACCGGCTCTCTAAATCATGACTATCTCAAGAGATGAAATTGCTGCGGTTCTCGATGAGATCGCGCTCCTTATGGAAATCAAGGGTGAGAACCCATTCAAGACCCGCGCCTACCGCAATGGCGCGGAGACCGTGCGTAATTACCAAGGTGAAATTGTTGCCATGGCGGCCGCTAACAATCTGGAGGGCATCCCAGGCATCGGCAAGGCGCTGCAGGAAAAGATCCACGAGCTCGCCAGCACCGGCAAACTCGAGTTCCACCAAAACCTGCGTGCTGAGTTCCCTCCCGGACTCTTTGATCTCTTTGGCATTCAAGGTCTGGGACCGAAGAAAGTGCGCGCGCTCTATGATAAGCTCAACATCGATTCCATCGATGCACTCAAGGCTGCCTGTGAAGATGGATCGGCAGCCTCACTACCGGGCTTTGGCAAAAAATCCATTGAAAAGCTGCTCGAGTCGATTGCCCTTAAGGAGCAGTTCGCAGACTTCTTTCGCCTCGGAGACGTGGCTCCTGTGGCAGAACACATCCTCAATATCCTGCGCGAGCATCCAGACTCACTGCGTGTTGCCACTGCCGGATCCTACCGCAGAGGCAAGGAGGTGCTGCATGACCTCGACTTCCTCGTCGCCACTGCCGCTCCTGCAAAGCTCACCGCCTATTTCACGACCTTGCCCGAGGTTCACTCCGTGATCGCTCATGGTGACACCAAGGCTTCAATCCGGCTTGAGAATGGCCTGCAGTGTGATCTGCGCGCCGTTTCCAATGATCAGTTCCCATTCGCCCTGCAGTATTTCTCCGGCAGCAAGGAACATAACGTGGCGCTGCGCTCCCGCGCTCTCAAACACGGCTGGTCACTCAACGAATACGGCTTCACGCCGAAGGACAAGTCCACGCCACCTGCGCCAGCCGTCAAGGACGAGCGTGATATCTACCGCGTCCTAGGTCTTGACGATATCCCACCTGAACTGCGCGAAAACCAGGGTGAGATCGAGGCTGCTGATGCTGGTGAAATACCACGCCTCATCGAGCTCGAAAACTTACGAGGCACCTTCCACAATCACACTACGGAATCCGACGGCAAAAATACACTCGAGGAAATGGCGGCCGCCGCTCGCGATCTAGGTCTGCAGTATTTGGGCATTGCCGATCACTCTAAGTCTCAGTTTCAGGCACGAGGCCTCCAGCCAGACCGTCTACTGCGCCAGGTCGAAGCCATCAACACACTCAACGCTAAGTGGGATGACTTTCAAATCTTCGCCGGCACTGAGGTAGACATCCTCAAAGACGGCACACTCGACTTTGAAGACAGCCTGTTAGCTCAGCTGGATTACTGCGTGGCATCCGTCCACGGTTCATTCCAGCTATCAGAAAAGGAACAAACCAAACGTATTATTCGGGCGATGGAAAACCCACACGTTACCATGATTGGTCATGTAACGGGTAGGTTACTACTGAAAAGAAAAGGCTATGAGATCAATATCGATAAAATCATCGATTGCGCTGCCGCTACCGGCACGATCATCGAGCTTAACTGTAACCCCTACCGACTCGATATGGACTGGCGCCACTGGCACCGTGCCCGGGACAAGGGGGTCATGACTTCCATCAATCCAGATGCTCACTCCACTGAGCAGCTACAGTATCTTGCTTTCGGCGTGCGTATTGCTCGTAAAGGTTGGCTAAGGCGTGAGGACGTGCTCAATACCCGCAGTCTCGAGGATGTGCGGGAGTTCCTGAGTTTAGAAAAAGCTTCCCGCAAAGCCTGAGCTGAGAACTTAACCCAGCTCGGAAGTATTCATTAGCGCATTTCAAGCTTGGTCTTTGCCCAGTACCATTTTTCCACCTTGCCGTTCTCGATCAAGGCAATCGCTTTTTGCTGCTGTTTACCAAGAATCGTCTCAGCCTCAAAGGTGACCATGCCGGTCTGATAGTTTACACCATCAAACTCCATATCCTCACCAGCAAGCCACTCGATAACTTGGTCTGCTTTAAATTCACTAACCTCATTTTCTGCAACACTCGCTTGCATACATGAGACTATGGCGACCTCATCAAGCACCACAGGTTTGGCGTCCTCGATACGCTTCATTTCAGCTTCTCGCTGAATGCGCGCGTTCATCACCGGGAGAACCAATTCCTTGAAATCAGTTTGATCAACATCGATCACATGCTCGAGAGTCATACCCTTGGTTTTAAAGATAAGGTCCGTGCCCTCAAGACGAACCGGGCTTACCGCAGTTCCTTGCTCAAGGGTGAGTGTGAGACCATCACTCGCGATCTCGAATGTCTCGCGAAGAGATACTGTTTCAGGGAAATCCGCAGGTTTGACCAAGCTTAAATCGATCTTGATCGTTGCTACGGGCTTAGACTTCTTTACTTTTTTCTTAGGTTTAGCTGTCTCCTCCTTTTTAACAACCTCGCTCTTATTTCTGTCTGCGTTGCGCAGCTCAAAAAAGAGGGGTTCAATGACATAGCCCATGCCAACACAGGCAGCGACCATAATAAAAGTACCTAGATTTGTCATAACGGGGGTATCCGTAACATTCAGTTTAATTCACGGCAAGCCAGATTAACTCGAGGCTTGCATCAAGATCACTTCTTTTTGTTGCGTAAAAATGGGGGGATATCGAGGTCTTCTCCTTCGAGCACATTCGGACTTTCGCCTTCAAATTTTCCCTTGGGGCCACCATCCAACTCTAGCTCTCCTTGAGCCGTTTGTTTGTCTTCGTCAAATACCTCGCCAAAAAAATCATCCTCTTCACCGGATTGGCTATCTACATCCTCTGTTTCCGCCACCTTTTCAGAATCAAGATCTTCGATCTCTGCAAAAGGGTTCTCGTCTTCATCAATCTCAAAATTAACGGGAGCTTCGTCCATGCTTGGCTCTGCTTCGTCCATGCTTGGTTCTTCGTCCATGTTTGACTCTTCATCCCTCAGCACAGCATCTGCAAGCTCTTGGACATCGTTCATGTTGATAAAGTCGGCATAATTACCGATTTCCTCTTCTGCCTCTACCTCAGCGTCAGCGCCTTCATCATCAGAGGAATCGTCATCATCTTGGTCTTCGGAGTGATCACTCACCAGATCATCAGGAGCATAACCTTCACTTGGCTCCATGATTTCCTCGTCCTCTGGTGTATCAATCACCGTAGTAGATTCGACCGCCGCGATCGGTGCAGACACACTGAGATCAACTGCGTCATTGTCCTCATGATGCTCTTCATCCTTATCTGGCTCAGCGGCATGAATTTTCCCTTCCGGAACTGCGCTGATCAGCGTCACGCTCAGACTTCCTTCCATGGATGGGTCGGTAGCGACACCAAATAAAACCTGAGCACCTGATGGGATATGCTTGGCGAGGCTCTGCATGAGCAGCTCTACCTCATAAAGTGTCAGGCTTTCATCTCCACAAATATGGATGAGCACACTCGATGCATCGGCCAGTAGGTGACCTTTATCCAGCAACGGACTGCTCAGTGCATTCTCAATAGCTTGTTGGGATCGGTTTTCCCCTTGCCCAACGCCTGAGCCAAAAAGACAGCGTGCACGCGTCGTATTCAGCGCACTCATCAAGTCCCCTAAGCCGATGTTGATCAAGCCAGGCCTGACGACAAGGCGTGTCACCGCCTTGATCGAATCTGAAATCATTCTGTCACAGGCGGCAAAAGCTTCGTGGATCCCCTGCTTGGCAAGAACCAGCTCACCCATGCGGTCATTATCAAAGGTCACCACCGCATTGGATAATACCGATAATTCATTGAGTGCTATATCCGCCTGCTCTCTGCGCCGTTTTCCTTCAAACTCAAATGGCATGGTCGCAAATACAACAACAAAGGCACCTTCCTCGCGAGCGATGCGCGCAATCAGCGGAGCTGCCCCAGATCCGGTTCCTCCTCCCAGGCCTACACACAGGAAAACAAGTTGCCTGCCACGGAGTGCGTCACGCAGCTCCAGCTCAGCTTCCTCTGCCGCCCGCGAACCAATCTCAGGGTCTCCACCAGCGCCCAGACCCTTGGTCAGATTTTTGCCTAAATGAATTTTCTCGCTAGCCACTGAGCTCGATAAGGTGCGCAGATCTGTGTTTACACAGGTCATTTCAGGGCCTGACAGCCCGTCGAGCGTGGCCCGATCAAGGATATTAGCGCCGGCACCACCGAGCCCTATGATTTTAACGGACGACTCGGGAATGGTCTGTTGTGGATCGCGGCTATATGAAATCATTGTATTGTTAAGGAAAATTCAAGGCTGACAGCAGCAGCCTAATAGTTAACAAATCTTTATCAAAAAGGGCGGCAACTGGCTAGCATAGAATGCTATTTTTCATGACACCCATGGCACCCATGGCATCAAGCTGCCATCTTGATTACATCAATCTTGAAATCAAGCCGGGCACGATACTGTGCCATGCCCAGGCGCGAGTCGCCGCGATCACAGACTCCTCATCACTAAGCCTGGGATAAATACGCTTTTTTTCCAGCACCACCGAGGCCAGCCCAGCAGCCTGTAAATTCGTTATCACCGTCAGTATTTGTGCGCAGGCCGCGAGCCCTAGTGAGGCCATCACAATACTCATCACCCACAGTAAAGGTAGCCTGCCGACAAACAAACCAAAGACACATACAACCAGAGTGAAAATAGGAAATGCGTGCCCGAAGCGTAGCGCCCAGCGACGCCGGGCGACAGATGCCGGATCTCTCAGCGACAGGAAGTAGAGTCCAACTCTCAGTGCAACCTGACCGTGATCTGCGCCATTTTTTCCTGCTGCTAATTCAGAAGTAAGGGACAACCATCCATCTCCACTATCAGCGGCGCCAGCCCACTCCCGTTTTTTGATGCGCAGCTCGGTATGCTCCTGCCCCATGGATGATAACATGCGCTGGGCAAGAGCCGAGCCTTCACCAGATAAAGCAACAACGCGGGATCCTTTCAGAGTGCGATCGGCATGGAGCTTACGTAAAATCAATGCCGCCAGCAGCGGCAGCAGGGAGAGGAATAATAAAAGACGGTGCATGTAATGGGAATGGAAAGCACAGCATCATCAACGCACCTTATTTGGTAAAGGGTCATTTTTGAAATGCTCGTATTGTTTGCTCAGCTGCTGGTAATTTGCATAGACCATCGGCAGGGCGCGGGGGCTTCCTCCAGCATGAGAAATACTGGCAGCAATCGCTTTTTTCGACCACATGAGTGCTTTTTGACGATCCCCCCTGGCGAACCACACCTCAGCCATAGTATCAAGGTAGGCACCTTGATTCGGCATACTGCTGACCGCTTTTTGAGCATGGGCATAGGCTTCATCCAGATTCCTCACGGCCCTGGCAGCCAGCCATGCCGCGGTATTGTGGGAGTTGTGGGATTGAGGGTAATCCTTACTGACCGCTTCAATGTGAGCATAACTCTCATCAAACCAACCCTGATAGGTCTTTACTGGAATCTTGTTGCGTAGGGCAGGGAAAAAATCATCGGCAAGTGCGCCATCTCCGGGGATGAGTTGGCGGGCAATATCGAGTCTTCGCAGGCCCTCCGTCTGCCCCCCTTGATGCAACATCATCATGCCGTGGCAAAACTCAGCTCGGTAGCGCACTTTTAGAGAAAGATACAGTCCAGCTGCGCTGCTACGCATCACAAAGCGGGCAAAAACTTCACTGATTGCCAAAGCCTTTTGCCAATCACCACTGGCATACAATGACTCTCCGTTACTCGCCAAAAGAGTCACTGCCCAGCTATATTCAGCCAAGTCATCGCCATCTAAATCAGAGAGCGCAGCAGCCAAGAACCAGAGCTCGATCGCTTTCTCCTCATATCCAACAGCGTACAAATAATGACCCCAATCGATCAAGCTCTCTGGGTCGCCCAGGCTCAGCAGCATGGCCCGACGATAGGCCTCCTCTGCCTTTTGCGTTTGGCCCAGTTTGAGTAATGCAATATGCCACTTACCCAGGCTGAGCCGATCCTCCGGCCTAGCCTGGACGCGAGCTGCAAGCACTGGCTCAATGCTCTCCCAACGCAGCAGGTTATAATCCAAATCATTGCGGGCTCCTTGCAAAGACTTCGTCTGGTCCGCGAAGCTATCTACCATCTGGGATGCTGCCGTAAGATCGTTGCGAGCAAGACATAATTGATAAAGCGTAGTGATGAGAAGATCCTTGGCCAAGTCATCGAGCTTGATCGCCTCAGCCACGAGAGCTTCGTGAAGCTTTGTTGTCTGATCGTCAGGATCGGGCAGCAGACCGGCAAGCAAACCTATTTGATCGATGGTGGTTGCGACATCCTCTCCATTACGATTTGTAAGATGACGACTTTTAAGATGGTCCCATAGGCAATCTCTGAATTGAGGTTTTAAAAGGTTGATCAATTTTTTAGCTGCCTCAGCAAACTCACCATGATCAGCACCGTCCTCAGTGATCTCCCGCTTGATAAAATAAATACTCAAAGAGCCTAGGCCCTCGTTGGCCATCATCTCAATATGCTCATTCCAATCTTCTCCATCTTGAGCCACGAACAGGGTCATCATCGGAGTGAGCACTTCACGCGCATATTGCTTTTCCCCTCGTGCATAGAGAAAGCTCGCCAGCATCATGACACGCTCTGCCGCCATATCGCGAGTGTCTCGATCATCTTCTTTGAGCTCCTCGATGCGTTTGTTCACCCAATTGGTGTAGGGCGGCTTGGCGTTTTCTAAGATCCCGAGTAACTTCAAGCTTTGCCTCGGCATTTCAACCAGATCGTAGAAATGAAAGGCAGCATTGGCATCACTGCTGTGCAGCAGTCCAAGAGCCTCTTCGCGAAATCCATTGGCAGCAAGGCACCTTACGATGCGCGCGCTTTCTTTCGGGTCTTGCCCTAGGAGCTTCCACTGACGACTTTGGGCTTCCGCCTCAGCTTCTTTGCCCTCGAGCCTTAATTGCTGCAGCTTGCAGCCCCATTGGTAAATAGCATCACCCTCAGTAGCCGATCGCTCTAGCCATGGCACAGCGTCACCATTTAATACACGCAGCAAATCTCCAGCTACCGGATTATTGGCCTGTTGCGATTCTTCAATAGCGGCAGTGAAATTACCGCCAGCTCGATGTAACCACATTCTCCATCTCGCTGCCCTCTCCCCCTTCAGGGCAGCAGCTTTTCGAAGCTCTTCATCTCCTTGGCCCGTTTGAGTGTAATAGAAAGCCCGGAAACGCATGTGCAAATCACTGTCCCCCGTCAGCTCCAGAATTTCGCTGACTAGCTGATGATTGTCCTCAGCCATTGCCTTTCTGATAATGGGCTCCACCCTAGGCCAGCATAATCGGGACATCGCACCTTTGATCTCAGCATTATTTTCAAGCTTGGCGAGATACATGACCTGCTTCCACTGACGCAGTTGTAAAAGCTTATGAGTAATAATGATTTTACCATCATCATTACTCTTCAAAAACCTGAGCACCAACTCCTTCGCCTGCTCTGGGCTGTCATGGAGAAGCCCAGCTGAGACATAAAAAATCAACTCCCTAGCCCGCTCAGAGGCCTCAATATCGTCACCCGCCTCTATCCGGCGCAAAGCCGGCAGCGTGTCTTTGCCCAGCTTCCATAGATCAACCATGGCCTGCTCTCGCACTACAAAAGATTCATCGCCAAGCTTCAGCGCCAGTTCGTCAATCTGCTTGAGAGCGGGCACAGCGATCACCTCTTTAGCTTCAGGCGCACTAACATCCTCTAGCGCAGCTTCACAGAAGGTGGTCGCCAACACTAAAAGCAAAAGCACAACAGCATAACAAGCCCATGCTCTTGGCTGAGACATATGGCGTTTGTCGTGAATTGAATGAAGCTGCGTGATCATTGGATCTTTTGTTTAGTCGCCTTAATGCATGTTAAGAGGAGATGAACTCAATAAACTCATCACTTACTAGAGCGCTGATGGTCACCCATCTTATTTAACCATGAGGATATATCGCTGAAAATCTGAACTCGCTGATGGTCATACATGAGGAGGTGGTATGAGCCAGGATAGTAGTGATGTGTTTTGTCGATTGATTGATTAAAGCTCTTGCAGAAGTCGTTCACCTTGTCTTCTTGCGTGAAAAAATCTTTACCTCCGTGAAGCACCAGCACGGGGCACGAGACGGCCGGTGCCATTTGATCCATGGACTGGGCCAGGTCGCCAAGACCAACCAACAAACGAAGAGTGTAGCGGCGGATATACCACGGATTCTTGGCTGCCTGCTGCTCATGAATATCCTCTTTAGTCACCATCGGGCGCCGACCATCGGAAAGCGATTCCAGTGAAATTCTAGCCTTGGGGAAAAGTATGGCAGCACATTTTGCGGCCAACAACTTCCACGTGGGAAGCTCAGAGTCGACCTCGATAATCGGCGAAGAGATCGCCATAGCATGCGGCCGTTGTTCACGGCGCGCGTTTTGATATCCGTGCATCACAATCAATGACCCCATGCTCTCACCAAACCAAACGATTTTTGATTGGGGATGCTCTTGGCGCACCAACTCCGTGAAAGTAGTGAGGTCTTGATACCACTGCTCTACTCGTCTGATATCGCCACGCCTACGCTCTTTTAGATCCATACCTTGACCCCTCGTCTCCGCTGCATAGAGCGCCACATCTTGGCGATGCTTTAACAGGTAGTGCGCCAAGTTATCATAATCACCTGCATGACCTGAAATTCCATGCACGCCAATAATAACGATCGCTGGATCTTGATGGGCCGCGGATTTCGGCAACCACTTACGGTAGCCAAACTCGTCACCATCATAGCTTACGTAATGATCTTTCTTGAGCTGTGGATTTCCTTTCACTGGCGGAGCAAAGCTAATGGACGTGGCACATGATGACAGCAGCGCTACCCAAGCAAAAGTGGCCAGCATTTTCGACGACACAGCCAGTCTGGAAAAAGAACTCATCATGAAAGCCAGACAAGCTTGCCGCTAAACAAAGCTGATTGCAAGCACCCATGAAGCATGCCCCTCCATCAAAGAACTCCGAGATTGCTTGATTATTTGTCCGCTGGGTGGTTTTCTACATGTGTGTTACAGATCGTCTTCAATGAAATTAGTGCTGCCGAGATATCCCGCATGGATACTCTCGACCAACTAGAGCTCCTCGATGCCTTCAGGGTTTCTGAATCAGACCTCGTTGAATTGGACGACAATGACGAGCATAGGAACTTTGGCAAGATAGCGCGCGACGGCAAAACACTTTATCGATTCCGCGCGAATGATTGCCGTATCTACTTCGAAGTGGCTGAGAACTTGGTGATTGTCCACCGAGTGCTGCACAAAAATACATTTTCTGATTTTTTATTCAGATCGAAAATGCCGGTTTCAGAGGATGAGCAACTCGCTGAATCGAAGCACTTTTGGAATCTCATTGACGAGGGGCGCAACGCACGGCGCATGTAGTGGAGCACACGCTTGAGCTCTGCCCCACTATCTTTTTTCCGCTTACTTTTTTCTGCTTTCCATGGCCATTTGATCCATGCTAGGTTTTGACTCTACTATGTTGCGGAAAATTTTTCATGTCATCGCCTTCTTGATCATTGCAGCCTTAGTCATCTCGGCAGTAGCCAACAACGATCCTGATGATGCATCAAAGCAGGCAGCGCAACTCCCGGTGCTCTTACTGGCAGGTCTTTATGTAGGATTTATGTTTGTCATGTATATCTTGCCAGCAATGACTGACAAGGCGACTAACGCTGTGCTTGCATCCAACGAGACCATAGCTAGAGAACCCATCCACAAGGCCCAAGCCGCCTACGCTCGTGGTGAATACATCGAAGCGATTACCCTCTACCGGGCCATCGCAATGGAAGAACCGGACAATCGACTTCCTTGGGTTGAAATTGCAAAAATTCAACACGACCAGCTGGAAGACCCCGAGATCTCGATGAACACCCTGCGAACGGCACTTGAAGAACACCACTGGCCCGCAGACGATACCGCATTTTTCATGAGCCGACTCGCCGACATTCAACTTAACAGCATGAACGACAAAGAAGCGTGCATTGCCATCCTAGAACAAATCGTCGAGACCTTTCCCGAATCACAATACTCAGCGAGCGCCACTCACAGGCTCAATGAAATAGAAAAAGCACAAGAGCAAGAGGCCTCAGTGTGAAATTCTAATTACCCGTTAGATTCAAAGAAGATATCCTTGCCCCCGCCGAAGACCACACTAACATATTTATGTGCGTGGATCTAACATACTAGGGAGATCGCTCTCGCTATTCCCTCTCTGGCCACTCGTTCTAGGAGTCACATTCGGCATCCTGAGTGCTGATTATTACGGCACCCAACACTGGGTCGCCATAACCCTTATTAGCATCGCAGGCATTCTTGCCTTCCGCAAAAGCGACATCACACTTTTCATCGTTACCTTCATACTGGCAAGCGGCCTCCATGGACCGAAGATTGAAAACTTGCGCGCTTGGAGTCATGCTGCTGATACCGGCAAGCTCAACGGAGCATACACTCTAAAGGGAGTTATTATTGCTACTGGCTCCAGACAAAACGGGCCCTACCTTGTCAAAACAAGCAAAATTCAAGCGACATCTCAAGCCAGTGGTTTGCCACCTGCATCGGGGATGGTCGTGCAGCTGACAACATCGCCCTTTCATGAATCAACACTGCAATACGGTGACATCATAGAGGCAGTAGGCCCGCTCCGGCTCATCAAACCGCTGCGCAACCCCCATGGATTTGACCGGCAGACATGGCTTTATCGTCAAGGTGCTAACCTGACTATGGCGCCACGATCCCCCGTCACCATTCTTGGGCTTAGTCTTGTTCATCGACCCATACGCATAATGGCAAACTGGCGCCAATCAATACGCCAAAGCATGACCTCCGGCTTAGATGCCGATGCCCCATCAGCTCAACTCATACGAGCAGTGGTATTGGGTGAGCGCCCAGGGCGCAGCTCGTCAATGGTTGAGGATTTCCGCAAGAGTGGCACCCTTCATGTTTTCGCCGTCAGTGGTCTGCATGTCGGCATGGTGGGAACTATCTTTGGCTGCCTGCTCTGGTTTCTCAGAGCCCCGCGCTGGGTGCTTATCGGCGGCGTCATTGCTGCCATGACCGCTTACGCGGGTATCACAGGCCTGCGCCCACCTTCCGTGCGAGCCGTCATCATGGCGACCGTCTTCCTCACGGGATTTCTCATCAAGAGAAAGCCCTCTTTGATCAACAGCCTGGGAGCAAGTGCCATCATCGTATTACTCTGGGATGGTCACCAGCTCTTCACGCCCGGCTTTCAGCTGTCCTATGGAGTGCTGTTGGCACTCGCGATGGCTACCGCTTTCTGGATCCGTATTCTCAAACCGATGTCTGAGATTGACCCCTTTATGCCAAGACTTCTGCTGACTCCATGGCAAGAACGCATTCTGGGTTGGCGAAAGTGGCTACGCAACTCCCTCTCCGTTTCACTGGCGGCCTGGATGGGCTCAGCTCCCCTGATATGGATTCATTTTGGCATTGTCACTCCTATCGCCATCATCGCGGGCATACCCCTCATGCTGATGGTTTTTGTCATTCTTGCCCTGGCGATGCTGGCCATCTCAGCAGGAGCCCTCTGGCAACCAGCCGGTGATGCCGTCAATCATCTCAACTCATGGGTTGCAAAATCAACCTATCACACAGCTGCCGCATTTGCACATATTCCAGGTGCCTACTGGCATAAAAAACCAACGCGGCCCGAGAAAGGCCAGATCATTGTTTTTGATATCCCCAATGGAGGAGGCGCCAACCTGATCGATGCCGGCGGCGGCATCTTGCTAGATGGCGGCCGTGATGACACCTTCTTCTGGCATGTTTTACCTACGCTACAGGCCCTCAAAATCGAACCCGATTCACTGATCGTCAGCCATGCTGATTCCAAACACAGTGGTAGCATGAGCCTCTGTCTGGATCAGTTTACTCCACGGCAAGCGATCATTCCTCGCGCTGATCTACTGAGCAAAAGCTACCAAGCCTTTATCGAAAAATCGGCCGAAACGAACTGCCAACTGATCACGCCTCACTCAGGACAAACGTTTCCCGTCGAGCCCGGCGTAACCCTTGAGGTCTTACAAGCCCCCATCGAACTCAATGGCTACGGACGCGCGGATGATAGCGGTCTGGTGATACGCTTGCATTGGCACGGCTGGAAAATCATGTTCACCGGAGATGCTGGATTTATCACCGAGACCAGGTTGCTAGCTTCCGGTGCAGACCTGCAAGCAGACGTCATTATCAGCGGTAGAAATAGAGGTGATTTTACCGGCCGTGAGGAGTTTTATCGCGCGGTATCACCTCAGGTCATCATCTCAACCAATTCAGAGTTTCCAGCAAACGAACGCATCCCTGAAAACTGGTTCACCCGCACAGAGGCGCTGGGCATCACCACCATTGATCAGCAACAATCCGGAGCCCTCACCCTAACGATCAAAGACCAGCGACTAGTGCTTACCCCCACACTAAAAAATGCCGAAGTAATCACTATTGACCCCCGATCCGACCTGCGGTGACAATTCGATGGACAATCTTGTTCTAAACCATCAATTTGCAGTTCAGAAAACAACCACTTCAACGAGCTATCGTCAGAAAAAATTTCAGCCTCCTTCTTGCCCTGCGCTACCTCAACCCGCTGCGCACCCACGTCTCGGTCATCACCCTGATCTCACTGGCTGGCGTTGCCATCGGTGTGATGGTCCTCATTGTTGTTCTCTCGGTGTTTGGCGGATTTGAACAACTGGTGAAAGACCGTGTGTTGAGCTACACCCCACACATCAACATTGAACGCATTGCCTCATGGCCCGATGCCGAGGAATTCCCCGACTACAATGCTGAAGCAGAATGGCGTGTATTGGAGAAATCGATGTCCTCACTCGAGGGGGTGGAAAGCGCCTATGCCTTGGTCAATGACTGGGTGCTACTCGACCGAGCTGGGAGCGTTGCTCCGGCAGCGATGCAAGCCATCGATACCGCCAATAAGACTCAACTCAAATCCCTGCAAGACCTCATCGAGCCAGGCAATGGCAATGCCGATATGGGCCTTGGAGAGACTGCCGTCATCTCCTCAATCACGGCTGAGCGCTTTGGTATTATGGTTGGTGACACCATCCAGATCCATACCAATCGCAACCTCAAGCAAGTCCAACCGATTCTCGAGCGCATTGGCGAAGCTCCCTTACACCAGAGAACGGCCCAAGGACTTGCCCAGATCAGGGACGACTTGAAAAAAATGTTCACCCAGGCTGACGACAAGGAAACCACTCCCATCAAACAACTTCAAGAGCTCTACTACAACCGCCTGACGCCGCTCATGGATCAGAATCTCCGTAATGTGGAAAGAGATGCTATCGACGCCCTGCTCATCCACCTTGAGCAAGGTGAGCGCAGCACTCCTGATCCCGATAACAGTGGGATTTACACCTTTGACGCCGGCCACATGGCAAAAGCACTCGCACTACTCGACGAGCTGACAACTATCAATACGGACAAAGCGGACATTCAAGACATCAAGCACATGAGAACGGTAGTCCTGCCCAAAGATCTCACCGTGATCGGCATCTACCAGGCCACACGCCACGCTGCCAGCCCAGATGTGTTTGTTCCCCTCCCTGTTGGTCAAGATCTCACAGGCCTCGGTGCTGGCGTACGCGGCATCGCCCTGCGGCTCACCGATCCGTATTTTGCTGCCGAGGTCCTCAATGATGTGGTGCAGCCCAATCTACCAGATGATGGCGCTTGGGCAGCTCGCACCTGGATGCAAGATCACCAGCAGCAATTCGCCCTCATTAAAACCCAACGTCAATTGCTCACTTTTTCGTTGTCGTTCATTATGATGGTCTCCGCCTTTTCCATTATGGCCGTGATGTTTACCGTCACCATCCAGAAAAAGCGTGAAATCGGGGTCATGAAAGCCCTCGGCGCCGCACCCGCCCAGCTCGTCCGTGTGTTCCTCTACCAAGGCATTATCATCGGCCTATTCGGCGGCCTCATCGGACTTGGTCTCGGCTATCTGGTCATTGATAACAGACAAGTCATCCTCGATCTTTTTGCCGCATGGGGATTTGACCCCTTCCCTTCTGAATTCAATGGTTTTGACGGTCTCCCCGCTGACATTCAAGCGAAGGAATTTATTGG
>DBBL01000092.1:3602-4533 GCA_002292185.1 Akkermansiaceae bacterium UBA985 | reverse complement strand
AGTAAAGCTCAGCGGGTTGCCGCGACTATTTAGTTGGAGAAATCAATGCGTCGCCATTGGCTCAACTCCGTCTCTCCGTTTGGACCGATTGCCCAGACCCGCCAGCGGTGTGGTTGCGCCCCAGCTCCAAAGGGAGCCCCCATTTTAATGACCCCATTCTCGCCTTGCATGATCGCATTTTCAGAAAACACATCGAAGTTACTCAGATACCATTGATCGGTGCCTCTAGACCCCCACTGGGCCTCCACAACATATTTCACAGCATCATCTCCGCCGCCTACCCATTCAATATCAGGCCGCGGACTACGTGGCCGCCGCGCACCATCAGCTGGTGACAAAAGTTTAGGTGTTTCGATGGTGACGGCTTCCTGCTCTTGCGGCTTTGCATTACCTAAGTCTTTCAGCATGTCCCAAATCCATGGCTCCCATCCGCCGACACCCCTCGTGGCGATCAGCTTCCACTCACCCTCATGCTCCCGCCGGAAGATGAAGAGAGTCGTCGTCTGGCCAAGTTGTGCCATCCGATCATCCTTACGGGGCTTGTCCACGGTCGCTGTTACCAGGCCCAGTGCGAGGCGATCAGTTCCGAACACCCCATAAGCCTTAACTTTCTTCACTTTCACCCCGTCTACTCTATCGGCCCAGAGTCGAACAGGAAGGCTGTCGAAGTCGTCAGCCATTGCTTTAATGATTGAGTCGTCTCCCGTAATTGAATCAGTGAAAGCGTCGATACACAGCTGGGAAACAGCCGCCTTCTCGTTGGGCGCGAGTTCAGGTATACCTTCCTGGGCGGACGCAGGTAATTCTGGCTCCGGCTCGCGATCAACAAGCGTCCTGGCCTTAGCATGATTACGCGATGTGTTGATCAGGTAATACATTCCCCCTAATCCCCGTGTATTAATGAGTGATTTACGAATGTTTTCTTTGGCCG
>DBBL01000092.1:1075-3524 GCA_002292185.1 Akkermansiaceae bacterium UBA985 | reverse complement strand
GCGTTCTTTTCCGACGCAGCCCAAAAGACTTTGTGGAAGTCCTTTGCTTCGAAAGACCGAACGGTCACAGCATAGCCCTGCTTATCAGCCAAGTCCTGAAGATACTCCGGCACCAACTCAGGCGGGGTGTCACCGCGGTGAGGAGATCCAACTCTCCAGAGCACGATCGACCCCTTTGGTTCCGGCTCCTGCTCGCGATCAGCAAGCGACCCGGCCGTGGAGCGCTTCCACGTCACGATCTGGGTTTTATCGCTTAGATTGCTAGCTTTATCCAAAAAGCCAAGGCTCTCTATCAGGCTGTCGCCATTGAGCTTATAGATGAATGAGAAAGGCTTCATTGCCTCACCTTTGCGCTTTCCAATTGTTATCTGGCCAGCAGAGGTGGCATAAATACAAACGGAGCCACGCTTGCTGAGTTTAACTGTGTGGGTGTGTCCGTAAACAGCTTCACCATCAACGAAGATGGCAAAGGTTTCCTTGTCGCCAACGATTTCTTTGACCCAGCGCTGATTATTCCTGTAGCATGTCCATTTGCCTTGTAGCTTGGTGAGGTCTGCTCGGTTTTCTTCGACTGCAGCTTCGCTCAACTCCGTTGACTGCTTCGTCTCCTTCGTCTCCTTCGTCTCCTTTGCCTCCTTGGTCTCCATGTTCAATCCATGTATCACAGGAAACGAAACCGCTTCTAAAATCAGGATGGCGATAGCCACTTTGCCCACCGCGGTCTTCCGGCCTGTCACTGCTGCAACAGCAGCAATAGCAATCAATAAGATCCAAACGACAGCCGCGAGAGAGAAGTGAGGAACCGCCCCTAGGTTAAAAGCCCAGCTTACGATTGCAGTCAGTAATGCTACCACACCCCACTGCATGCCCTTGGACTTCTGATCACTCGATGTAGCGAAGCTTTCGGGATGGGACATGGTAGATAGAATACGCTTAATATGGTCCGATTCATTTGACGCATCACCCGACTCTTCGACCGCTACATCGATCTGCTCTTGCAAGTGCATGATGACTTCGTCGATCTCTTCCTCGGGAGCGTGCTGCATATTTTTTCTTACAGCATTGAGATACTTGTTTATCTCGTTTTGTGTTGATTTTGCGTAGTTCATTATTTTGTTTCTTTGTGACTGTTTTCGATATCGGCGATTGATCGGTTGATACCCTCGAGTGTTAGTTTCATTTGCTTCAGCTGCTCACGGCCCTTTCCCGATAACGATAGATATCTTCGGGGAGGCCCCTCGCTGGAAGATACCACCCTTAGGGACAACTTGGATTCCTTCTTCAATCTGGCTAGAATCGGGTAAACAGTGCTTTCAGAAACCTGGAGAGAAGGATATTCATTCAAGCGACGAACAAGGTTGAGCGCATAATTCTCCTCTGCATCAAGGAGAAGCAGAATGGCGTATTCAATAATTCCTTTGCGAAGTTGTGTGATCCACTGTGACATATGATTTTTCCTTAATAATTTATGATTAGCTTCCGAGCTATTTCGCTTTGCGTATTACGCATTACATAATACCTATTCGAGGATACTTGTCTAGAATTATTTTTGAATGCTCTACCCGAAGCTGAGGAGAATCTGGCTCACGCGCAAACACAGCGCACCACCCTGCCCTTATAGAGGCATCCCATTCCATCTCCAACTGCCGCGTTACGGCCAACTTAAACTCGAACTCTAAACTCCAACTTTAAACTCGAACTACCGCGCAGCCACCGATCATGTCGAGGCAAGCGGGTCAACTGTCACTTGCCACCTCAGGTTGGATCTGTTAGGACGTAGACACTACATGATCCAATCCTTTGCCGACCCAGAGACGGCGCGACTCTTTCATACGGAGAAAAGCCGCCGTTTCAGTGCCATCAAGCGCGTTGCGCTGCGAAAACTCATTCAGATGAACCGGGCCCGTGTGCGGCAGGATCTTGCTGTGCCACCGGGAAATTGCCTGGAAGCACTCAAAGGTAAACTCGCAGGGTATGACTCAATCCGTATTAACAAGCAGTGGCGTATCATCTTCATATGGACTGATCACGGGCCAGACAAAGTCTCCATTGTAGATCACCATTGACACGCACCCCTATAACGTTATACGTTACACTCACAATGAGTGAAAACATTACACCCGGTGAAATCCTTCTTGAAGATTACCTCAAGCCCATGGGCATTTCCCAGAACGCCATGGCACGCGCCATCGGCGTGGCTCCACGTGCCGTCAATGAGATCGTCCACGGCAAACGATCCATCACCCCTACCATGTCGATTCGCTTTGGTACTTTTTTCGGCCAGTCAGATGACTTCTGGCATGGGATCCAGATAGAGTGCGACTTCCGCGCACTGGCCTCGCAGAAAAAGAAGCTCAAAGCCAAGATCACCCCAGCCGCCAAACTGCCTTCAGCAGCTCACTAAAACTTAAACTTAAACTCGAACTCTAAACTCGAACTACCGCGCAGC
>DBBL01000092.1:0-1020 GCA_002292185.1 Akkermansiaceae bacterium UBA985 | reverse complement strand
TTCATGGGGTGATAAGGGGGTTGATTTTGCGGGTTCCTGAGGTGGAGTCCTTGCCTTTCCGATATGGGTCCTCTTACTGCTGGGAGACGGGTATTGGTGGCATCGCTTCAAGTTTTTTAAGGATTTGCGCGATAATGTCCAGATTGCCAAGGGTATTGTATACCACGAGCTTGTTGTTTGAAGCAGTGTAGGTTACGGAAGCCTTGTCGGGGAATGAGACCCCAATATCCTCAAGCAGTTTCTTGACTTTGGGAAGCTCACCGATCGCATGATTATCATCACTGCCGGCATGCTGGGACAATCTCGAAATAAAGTCGGGTAGCACAACAAATGTTCTGGCATATAAGTCAACAGCCCCATCCTCGGGTAGAGGAAGAATAATAACCGCGTGATCATTCACCTTGTATCCCAGCCTTGCCTTGTCACAGATATACTGCAGCGTGGTTCCCAAAGGAACATTCGTTAGCCTTAACTCGTCGACTTTGAGACCGCCTATGTCGGCTGCATCTGGCTGAGTCCGGATCATAAAATTCACACCCTTACGGTTTTCATCGGTCTCAGGATCAAATTCGATGGCACGCAAGCGTAGAATTTCGAGGCACTCTTTGACCGACATGTCGACAAAATCAACCTTGGGAATGATAATCGTTTTCAGCTTCTGTTGCAGGGACTGGACACCGGCAACTTCTTCGACAGGGACTTCCTGGGCAGGTGTTTCTACGGTGGCGGCCTCTTGCTCTGCGGCAGCTGGGGCAGCTTCCTCACTGGTGTCCTCCGCCTTGTTACAGGAAACAAATAAGGCAGCAGATACAAACGGAATAATGATGTGTCTGGTTTTCATAAAGTATTTATTATTTCATATGGCATTCTTCTTTTTGGCAAGTATATGTCAAAATTTTTCACCTTCTCACGATCCGAATCCAACATGTCCAAGCGGTGGTGAACACTCAAAACGCACCACCTACAAGTCGCAAAAGTGCCATTTATTACTACTACTGACTGCTAGGAATTTGCTTTTTG
>DBBL01000177.1:4805-14278 GCA_002292185.1 Akkermansiaceae bacterium UBA985 | reverse complement strand
GAAATCCGGAGGAGGATTTCTGCATCCTAGCACAGCATGCCAAGAAGGCATGCAATCCCGCTGGTATTGTACTACCTGAGCCCTCATCGAGAGCTGGGGTGATGGCGTTTAAGGGAGGCGGGATGAGAACCTTGGTTCGAGCGCACGACGAAGTGCCGTGCATCACGGCAATAATACCCCCCAGAAATCCGGAGGAGGATTTCTGCACATCAGCACAGCCTGAGCGGAGCGAAGGCAATCCCGCCGTATGGGGACTCTCAAAGAGAGTCCGGCAACCGAGGCCCACCCAAGCCGCATGGCCCCCACTGCCCAAAGGAGGAAACTTGCATCCCAGCACAGCATGCCAGGATGGCATGCAACCCCGCCCTGTCTGCAGTCCTTGGCCTAAGGGGGGTGCATATCAGAAGCTCAGCACGCTAAGCCCAATATCCCTGCATTACCCTTCAAACAAACAACCGGAACCCGCACGAGGCGAATTCCGGCTGTTACTATGAACAAAAAACAATACTCATTGTTTCGATGATACCTAAAAAGTTTTCTATTAGCGCTTGCGGCGAAGGAGCATGCCTATCGAGGCAACGCTGAGAAGTAGAGCGGAAGAGGGTTCTGGGATTATCATTTCGGGGGACAGGTGGAACACCACGCCGCGGTCCAGGCTATCTAGAATAGCTTGTTTGTCGAAGTTAGCGTCAGCCTTATCGAACATGAATTCAAATGCCATAGGTATGTCTGGATTGAAACTTGAGTCCTTGGTGCCCTTGGTTGTTTCTAGAATGTAAGCAACAGAATCTTTCGAGTCTACGAGCCCCCATTGGCTGCTAACACTACCATCGAGATCGGCTGTGAAAGCTACACTGTAATCCACTGTGCGCTCCAGTTTACCCTTACTTTCTACGTATTCACCGAGGGCTATGTCACTAGCAAGAAATTCGAGTTTTTCACTACCGGTGGCGTTGTCAAAAGTTAGGCTATTAACTTTACTTTCTTCACCATGTAAATTTTTGCCCCCTAGATCATACTTCCAGAAGTTAGCGATTGTCGTCGCTGCGTTGCCACTGTCGTCCCATTCCATCGTCTTGGCGTAAATGGGCACTTCGATATATAGGAAAAAGTATTGTGTTTCGTTTTGATCGCCCGCAAGTGTGGCGTCACCGTAATGTATAGTCGTCTGATCCCAAGTGTTGGCATCCCCTGAGCCGTCTCCGTAGTCACTGTTTCCTTTTTTCAGTTCGTGACCGTTAACCCAGCCAACTGTATCTGAATTTTCGTAATGATCATTATTGGCATCATAGAACCCATCGAGTGTGACTGACTGTCCTTGGACGATCGGCGCCATCAGACATCCGGTAATTACAGACAGCCAAAAGAGAGTGCGTAAATTCATGGGAATAGGGGGAACTATTTAGGGATTGAGCAGGCGAAATTTAGAAAACTTATATGGGGACCTGCTCGACCTGCATTATTATCCCGATGTTAGGAGTTTATCGATTTTTTTCAAATCGTTGCGCCATCATGAATATTAAGATGCACTTTTATTAAAATAAACCTTACTAATTAAGTGGTCGATATCGCTGGGTAAATGCATCAGGCGAAAGCCGGCAAGAGCTTCGTAATCGTTCTAAAAAGAGCACTTTATGATCATCGCGCCCAATAGGGGCAACCCAACCCTGGTGGTATGGGCAACTTGGCCATCAAAAAGGGCTAATATTTAACAACGCTAAGTAATATCCATTAGGCGTATAAATACATAGGTTTAATAGTATGCATTTTATGGCTGTTTGGGGCTTTTTTGCACTGGTGTTCGTTACTGTTGGGCGCAAAGATTTTAGCAGAGCGCATGATCAATATCGCGCTTGATGGAGGCGAGTCGCGACAATGCATAGGCAAGGGGCGGATTGCGACCAGGGTTGGGGGTATCGTCGTCCTTGCAGATACTTATAATTGGAGACATGCCTATGCGGACATGACCTGAAATCATAAAGCCGGAACCTACACGAGGCAGGTTCCGGCTTTAACTATGAACAAATAAACAATGCTAATTATTTGAATGATACTTAAAAAATGGTGACTTTTCGTTTGCGGCGAAGAATGCCAGGAGTAGCAGCGATGCCAAGTAGGAGCGTCCCGGAGGGTTCAGGAACTTGAGTAGGATGTAGGCCCCGCTCGGGAGATAGGTGATATTTAATTTGGTCGATACTGTTGATGAGGGCTATGTTATCAGTCTCATTAAATGCAAATTTGTATTCGAATGCCATTGCTGTCGTCGTCGAATCGACAGCTAGTGTGTTATTATTGGTGTTATTAGCATCGTCACTGTTGTTCTCGGTTGCTCCGTTGGCAAGGAGGTAGTCGAGAGATGATTTAACATCCAATTGCCCAGCGGCTGTGCTGCCGCTGCCATCCTTTAACTTGGTTTCAAAAAGTGTGCTGCCGTCGGCACCTTCGAAGGCAACTTTTTCGCTTCCTGTGGCAAAACCGTAAGTAAACTGGTCTTTTTCGAGATCGTCGTGGTGGTTGGTATAATGCACGTTGTAATCAAGAACGTCTTGGTCTGTCACGACATCTCCCCAGATCATGTTCTTCACCTCAATAGGTGTCTCAACATAAAGAAAAAAGTATTCAGTTCCTGTCGTTTCGGAGCTGTCAGTGCCAACACCCCAGCGAACATAGGTTTGGTATATGGGGTCGCTTTGTGTTCCGTAACTTTCTAACTTATGATCGTTATAGAAGTAGACTGCCTTTTTGTTGGCGTCTTCGTAACTATCGGCTGAGGTTTTGTAACCATCGAAGCTAAATATCTGTCCTTTCGCGATCGGGCCCAGAAGGCAACCGGTAATCACAGAGAGCCAGAATAGTGTGCGTAAATTCATGGTCGTAAAGGGGGAGGGGCTGAAGACCGCTTAATTTCAAATAACCTGATCTTCGCTACAGGTGTATAATACACTTTCGCCGCCTATTAGCTATACTTTTTTTAAATAAGCGGAGTAAAATCAACATATGTATAAATAAGGGAGCGACTTAATCTTGCAATACGCCATCAATTATTGGCTTTTCCGCCACCAGGGCGCTGCCTTTAAGTGATCATAACACACTCATGGTAAGTTATATATAGCCATATAAGTTGACCATTAAGATCGCTAGATATAGATATTTTGAATAATATCAAGCCGAGGCTTTATTTTACAAAATTAAATACAAGGAACACTTATATATTTAAGAAAAGTTATATAATCTGTCAGTGAGGTGACAAAATGGCGATCAAATGGCTATTTAGTGCTCATATCGACTAGGCATGCAAACTTGTCTGTTTACAAGATCGCGGTGATCTATTAGCACGTGGTCATGTCTGATTCACGTCGTCCTTATTCGTCACAAGTTTTTGATGGTCCAGATCGCGCGCCGAGCCGTGCGATGATGCATGCCGTCGGCTTCTCCAATGAAGATTTTGATAAGCCGCAAGTGGGTGTGGCATCTACTTGGAGCCAAGTAACTCCCTGCAATATGCATATTGACCGTCTTGCACGGGAATCCGCTAAAGGCGTGGATGCTGCTGGAGGCAAATCAGTCATCTTTAATACCATTACTATTTCTGACGGTATTTCGATGGGCACGGAGGGCATGAAGTATTCCTTGGTGTCCCGTGAGGTCATTGCTGATTCCATTGAGACAGTAGTCGGCTGTGAAGGCATGGATGGCGTGGTAGCGATCGGTGGTTGTGATAAGAATATGCCGGCGTGTATTATAGCCTTGGCACGCATGAATCGTCCCGGCGTATTTGTTTATGGCGGTACTATTTTGCCTGGTTGTGCGACGATTCAGGGGGAGGAAAAAGATTTGGATGTGGTTTCAGTGTTCGAAGCTGTCGGCAAACATGCTGCTGGTGAATTGAGTGATGAGGACTTACTCACGATCGAGGAAAATGCGATTCCGGGTGCCGGCTCTTGTGGTGGTATGTATACAGCAAACACGATGGCTACTGCCATTGAGGCTCTTGGTATGTCACTGCCTAACAGCTCCTCTCAGGATGCGATCGGTGATGATAAGATGAGGGACTGCTTTGATGCGGGTGCTGCGGTGCTCAATATGATGGATAAGGGGATTCGCCCTCTTGATATCATGACGCGTGAGGCTTTTGAAAATGCGATTACCGTGGTGATTGCGCTCGGTGGTTCTACCAATGCGGTGCTGCACCTCTTGGCCATGGCTCATGCATGCGGTGTTGAGCTCAATATTGATGACTTTACTGCAATCGGCAAACGGGTGCCGATGGTAGCTAACCTCAAGCCAAGTGGTAAGTATGTGATGGCGGACCTCGTCAAGATCGGTGGCACGGTGCCGTTGATGAAGATTTTATTGGATGCGGGTCTGCTGCATGGTGATTGTCTGACGGTAACGGGCAAGACTCTAGCTGAGAACCTCGCTAATTCAGCATTGGAGTATCCAGAGGGTCAGGACATTATCCGGCCGCTTGACAATCCGATCAAGAAGGACAGTCACTTGCGTATTCTCTATGGTAACCTAGCCCCTGATGGTGCGGTCGCTAAAATTACCGGTAAAGAGGGTGACAGCTTTACAGGCAGCGCTCGTGTTTTTGATTGTGAAGAGGATGCGATGGCAGCCATTCTTGAGGGTAAGATTATCGATGGCGACGTGATTGTCATTCGCCGTGAAGGGCCCAAGGGCGGTCCCGGTATGCGTGAGATGTTAGGGCCAACAAGTGCAGTGATGGGGCGTGGCCTTGGTGACAAGGTGGCGCTGATCACGGATGGACGTTTTTCCGGTGGCAGCCACGGTTTTGTGGTTGGTCACATTACACCTGAGGCGCATGTAGGCGGGCCTATCGGTCTACTCGAAGAAGGTGACATCATTACCATCGATTCTGTGAACAATGTGCTCAGTGTCAATGTGAGCGATGAAGATCTCGCACAGCGCCGTGCTCAGTGGCAGCCGTACGAACCACGTTATAAGCGTGGTGTGCTGGCGAAGTATGCAGCGCACGTGACCTCTGCTTCTACGGGAGCGGTCACCGATAAGTTCGAGTAGTCTACCTAGAAGCCTCAGAGCTTCGTGAATGACCGGCCCTGTAGCCCTGAGATTATTGCTGAAGATACGTTCTAGGCTTATAGCATAGCGAAAACGGAATAAAGACAATGGCGGTGACAAGCATCAGCTTGGTGAAAAACCAGAAGTAGGCAGCTCCTTCTAGCTTGGTCTGGCCACCAGCGTAGTAGGCGCTTTGCAGTAGCATGCCTCGACCATTAGCTGGGGCTTGATCTAGCATGCCTAGGCGTTTTTTCTCACGTTGCAGCCAGGTTCCCTGTTCCTCGGTGATGCTTTGTCTGACGGTCAAGATGATGCCGAGATCCCATGCGGTTTTGTGGATTTGGTCAGGGCCGTCTGATGAGATACGGGCAGAGCTTGAGCTGATGAGGGTGTAACGCAGTGGCCTGCCCCATGGATCGTTGATCGAGGCGAGGGCTTTGGCGCCACTGGCGGTGGTGGGCAGAGATTTTTTGATCCCATAAATATACTGGATGGCGGCTGCGCTCTGTTTGAGCTGGTCCAGTGCAGGTGAGAGGATCTCGCCATTGGTCGTGAGAGTGAGGTCATCATTGGTATCAGCGGTGGCATCATAGCCTGGATGCGTTTTGTCCGTGCTGAGGGAAAGCTCTGGGATTTGGATATAGGTGTTGATGATGCCGGTGAGCGCGTTGCCGGCAAATACCGAGAGCAGAAAGAGGCTCATGACAAAGGATTTCATTTTGCGTGGCGCCTGGGTATAGGCAAATTCAAGGCAGACAATGGAGATGAGAATTTCAGCAGCAGTGAAAATGAGATAGGCGAGTAGTTGCCACCAGACGCTGGGGGTGTGGCCTAGGTCGATCGCTTGTTGAGCAAGGGAGATGACGGCAAAGGAAAGCACCATCAGAAAGAGTCCGGTGCCTATCTTTCGCAGCGGGGTAAGAGGAAGGACTTTCTCTACGCTGGGATAGATCCACCATGAGAAGATGGGGATGAGCACGAGGATGAGGAAAGGATTGGCGGCCTGAATCTGGGAGGGTAACACCTCAAGCTCACGTAATGCGGCAGGCATGAAGTCGAAATCAAAGAGACGGAGGTTCATTTTTTGAGCCTGAAAAACGAGGGTGTTGGCCGTCTGGTCAAAGAGGCACCAGAAGACGGCAACAAAAAGAAACAGTGGGGCAAGTTTGCCAATGGCGACGAGTCCTTCTTTGCTGAAGAGTTCCTTGCCAAAGGCTTCTCCGTGAGGCGGGATGTGGACAAATTTGCGGCGTCCCATCCAGAAGGTGAGGGTAGCAATTGCCATCAAAATGCCGGGGGTGCCAAATGCCCAGTGTGGACCATACCATTTGAGGATGAAGGGGATGGCAAGGTTGGAAATAACCGCGCCAAAGTTAATGGAGAGGTAGAAGATATTAAAGATTTTGGGGATGAGATGCTGGTTATTTTTACCAAACTGATCTCCTACGTGCGCTGAGACGCAGGGCTTGATGCCGCCAGCGCCAATGGCAATGAGGCCCAAGCCGGCAAGCAGCCAAAGCTGAACGATGCCTGCCATGCCCATGAGGGCCAACACCAAGTGGCCAAGGCAATAGACAATCGATAGGGTGATGATCGTTCGGTATTTTCCGAAGAAGATATCGGCAACTAAGGCGCCAAAAAGAGGGGTGAGGTAAACCGCGGAGTTGAAAAAAGAAACATAGGCTGTTGCTTTGGCCTCACTCATCGACTCACCCCCGAGTACGCCGAGGTAATTGGCGAGGAAGACGGCAAGCGCCGCTTTCATGCCATAGAATGAAAATCTCTCTGCCGCCTCATTGGAGATAATGTAGGGGATGCCGCTTGGCATGCCGCTAGTGTCGGAAGGCTGGGATGAGTAGGACATTTTACGGTGCCTGGTTGTCTAAGATATCGAGCAATTCATTGATGCCGTTGATCCGGTGCGTAGGGGATTCGGAGATGAGGTCAGCAAGGTCATGATAGCCCCAGGTGGCGGCAACGGAGATCATGCCCGCATTGTGTGCGGTGGCGACATCAATGGTGGAGTCTCCCACAAAGGCAATTTCCTCAGGTGATGCATGTAAGAGCTTTGCTAGATCGAGTGCTCCTGTGGGGTCTGGCTTGGTAGGAACGCCTTGATGATGGCCGACTACTGCGGTGAAGGTGATGTCTGGGAAAATGAGATTGGTGATTTGCTGGCAGAAGGCATGTGGCTTGTTTGACAGAACGGCAATCTTGATTCCCCTCTGCAGCAGTGCGGTGAGTGTCTCGTTCACTCCGGTATAGGGGACGGTGCCATCTTGCCACGAGCTGGCATATTCATCACTCACCGCACGGGTGAGTTCGGCCATTTGCCCAGGGTCATAACCGTCTGGGCAGGCGCGCTCGACAAGTTTAACAATGCCATTGCCAATGAATGTGCGCACGGTGCTCTCGCTATGGGTGGGCAGATGGTGACGTTCGAGGATCGTGTTGAGGGCCTTGGCGATGCCCGACAAGGAATGAACCAAGGTCCCATCCAAATCAAAAATAACGGCTCGTATCACGTGTGTAAGCATCATGGGCATTGCTCAAGAGTTCAAGAGCAGAGCCAATAAAAAGGAGCCGTGATCAGCTGGCGGGTTGCCTAATATTAAATCTACCCAGTATTAATCTTCGATCTTGTGAAGGTGAATATCTGTCTGGGGGAAGGGGAATGAGAGTCCTTCTTTGTCGAAAGATTTTTTAACCTTCTCGGTGACATCAAAGTAAATACCCCAATAGTCGCTGGAGTTGGCCCAAACACGAACAATGATGTTGACCGAGTTGTCGGCCAATGCGTGAACGGCGATGAGAGGTTCAGGATCACGATCGACCCTTTCATCCGCATTGATGATCGAGCTTAATACCTCTTTTGCTTGATCGATGTCGTCACCGTAGCTGATGCCGAAGGTGAAATCGACACGGCGCTTGTCTTCTGCGGAGTAGTTAATCAGTGAGCCCGTGGCGACCGGTCCATTGGGCAAGATGATGCGTTTATTGTCGCCGGTATTGATGACGGTGTTGAAAATCTGAATGCTGCGCACTTTGCCGCTGTGCCCTTGGGTCTCGATGAAGTCACCGACTTTAAAGGGTTTAAGAATGAGAATGAGAACACCGCCGGCGAAATTCTGCAGAGTTCCTGAAAGCGCCATTCCTACCGCGAGTCCGGCGGCACCGAGGATGGCGACAAAAGAGGTCATTGGAAAACCGGCAATACTGGCACAGGTAATGACCAAGAGGACTCTTAGTGCCATCGATACCAAGCTCAGGATGAAGGTCTCAAGCGCTTGATCGTAATCCACTTTATCGAACCATTTTTCGAGCGCCTTACAGAGCACGTTGACGATCTTCCAGCCGATCCACAGGCTGATGATGGCAGCGATCAACTTAAAACCATATTGGGCTGAAAGCTGGGTGATTTGTTCAATGATTTGTTCGAAGTTAATGTCCATTGCCTATGGGTCTTAAGTTTTTGAGCGTTGTTACGCAATGCAAAATTGAGGCATATTGATGCCACGACAAGCTGTGGCTGGACAGCTGGTATTTCCACGGTAGAATCTGGCCATGCTTCCTGAGCTTGTCACAAAGATCCCCGGCCCTCGCTCCCTTGCGCTGGCTGATGAGCTCAAGCGTTATGAGTGTAGAAATGTGACCTATATGGCCGAGGACTGGCCGGTTTTTTGGGAGCGTGCTGATGGCGTCAATGTCTGGGACGAGGATGGCAACCGATTCATCGATCTTACCGCTGCCTTTGGTGTCGCGGGCCTGGGTCACGGCTGGTCAGCGGCAGTGATGGCTGAGCAGTCAAAGCAGCTCATTCATGGTATGGGGGATGTGCATCCGACCGCATTAAAAGTGGAGGTGTGTCAGCTGTTGTCGGCAATGACCTTTGAACGCTGGAATGAGGGTGTGGGCAAGACGACTTTGAGTAACTCGGGATTTGAAGCGGTGGAGACGGCCTTAAAAACCGCGGTGATGGCTACCGGTAAAGCCGGCTTGGTGAGTTTTAAAAACGGCTACCATGGTCTGGGTTATGGTGCTCTTTTAGGGGCGGGAATTGAGAAGTTTCGTAGGCCGTTTGAAGGGCAGTTGGCGCCTTTGCGCGCGCAGCTTGATTTCCCAACAGATGATTATGAAATGGGGGTGCTGGATCATCAGCTTAAGGAGCTTAATGCTGAGCATGTCGGTGCACTTTTGGTTGAGCCTATTCAGGGGCGCGGAGGCAAGGTGGTGCCTCCAGATGGTTTTCTGGCGAAGCTGCGTGCATGGTGTGATGCCAATGATGTGGTGCTGATTTATGATGAGGTCTACAGTGGTTTTAACCGCACCGGCAAAATGTTTGCCTGTGACTGGGAGGGCGTTGCACCGGATATGATTTGTTTGGGTAAGTCTCTTAGCGGAGGCTACCCGATCTCTGCCTGTGTGGGTAA
>DBBL01000177.1:3192-4731 GCA_002292185.1 Akkermansiaceae bacterium UBA985 | reverse complement strand
GAAGTCGAAGCTAAGGCTGAGCTGCTCAGAGAGATGCTCAATCAAATCAAGAGCCCGCTTATTCATGAGGTGCGGGGTAGGGGGCTGATGCTCGGTATGGAGCTGAGGCATGCAGACGGTAGTGCGGCAGGGGATGTGGCTGGTAGTGTGCTCGTTAAGATGATGCAGCAGGGGGGGTTCATGTTGGCTGATGGAGCTGAGGGCAATGTGTTGGCGTTCACGCCTCCATTCGTGATCAATGAGGAGGAAATGAAATATGCTATGCAACGACTGCAGAGCGCGCTTGACCGTTAGGCCTGTCAGACAATACTTAGCTAAAGATGACTGCCGCCCCTATGATTTGGTTTAATGGAGAATTGATTTCTGCCAATGAGGCTTGTGTGTCGCCATTTGACTTGGGCTTGACTGTTGGCCTCGGCGTTTTTGAAACCATGGCGGCTTATGACGGTAAGGTCTTTGCCTATGACTTGCATCATGCGCGCCTTATCAAGTCGGCTGACAAGTTAGGCTTGGTCGTGCCAGAAGCTTCGATCATGAAAGCTGCGATGAATGAGGTTATTGAGGTGAACCATTGCCATCAGGGACGCTATCGCATCAGGGTGACCTTGAGTGGTGGGGTCAATCAACTCGGTGGAGGTAGTGAACAAGGTGACGTGATGGTCACTGCCCGACCTGCCGATTCAGCGAATTCAGCTAGTGGCGCTAGTATTACCCCAGCTAAGCTTGCATGGGTGCCTTTTGTGATCAATGAGCGCGCGGCGACTGCGGGAGTGAAATCAACATCATACGCGGATCATGTGCTGGCTTACCGTCATGCGCTCAATGCCGGTGCAGACGAGGCCTTGATGCTTAACACTCAAGGGCATTTGGCCGAGGGTTCGATGTCGAATGTATTTGTCGTTAAGGATGGTGTTGTGCAAACGCCATCACTAGCGAGTGGTTGCCTGCCAGGTGTGACCAGGCAGCTGGTGATTGCTTTGTGCGCTGATCTCGATCTGCCGATCAAGGAGTGTCAGCTTGGCGAGCAAGATATAGATAGCGCTGACGAAATATTTTTGACGAGTTCACTGCGTGAAATTCAGGCGGCGGCATTGCTAGGAACGGAAGCTCGGGCAACAGAGGCCGTGACAGGTGAAGTTACTGTGCGGCTGGCTGAGGCCTATGCGGAAATGATCAGGAAGGAGTTAAGCTAATGGCCTTGTCGAGTTACACCATGCCGATCAGTGCTGACAAGGTGGAGGTGATCCGCAAGATTTTGGTGGAAGGTGGTTTCGAGATGAAGCAGAAAGCGTATGCTCATTTCTCAGGCAAAAAAGGAAAACTCAATGTCACCGTCTATGAGAAAGGCCCTAAGGTTTTAGTTCAGGGGGGAGATACGGAGGACTTTGTCAGGTTTACACTAGAGCCGATGGTTTTTGGTGAAGCGAGGTTGGGCTATGAGGAGGTCAATGAGCCGGATATGTTCAGCCCGCACTTTGGTATTGATGAGAGTGGCAAAGGTGATTTTTTTGGCCCGCTTGTCGTGGCTGGAGCCTACAC
>DBBL01000177.1:0-3059 GCA_002292185.1 Akkermansiaceae bacterium UBA985 | reverse complement strand
AGTATAGGGCCCGAGCGATACAACGAGATGTATCGTTCGTTTAAAAATCTCAACCGTTTGCTCGCTTGGGGCCACGCTCGCGTGATCAAGATTCTGGCGGAGAAGGTGCCAGATTGTCCGCGCGCCTTGAGTGATCAGTTTGCCCGCAAGGAGGTGTTGGAAAAGGAGCTGGCTCGTCACGGGCTTGATCTTAAGCTTGAGCAAAGAACCAAGGGGGAGAGTGACGTGGCGGTTGCTGCCGCCTCGATCCTCGCACGAGAGCGGTTTGTGAAATGGATCACGGATTCCAGTGAGAAGTCAGGCGTGAAGATTCCGCTCGGCGCTGGGCCTCATGTGCTCGATGCCGCAAGAGAGCTCATTGGCAAACACGGCGAAGAGATCCTGCCAAAGGTGGCAAAAATGCACTTTAAGACTTCACAGGAAGTGTAGCTTGCGTTGCCAGCCAATCAATGCACTCATCGAGCAGGTTGTTATCCATTGAGTGAACATCTTCTCCCTTGCCAATACCGCGGAGCAGTAAAACGGTGAGTTCGCCACCCAGGTGCTCACGGAATTCCTCGAGGCCATTGAATACCTCTCTGGTGCCATTAGCGCACTTTTGCTCGAGCGAGGCGTGCCAAGTTGGTAGCTGGAGTTTGTTGATTACCTTGAGAATGCGCATCGCCGACTCTTCATCGAGTCGCCCAGATTTCCATGAGTACAGGGTGTCAAGGGCAACGCCAATGCTGACTGCTTCAGCGTGGCTGAGCTCAAAGTCGGTGAGTTGCTCGAGCTTGTGTGCTGCCCAGTGACCAAAATCAAGGGGCCTGCTATTACCGGCTTCAAAAGGATCGCCGCCGTAAGCAATATGCGCGGCGTGGAGTAGTGCAGAGCGTTCTACCGTTTCCTCAAGAGTGTGTGGGTGAAGCTTGGTTAGTTTTTCACATTGATCTTCGATCCAGCGAAAGAAGGCGGCATCCTTAACCAGGGCTACCTTGACGGCTTCGATAATACCGGCTCTGCGGGTGAGCTCAGGCTGACCGTGAAGAAAGGAGAAATCATTGATGACGGCGTAGGGCACGGCGAATGTGCCGATGAAGTTTTTTTTGCCGTACGCATTGATGCCGTTTTTTACCCCCACGCCACTATCGTCTTGGGCGAGCACCGTGGTGGGAAAGCGCACTAGGCGAATACCTCGATGAGCGGTAGCCGCAGCTAGGCCGATGACGTCAAGGTAGGCGCCGCCGCCTATGCAGATGATGTAGGAATGCCGATCAATGCCGGCCTTTTCGAGGATGTCCCATGCAGCTTGCAAGGTATTGGCATCTCGTTTGCAACCTTCTCCTCCAGCTTGCACGATGGTGCCTCTGGATACAAAGCCCGGCATATGCTCGAGGTAATCGTTTACCTGTGACTCAAGCTCAGGAAATGCTTGGGCAACACCGCTGTCGATAAAGGCAATGACCTTGGCCTGTCCGTTGGTTTGGAGGAGGTCAACCAGTAAGCGGTTTTCGTGGACAAACGCATCCCTGGTGAAACGGATACGATGTGGGGTATTGATTCTGATGTCAAAGTCCTTGCCGTGCATATGGGTGAATACGTGAGTAAGTGACATTATATTAGCCTAAAATGCAAAAAATGCGAGGGATTAGGACTAAATGAGCTCCTTGGGTCGTATCATCTTCAATATCTGAAAAAAATCCGTGCATTTTGTGGTGAACGTGGTCTTTTCTTCGGGCATGAGCGACATCGAAAATATCAACATTACCATGACCACGAGCAAAGGACCGATCAAGATCCTTATGTTTGCCGCAGATGCCGAAGTAACCTGCGCTAGTTTTCTCAACCTTGCCAGCCGCGGATTTTATGACGGCATTGTGTTTCACCGCGTGATTCCGAACTTCATGATCCAGGGCGGAGACCCTACAGGTTCAGGTATGGGAGGTCCTGGTTATAAGTTTGAGTGTGAATGTAAGCCTCACCTGAAGCATGATAAGCCAGGTATTCTTTCCATGGCAAATGCCGGCCCTAACACCAATGGCTCACAGTTTTTCATCACCCATGGCCCTACGCCTCACCTTGACGGCAAGCATACCGTGTTTGGTGAAGTGACCGAAGGTCAGGACATTGTTGATGCGATTGGCCAAGGAGACACCATCGACTCCATCGAGATTCACGACAGCACTGATGCTTTGTTTGCAGCTCAGGCTGATCGGATTAAAGACTGGAATGCTGCTAGCTAAGCTCGCAAGCGGCTAAGCCATAATCCCTTTTTCAGACGCACCATGCTCTATCTATTGTCACCCGCTAAAAGTCTCGATTACGATTCTGAGGCGCCAGCGATCCGGGCAACGATGCCTCGGTTTCTTGATCACTCGGCTGAGCTGGCTCGTGACCTCAAGAGCATGAAGCCGGCTGAATTAGAGGCTCTGATGGGTATTTCTAGCAAGTTGGCTCAGCTCAATGCTGGTAGGTTTGATGATTGGCGCGAGGATTACAGTAAACCTGAGGCCCGCCAGGCAATTCTGGCATTCACGGGTGATGTCTATCAAGGGCTTGCGGTGGAAGAATGGGACAAGGAAGACTTCGCCGAGGCACAAAAGAGTATCCGGATTCTCTCTGGCCTGTATGGCATTTTGAGGCCTCTCGACTTGATGCTTCCCTACCGGCTAGAGATGGGGACGAAGTTGACCAATGATCGGGGCCCAAATCTCTATCACTTCTGGGGGAGCTTACTGACCGATAGCCTCAACAAGGAGCTCAAAGGCGCTAACGATGCGGTGATCAATCTTGCCTCCAATGAGTATTTTTCATCGGTCCAGCCCAAGGATCTGAAATCACCGGTGATCACTCCGGTGTTCAAGGATTGGAAAAACGGCCAATATAAAATCATTTCCTTCTACGCTAAAAAAGCGCGAGGCATGATGGCATCATGGGCAATCCGAAAGCGGATTGCGAGCCCAGCAGGGTTAAAGCGCTTCAAGGAGGGCGGTTATGCTTACGACAAGTCCTTGAGTGATGACTCTAACCTAGTCTTCACGCGCAAGGCCTAGCGTTAGGTTGGCACAAGGATCGGCACA
>DBBL01000050.1 GCA_002292185.1 Akkermansiaceae bacterium UBA985 | reverse complement strand
TCGCCCCAGCCCTCGATGAGGGCTGGGGCGATGGCGGACAGGGCGGGATTCGAACCCGCGGAGACATTGCTGCCTCACACGCTTTCCAAGCGTGCGCATTCGACCACTCTGCCACCTGTCCTAAAGTGTCCCATGGGATGCGGGCGGAAACTAGCCAGCAATACCACTGATAGCAAACTTTTTTTATGCCTAGCTCAGATAATCAATACACTCTACTTCAAGCGCACAGCGGGAATACCGCGGCTATGGTTCTCTCCAAGGTGACTGACGCGATACCATGTTTTCTTCTCTTCGTCATAGTGAAAATAAACAGCGGTTTGCTGATATCCGTTTTCACATAGTACAGATACATGTTTGCCTGGTTCTACACGGTAAATTTCAGCGGCAGACCACTGGTGAGAACCGGGGCGATTCTTTTTACCCGCCGAGGCTGCAATATTATCTTCGTTGTTGAGGAATGTGAGTAATGCTTTTTCTTGCTCAGTCAGGCGTATGCCAGAGCCAGTAAACTTGACGTGCTCTTTGAGATGAACGACAGCTTGATTTTGTGGCTCTATTTCCAATGGCCAGCCCTCGGGCTTAAAAAAATGACTGCATGCCGTGAGTAAAATGCACGGTATGATGGCAGCAAAGAAAATCTTAGTCATGGATAGATATTATGCTCTGAGTGTAGCTGTTGACAAGCCTGCTCTTATTTTGCTGAAGGTGGAAAGGTATCCTCCCAGCTGTATAATGCGCTGCCCTCTCCTAAGCCCCCCAGCTCGCTAAGCAAGGACGCACAGCGCTGCTGCCACTTTGCATAGTCAGGTTCTCGAGATGAGTCTCTCGATCTAGGAAAAACAATATAGGTGACACTCAAGTCACTCACTGGGCGAGAATAGATGCCCGCCTTAGGATTAAGCTGCTTACAAAATCTCAAAGAAGCCTCTCCCACCTTAAAACTTGGCCCCGCATCACCAACAATAGATGGATAGATCTTACCCTCATAAACCACAACGGCGTAGTCACCAACCCGAGCCGCATAAGGATCGCCTCCATTGGAAGTCAGGACATTGATTGGCATGACGATAAAGGGGTCGTAGTCAGCAACTAGAAAACTCCTGGCCTCCATATCCTTGATCTCACGTTTGATTTTTGTGATGCGCGATTGCAGCCAGGCCTTGCGATCATCCTTGGTATCAGGAAGTGCTATTTCCTGTTCTGCTTTACGGATCCTATTCTTCCAGCCTGCAATCAAGGGATTGGGCGACTTGCCTGTTTTTTTCCAGCCATAGCTCGTCAACGGCTGATAGTTGGTCGAGTTCACGATCTTCTCCGGCATCACAGGCAAGCGGTCTCCATCGGAGCCATCAGAAACAACATCCATTTCTGCCTGCATCAGGAATATACGCCGGCCAGTCTCAGGGTGCTTGAGGTTGAGCATGGTCTCACAGTCATAAAAGTTATGCCGCGTCATCAACTCATTGAGCTGAGTTGCATTGCTTTTCATACGCTTGGATTTATTCTCGTAGAGTTGGTAGAAAAAACCAGAAACCTTGGCCTTCGGCATCATTACCTCAAGGCCCGGCAATATCGCGGTGAGCCCTGGGCTGTTTTTTTCTAATTCAGGTAGTGTTGTGATTGCCTTCGGTAGTTTGATTTTAAGTTCATAGTGGGCACTAAAACTCTCATCCGTATCTCGTTCAAGTGAAGCAGCGCCACCTTTCTCAATACGTATCTTGGTATTGAGCTGCAGGCCTCTAGACAGCATGCGCATATCGCCACCAGAGGAAGCTGTGTGATCCTGTGGAGCACGGATGGCAGGCTCCTTAGGCTTGGGGGGACTCTCCGGCGCTTTGGGTTTGGGCTCGCTTACCTTCTTCTCTGTCACCTCTTTACCGGCACTTCGCAATTCGCGCAGCTTACGATATAAATTCTCTGAAAGAGGACTAAACAGCAAAGCGATCGAGCCACATAACAACACAAGAATGGACACCCTGAACCACGGGAAAGTGGTAGCATTACCATGACGGCTTTTAATACCCTCAATTTCATGCGGGTCATTCTTTTTCTGATTTTCAGAATGGGGAGGCATAGGGCAAAATCATGAACCTTTATGGGGCGTCATTCAAATGATTATTTTATGACCTTGATCCATCTGGCAGGCCAAACGCAGACTCGAGACCATCTGGCGCAAGCTCAGCGAAATCATCCCACTCACGCATTTTGACAGGATAGCGAGCCGCTTGATTAAAGTCTCCAGCCCTGATTTTTTCCACAGCGGCCTCTGCCCAGCCCATCGCATGCTCGAGCACGGATTGGTCAAATTTATGCCATGGGGCAAAGGCAACATCACTGATCGCCCTCGGCAGGTTAATATAGCCTACTTGTGGCAACTCTCCGGTATCAAACCGCTGCTGGGCAAACGCCGCATACATTGGCAGCTGAACTTCAGCCCAGCCGAGTTGCGTTCTAGCGGTGCCCGCTAAATCTCCCAGCTGAGGCCGATTCTCATCCTCGCGCCAAGTTCTGAAGTGCGCCTTATCAGGCTGCTTGGCTTTACCAGATGTCTTATAATCCCACACCCGCCATTGCTTGCCATCTTCATGACGGTCAATCCGATCAATCGCCATGGTTACCGAGTGATCTGCAATCTGCCAGTGATCCCCTGTCTGACCTCCCACTTTGTATTCTGTCTCTACGATACACCAGCCATTAGCGCGGTCAGCCGCTTGTATTCTGGCAAATGCTCGCAACCGTTCACGCGCACTCTCAAGCTGGACCATCAGCGGCAAAGGCAGGTTTTTGCCGTAGCGTTGTTGCATGACGGCATCCAGATGCTCAGTGAAATAACTCTCAATCTCCGAAGCATCTGAACAATCACGCATGGCTTCATCAGCTCCAAATTGATCGAGCACATGATGGCAGAGCTTACCAAAATCGAGAGCATCCATCTCGCGTTTGTTGGCATCGTAGGTTCTCATTTTTACAATGCGCTTGAGGAAAAAACGAAACGGACAATCGAGGTAATCCTTGATCGCTGATGGAGAAATATTGATCGCGTCCTCACCCGCATAACGATTCTCCAACTCAGGGACCTTAAGCTGCCAGTCACGAGCCCATGCACCACGATTGGGAGCATCAGAGGGTGACTCGTTAAACAAGTGAGATACCAATGCCGCTAGCTCTTGGCCGGTCTGTTTCATTAATAAGCGGGAGGGTTTACGCGCTTCACCTGCGTTGTTAAACCTCGAAACAACAGCATCAACTCTGCCATGTTCCGCCCTTGATTGAAGTGCCGTATGCAAAATGAACGCATCCCGCGCAAAACGGGCGCGCATATCACGTAAGCCCAGTTGATCTCGCAATGAATCAGGTAAAAAAACATCATCTGCGCTGCCCTCAGGAACGCACTCTTCATGCATCCCCGCCAGTATCAGGTGATCAGCGGGATCATAAGAAATTTCCAACCACCCCTGCAAATCAAGCACGGTATCACCTCGTTCTGCCGAGACACGGGCAGAGCGCACCGATTCAGCAAGCATTTCAAATGCCTCATCAGATACCACCATTTCTCCACAGCTCGCTAGTCGATCAAGCGCATCCACCGCCTCAACTAAGCTCGCCTCGGTCGCCTTAGCCACACGGTGGTCGGTATACCCCAACCACTCCGACAACCACAGACGCAGAACTTCACCAACATTGTTGGCAGCCAGCTTCTCAATGTGCGAGGCCACGGATTGTAAAATCTCTCGCTGGTCTGAGGAGGCAAGAAACCTTGCATCACTTACGGTCTCGGGCAAATGATCCGCATACAGCTGATCCATGAGATTGGTGGCCAGATGACGGCTTACTTTCTCTGGTAAAAACAGCTCCGCACCCGGCAATCTAACTAACTCACGGAGGGCTTCAAAAGAGCTGTCTTTAGTGACCAGATCACGCATCGCTCGCAGCAGACAAACCAAACCCGATTCGGCAAGCCCCCTGCCCTCTGGATTGTATAATGGCCAGCCGGTCTCAGAAAATGCCTTTTCCAGTGACGACTCAAAGCTCGGGTCACACAGCGCCAGCGCTGCCTGCTCTGCGGCAGTTTCCTGCTCGCTTAAAACCTGAACACATACCTCAGCAGCATCGCTCGCTGAATCGACAAGGTGCAGCCTTTGTTGCCAATCTGGAATATGAATATTTTTTTGTGACCAGTAATCTACGCGTGGCACACCCCAGGCATCGAAGCCTTCCTTTTCACTCTCAGGGGCATGAACCAAAACCTGCATGGGGATCCCTTGCTCCAGCAATGACTGCAATGCGCGGATAGCCATCGGCGTCGGGTCAGGAACACAAGCAACGACGATACGTTTGATTCCTGGAGGCAGGTCGGGAGATAATGCCTGGTCGCGCTTGGCGAGGATAGGGTCACGTAATTTCCATCGACCGAGCTGCTTGAGCATCAGCCCCTCTAGCTCTGCAAGCTCTGCCCATCGTTCTTTTTCTGGGCTATGAAAGCCCGCATCACGGAATGAAGCATTTGCATCAGCAAGCGTGTCACGTAATTGGATGAATTGCTTTGCCAGTGCCAGCGCCACATGAAATCCAGCATTAGCGTCAGCATCCTGATTGCGAAACAAATGAGGAAATTGACTCAGCCCCGTGTCTCGTATGACTTGCACCCAAGCCCATAAGGTTTCCTGCTTACTGGCCACGCCCTCGACCTCAAATAAGCGACTGGGCACCACGACATGTGGCGAAATCACTCCGCCACCATCAGAGAGTGCCATGCGGAGTCGTCTGCCGCTGTTGGAGGTTGGCACAACCACTAAGGTGGATGCTAGCACATCTAGATTCTCATCGGCCAACAGCCAATGCTTTAGGGATTCGAGCAAAGGAGCATGCCAACCGAGAAAAACACGGTCGGCGCATTGCTCCTGCTCAAAATCCAATAGGTCCTGCATTCACTATTCCTCTCCGCCGGATTCCTCAGCATCCTTTGGCTCATCAGCGGCCTCCGTTGATTCAGCTACATCAGTTTTTGCTGCATCGACATCCCCTTCTTGATCGGAGCCTTCGGCATCATCAGATTCGTCCTCATCGTCTGGCATCACTCGGGCAATGTCCTGAAGTTTTTCGCCACCCTTGAGTGAAACTAGTTTCACGCCCTGAGCGGCACGGCCAGTCTCACGCACATCAGAACAACGGATACGAATACTCTGCCCATCACTGGTCATCAGCATGAGCTCATCATCTTCCATGACCGAGAGCGCTCCAACCACGCTACCCGTTTTATCGGTAACATTCATGGTTTTCATGCCTTTACCACCACGGCCTTTTGATAGGTATTCTTCATATGCCGTGCGCTTTCCAAGGCCATTTTCACTGGCAACAAGAAGCTTGGCATCAGGGCTTACGATGGTCAGCGCTACGAGGTAATCAGCTTCTCGCGGCTTCACTCCAGCAACACCTGCGGACGGCCTACCCATTGCACGGATATTGGTCTCACTGGTGCGCACGCAGTAACCAGCACTGGTCACCAAACAAATATCATCCTTGCCTGAGGTCAGCTTGACATCAACCAAGGTATTGCCCTCATCGAGCTTGATGGCGATGATTCCGTCTTTGCGGAAATTACGGAAGTTGCTTAAGCCTGTCTTCTTCACCTTGCCACTGCGGGTA
>DBBL01000166.1 GCA_002292185.1 Akkermansiaceae bacterium UBA985 | reverse complement strand
TCACTGAGTATTTGGATCATCGGAAGAGTGAAGCCAGCAGTTTTACCGGTGCCAGTCTGGGCGGCGGCAATGACATCGCGGCGTTTCAAGACAGCAGGAATAGCATCCGCTTGGATCGGAGAAGGTGTATCATATCCTTTGTCGGATACTGCACGAACGAGCTCCGCACATAGGCCGAGGTCAGAAAAGTTTTTCATAAATAGGGGGTTTAATAATAGATAGTATAAGACGGCAGGTTATTTACAAGATGCTCGCCCACGTACAGGCGGGGATCAAAAATAAATAAACAAATAGTGCACAAGTAAGCTCTCAGAGAGCTCTTGTGGCCAGGTGATTTAAAACGATATAAATAGAGTAATTCGTCCATCAACCGTTGATTTACAACTGTATCTGAGCACGACAATCACTGGCCTAGGCGAGGCAACCTAGTGGCAAACTGTCAAAAGTCGAGGCCAAAGGCGAAAGTTTATACTCTTTGCCGTTCCCCCAAGCACCCGAAAGAAAACTGCATTATCAGCCATGAATTGAGAATTTAAGGTTGCGCTATGCCTTTAAATCAAGATGATGTCGCCACTCTCTGCGCAGCATTCAGCAGCACACGGAGTTATTCTTAATCAACAAAGGAGCATTATTATCGCAGGAAAACCTAAAAGAGGAGGTGGCGGTCGCCGTCGCAACCGACACAACTATGGCCCACGTGTCAAAAAAGACGATGGCCGTGAAGACAAATCTGTCGAGGTTGAGGGCACGATTGCGTCAGTGCTTGCCGGCACCATGTTCAAGGTAGCACTACCCAGTGGCCACGAAGTCCTCGCTCACATTTCTGGAAAAATGCGTAAGCGATTCATCCGCCTTGTTGTTGGCGATAAGGTCAAAATGGAAATGTCACCCTATGACACCACCAAGGCACGCATCGTTTTCCGGATTGGTTAGTGTTTCCGCTGAAAAACTTCCGTATAGTTTTCTGGTAAACACAGCCATAGGTATTCTAGTATACCTGTAATGTGGATCTTTGAAACATGGCAACAGGCATTCCTCGCCATTCTGGTGGTGCTTGTTTTCATTTCCTTCACGAGGGAATGGATATCTGTTGAGCTCACTGCCCTCGCCGCGCTTCTTGCTTGCGTGATCACAGGCATCCTCAGTGTGGACCCAGAGGATCCTTACAACGCACTCAAGGTTTTTTCCCATCCCGCCCCGATCACGGTCGCCTGCATGTTTATCCTCAGCGCGAGCTTGGAGAGAACTGGGGTCATTGAGGCACTGGGCAATTGGTTCGAAAAAATCGCCGGTAACTCCCCCGTGCGCATGCTGATGGTCATGATGGCCATCGTCGCCGTGCTTTCCGGCTTCGTCAACAACACCCCAGTAGTGGTGGTCTTCATGCCCATCGTGCTCGCCATTTGCCGCAAAAAAGACTTCATCGCCTCCAAATTTCTCATCCCGCTCTCCTACGCCGCCATCGTTGGTGGCACCATGACCATCATTGGAACATCCACCAATCTGATTGCTGTAGGCATCGCCGAAAAACAAGGCATCGACAACTTCAGTATGTTTTCCATCACCCCTCTGGGAATCATCTTTGTCGCCACCACCTTCATCTACATGCTGACCATCGGCAGAAAACTTCTGCCGACCAGACTCACCCTCGCCACCCTGATCCAAAATCAACAATCCCGGGAGTTCATCACCCATGCCTTTGTCCAAAAAGGAAGTGAACTCGATGGTATTAGTTTTGAGAACTCCGCCCTCTCCGCCATGAAAAAAGCGCGTGTGTTAGAGGTGCTACGTGAAGACCGCAGGGTTCAGCAACCTCTCAACGAAATTATATTTCAGGCAGGTGATGAGATCGTTTTCAAGGGAGCCCTTGAGGGCATGGTAGGCATTTCCGAGACCGAAGGCATCAACGTCCGAGGCAAAGCCGGCTGGGGACTCGAAGGCCTGCGCACTGAAACTGCCCTACTGATGGAAGGCATCATCGGGCCCGAGTCCACCATGACCGGTAAAAGCCTCAAGGAACTTCAGTTCCGGCAACGCTTTGGTGTTATCATCCTCGCCGTCCACCGCCGCGGCAAGAACCTGCAAGAGCGTTTCGAAGACGAAAAGCTCGCCTTTGGTGACACCTTGCTCGTTCAGGGACCCACAGACAAAATTCACGCCCTATTTCAACGCCGTGACTTTATTAACCTGAGTGAACCAGAGGTCAACATACACAGACAAAGCAAGGCCCCTATCGCCATCGCTGCCCTACTCTTATTCATGATCTTCGGCGCCCTGGGAGGTCACTTTTTCATTCCTAAAATTCCAATTGTCCAGCTTGCTCTCACTAGCGCGCTGATCGTGCTCATCACCCGCTGCGTGCAACCACAGGAAGCCTACCGCGCCATCGAGTGGCGGGTCGTCTTTATGATCTTTGGCATGCTCGGCCTAGGTATGGCCATTGATGAATCAGGTCTCGCTCAGCTCATCGCTGGCGGCATGACCGAGGGCCTTGGCATTGAAAACCCATGGATCATGCTCTCGCTCATTTACCTGCTTGCAGCCGTGTTGACAGAAATCGTATCTAATAACGCAGTAGCCGTTCTGCTCACACCCCTCGCCATCATCATCGCCCAATCCCTCGGCGTTGACCCCGTTCCCTTTATCATCGCCGTCATGTTTGGCTCCTCCGCCAGCTTCTCCACCCCGATCGGCTACCAGACCAATACCTTCGTTTACAGTGCCGGCGGCTACAAATTCGGCGACTTCTTCCGTGCCGGTTTCCCCCTCGCCGTCATCCTCTGGCTGATAGCCACCTTCTTGATCCCCGTGCTCTGGCCGTTCTAGGAATAGAGGCGCCCTATACAAGCGCCCCCAAAGCACCCACTGCTAAATATTTCCTTGGCACGGTAAGTTAACGGACTAGGTTTTTAAAACCTCTCTACATCGAATCGCCAACGCGATAATCTCAACGAGCTCCCTCAGAAAGGAAACTCCTCGCAGGGAAATGAGGAGGGGCATAACACGAGTTCCAAGAAAAAGGATTACCATGACTAACAATAAGGCTGAACCAATCGAAGAAGAAGCACCGGCTGATAAACCCGCGTCAGCAGAAGTTCGCAACAAAGACTTTGTTGAGCTTCTGACCGAAAAGTTATCTTGGCAAACCATTCGTGACGTCATGACCTATGACGTCAATCGCCCGTTGATGGAAAAAACTACGGGAGATTTAGCCGACCTGGCGCTGCAACGTAGCTGGATTACCCGCGAGCAATATGACGAGCTGCGCAATTCAGACGATGACGTTACCGAATCATTAGGTCAAAGCATGATGGAGCGAGGCCTCATTACACAGGAACAACTCACTAAAGCTAAATCGGTAATGGAGCGAACCGGCCAGCCGCTGTGGCGCACGCTGCTCCAATTAAAAATGACCCTGCCCGCAGACGTGGTTCAATTTCTAAAATCCGACATTGAGTTGCCATTTGGCAAGCGCCCCCGTCCTGTGCTTTGCCGCTATCTGATAGATGAAGGCATTTGTAGCGAGGAGCAACTCGATGCAGCCTGGCGTGAAGCAAAAGCCCAGAAAATCGAATTTGGCCGCTATCTGAAAGAAAACAGCATGGTATCCGATGAGGTGCTCGAGCGAGGCGCGGCATTGGAGTTGGGGCTACCCTTCGACGATTTGGCGGACGTTGATGAAATATCGACCCACCTGCTACGCATGATTCCGAGCGGGGTTTTGCTGCGCTTCACGGCCCTGCCTTATAAAGTCGAAGCGGAACAACTTTTTGTGGCTTTTTCCGATCCCCGCCACATGGAGGAAATGACCAAGTTAGGCCTCATGCTCAAAATGCCGATGCAACCGGTCTTGGCGCCGCGAGCTCGACTAGAAGAACTTCTCGAACGTTTAGTTTCCGTCGACACCTTTAAAAGTGCCTACACTCAAGATAGCGAAACAAAAGAGGATGAATCCCCCGCGGCGAACATGCTAACCATTATTTTGCGCGGATTAATCAATGCCGAAGGCAGCGACATTCATATCGAGCCGTCTCTCGATTCTGCTCGAGTACGCTATCGCGTTGACGGCATCCTACACGATTTTCTAACACTAGATACTGACATGGCGCGCCGGGTTTCCGCTCGCATCAAGGGTCTCGCCGGCATGGAAATCGAGCAGCGCTTTATGCCCCAAGACGGTCACCTGAATCTCCGTATTGACGATGCCGATCGGAATTTTCGAATTGCCACCGTTCCCTCGATGTATGGCGAAACCATAGCCATGCGCTTAGTTCAAAGCGAGATGGCGTTTTCGAGCTTTCAGCAGCTGGGCATGTTAGAGAATCAGCGCCAGCTGATGACCGAGATGCTCAATTCACCGAGTGGCCTCGTCCTGACTGCAGGTCCTGTGGGATCTGGCAAAACTACCACCCTTTATTCCTGTCTGAATTGCCTGGATTGTTTTAATCAGAACATCATGACCATCGAGGACCCCGTCGAATTTGAACTCTCCGGCGTCACTCAGGTTCAGGTGCAAAACAAGCGGGGCTTGACCTTTAGCGCCGGTGTCCGCGCCCTCTTGCGTCAAGATGCCGACACCCTCATGATCGGCGAAATTCGCGACGAAGAGACGGTCCAGATCGCTATTCGCGCCGCCCTCAGTGGCACCCTCGTACTTTCCACCATCCACGCAAACTCGGCCACTGGCGCCGTTGCTTCCTTGATGCAACTTGGCGTAACCGGTTTTTCTGCGGGCAACGCCCTCTCCGGCGTGGTCTTTCAGCGCCTAGTCCACCGCATCTGCAAGAATTGCCGCGAACCCTACGAAGCAGATGCAATGGAACGCAAAGAATTGGAGGTCGAAGGCGATGAACCCATTACCCTCTACCGCAGCCGCGGTTGCGACTCCTGTTTTCGAACCGGCTACCACGGCCGAATCGGCGTCTACGAAATGGTCAAGATTGACGAAGAAATGCGCCACGTCATCTTTTCACGCCCCACGCACAGCGAGCTCCAGGCTGCGGCAACCAGGGCTGGCATGATCCCGCTCAAGGCACACGTGCGCGAGCTCGTCATCTCCGGGGATATCAACATAAAGGAAATGCTGCACATTATTTAGCATGAAATGCTCAAGGCGAGGTATTTACCCGAGACGTGCTGTTGCGCCAAGGTGCAGGAATTACAGTAGTGCAGTAGTGGGCGATCAAACTAACTTATAAACCAGCAGAACAACACAAGCATGATGTTTAGAAGACTTTTTATCCCTTTGATCCTACTTGGCATCTTAATAGTAGCCAACATCTACTGGAAACAGGAAGTTTCGACCGGCCGCGAGAGCCAAGAAAGCAGCTTCTTACATTACTCCGCTGGGTCGAAGTCGCAGTCCGCTCATACCGATTCAAAGCCGGGACCAAAAACAGAGAAGCTGAAGGCCGAGAATGCCCAACTGCGCAAACAACACCAAACCATGAGTGCCCAACTGGCCAGCACTCAGTCTCAACTAAAACGGCTACAGAGAGCGCAGGAGACCCGGCAGAATATTCTGTCACAGCCCGGAAACCAGCAGATCTTGAGCACGGTGGATCTGGAAGTTACGCGGCAGGATAACCACCTTGTGATATACGATAAACAAGGCCAAGAGCTCTTTGGATTTGATTTGGAAAACAAGCGGCTATCTTTCGAAGGGGGCATGCATCTCTTGCCCCTGAAGACGGTTATATTTGATGTCCCGGAATCGGTCCGTGATCTCAAATCCATCGAGGCAAAAGAGCGAGCTACACTCACCTTCGAGAATACCCGCGAAGATGACGTACACGTTTTCTGGATGGACTATAAGGGCCAGCCCAAACACTACCGCACCCTGAGCCCCGGCATGAAACACACTCAAGAAACCTTCGTGAGCCATCCCTGGATCTTTGCGGACAGTGAAGGCAACATTCACAGCCAGGTAGATCCCATTCTCATCGACCAGAACGAAAGCATTATTATTCCTAAGTGAGGTGTCCGCGGCGCAAACAAGCTCTTACCTCCTTAAGCCAGTAATCAGGAATATTTCAGAGACACTCGGCAAAAAAGCAAATTGCCAGTAATCACCGCCACTCGTGCTTGGGATAACGCCCCGCCAGATCCTTTTTCATCTGTGGGTAGCCACGCTCCCAGAACCCCTTCAAGTCCCCCGTCACCTGCCACGGCCTCTGATTGGGAGCAAGAATGTGAACGAGTAGCTTCACCTTGCCCTGCGCGATTTCTGGCAACTCATCCACATCATAGAGAAACTGCATCTTCATGGCGATCCACGGGTCTCCGTCAGCCGAGTATCTAACCTTGGCTTTCTTACCATTACTCAAAGTCACCTCCAATGGTGCATAAGCATCCAGCACCGCCTGCTGGCCCGCTGATAACCACTTTGTGAGAATAGGCATCACCTCTCGATTCTTGATTTCCTTGTAAGACTTTGCCCCCTGACAAAGCTCTTCTAACACCATCAGCTTGTCATCTTCGTCAAAGCTTGGAAGTTCCATTTCGGGCATCCACTTTGAGAGACTCACCAAGCGACCAATCCA
>DBBL01000123.1:637-2586 GCA_002292185.1 Akkermansiaceae bacterium UBA985 | reverse complement strand
CCCTCCGCTCACGGTGAGGTTATGATCAGTGCCCATGTTGAAAGTTCTCGTGCCTGCGGTTGTCCGCAGATTCAGCGAAATGGTGTCCTCGATGGTGCCACCACCGACTACGGCGGCAGTACTGACGGTGCCGTAAAGGTTTAGCTGATTGCCGCCGAGACTAAAACTCTGCCCAGCGGTAGTGTTGCTTAATGTTATGTTGCCAAAACTGTTGGTAATGTCATTATTGGTAGCTGTGTTGGTTGTTCCGCTGAAAATCAGGTTGTGGTTGAAATTCCCCGGTATACCGATATCCCAGTTGCCTGCATCGTTCCAATCGCCGTCGATCCCGCCAGTCCAGTTATAATCGTTTGCTGAGGTTTGTGCTGTGCCGGCGATAGCAAAAGCTGTGAGCGTGATCAGTGCGGCGTAGGAAAAACTGACTGCTCTGAGTTTATTCTTGGCTGTGAGGTTAGATGTGGTGGTTTTCATCATTAGATATAGTTAGGCGGTGTGGAGAAGTGGGAGTGTGGCGCATTTAAGCGCTGTGGGCCTCGTAAAGGTATGATATGCTTTAGAATCCTTAACATTTAATATATTATACTTATAAAAATGCCGTCAGGATTTTATTATACAAAATATGCATATTGTAGCCATAGCCTGTATCCACCTCCGCATGTGTTAAATGCACATGCGTTTGCGGGGTGTTTCGATGCGTAGCCACTCAATACAAGGGGAGTGGGCGCACTTTCTCGCAGGCTGAACTGTATGGGAGCCTTTGCTTGTCATGGATATGACTAAGCTCTTACTCCTGAGCCTCTGCGGGCCCAGGAGATTTTTGAGGTGTCTTAGAAACGATCCAGATTCATTACTTTATCCCATGCGGCGATGAAGTCTTTGATGAATTTCTCTTCTGAATCGGAACAGCCGTAAACTTCGGCAAGGGCGCGAAGTTGGGAATCTGAACCGAAGATGAGATCGGTTCTGGTGCCGCCCCATTTGACTTCGCCCGACTTGCGGTCATGACCTTGGAAGAAGTTCTTGCAGGGTGATGCTGGTTTCCACTCGGTAGACATGTCGAGTAGGTTAACAAAGAAGTCATTGCTCAAGGTTCCGGGCTTGTCAGTCAATACACCAGTCTGAGAGCCGTCAGCGTTGGTGCCGAGAACACGCAGGCCGCCGACTAATACGGTCATTTCTGGAGCGGTGAGGTTGAGTAATTGGGCTCTGTCGATGAGTAAGGTCTCAGCTGGCACGCTGTAGTTACCTTTCAGGTGATTGCGGAAGCCGTCTGCGAGTGGTTCGAGTGGACCGAAGGATTCAATATCGGTCTGCTCTTGGCTTGCATCGACTCGGCCTGGAGTGAAGGGAACGGTGACTTGGTGGCCAGCTTGGTTTGCTGCCTGCTCAACAGCGGCACAGCCACCGAGAACGATGAGGTCTGCTAAGGAGACTTTTTTGCCTGCTGATGCTGAGGCGTTGAACTCATTCTGCACGCCTTCCAGAGCATTGAGGGCCTGGGCAAGTTGCTCAGGACGGTTGACTTCCCAATCTTTTTGAGGGGCAAGGCGAATGCGAGCACCATTGGCGCCACCACGCTTGTCAGAGCCACGGAAGGTGGATGCTGAAGCCCAGGCGGTGGATGCGAGCTGGGAAACAGATAATCCTGTAGCGAGAATCTTTTCCTTCAGTGCGCTAATGTCACTATCATCAATGAGGGCGTGATCTAATGCGGGAAGTGGATCCTGCCAGATGAGCTCTTCTGCAGGAACTTCAGGTCCTTGGTAAAGGGCGAGGGGGCCCATGTCACGGTGAGTGAGCTTGAACCAAGCACGGGCAAAAGCGTCGGCGAATTGGTCTGGGTTCTCAAGAAAACGACGTGAGATTTTTTCATACTCAGGATCAGCTCTTAGGGCGATGTCTGTAGTAAGCATGGATGGTGCGATTTTCTTAGAGCTGTCGTGAGCGTG
>DBBL01000123.1:0-536 GCA_002292185.1 Akkermansiaceae bacterium UBA985 | reverse complement strand
GGTGTGGTGGTCCAGGTAACTTCGAGGCCACTGGTGATGGCGTCGCCGCCTTTACCGGTGCCAAAGCTGCTGTTCCAGCCTAGGCCTTGATTTTCAATGTCTGCGGCTTCTGGTTCAGCGCCAACATGGTCTGCGGGTCCAGCACCATGAGTTTTGCCGAAGGTGTGTCCACCGGCGATGAGGGCTACAGTTTCCTCATCATTCATGGCCATGCGGGCAAAGGTTTCACGGATGTCGTGTGCAGAGGCTAAGGGATCAGGATGACCATTGGGGCCTTCTGGGTTAACGTAGATGAGTCCCATCTGCACAGCAGCTAGGGGGTTTTCTAGGTCGCGATCGCCGGTGTAGCGTTTGTCATCAAGCCATTCTTGTTCAGCGCCCCAGTAGACGTCATGATCAGGCTCCCAGGTGTCTTCACGGCCGCCACTGAATCCAAAGGTTTCAAATCCCATGGTTTCGAGGGCTACGTTGCCGGTGAGGATCATGAGGTCTGCCCAGGAAATCTTACGGCCGTATTTTTGTTTGATGGGCCAGAG
>DBBL01000075.1:6868-16700 GCA_002292185.1 Akkermansiaceae bacterium UBA985 | reverse complement strand
CAAACACATGTCGTGCTGCTCTGTCTCCTTGGGCAGTGTATCAAACATAGACTCAGCTACCCGCAGGCTTTTTTCATATTCACCCGCAAAAAACAGACTAGAGAGCATCATCCGGCGAACGCTCTCGGCCTTATCACTCTCAGGGAAATTATCGAGATACACCTTACCATGTTTCTCGGTATCCACAATGAGGCCAAGAAGCGAAGAAACGCGAACAAGGTTATAGAGGTTTGTTTCACGCTTTTTACTCTTGTTGTAGTAACGTTCCAGCAATTGCAGACCCGCATAGACGCCCCGCTGATTGCCCACCTTATCGTGAAGAAAACACATGGCGGTGAGTATACCAACATCATCAGGGTCCCCTGAGCTGACTTTTTCCCTCAAGCCCTCAAGACCTTTTTTAAGGCGGCCAACCTCGATCGTGTTTGCTCCATCTACGATACCACGGCGGCCAGGCAATTGATTAATCCGTGCCTGAATATCTGCAATGATCACCTCGGAGCTGGGAATCATCGAGTATAGGTTGCGCGCGGCAATATACATATCTGCCTCCAAAGCATTTGCTGCAAGCTTTAAGAACAAAGGAGAAAATTCATACATCTGATAAGGCTCTAGGGTGAGATCCGCTCTATTTTTGTTGAGGAAATCAACCATAGCGCCCTCCTGCCCTTGTTTGACAACGGCCTGAGAAAGAGCCAAAAAAGCAGCGACCACCGCGGAGTCAGATGTTCCCCACTTCTTCTTATTGACCAAGGCTGGCTCAAACTTACCTATGCCCTCAGCAAGATCGGGTTCAGTTTTGAGAAAGTTACAGATTGCTAGATTGATATTAAAACCACCCGGTGAAGGTAATCTTTTATCTTTTGCTTTATCACGCTCCGCTTCAAATTTATTATACAGGCGAAGAGCCTCATCATAATCCTTGAGCCCCATTTTTGTTTCCGCCCATCGTTGCAGGCACGTTTTGTGCGCTGTGTTTATTGTGGGGGCCATATCAGGCGCGCCATTAGGGTACTTCGTGTAACAAACATCAAAAGACTTGGCTGCTTCTTCAAACCACTTGCTGGCATCAGCCTGCCGATTCCCTCTCTTAGCCGCGCCTGCCAATTTAAGCTCACAAATACCTTTCTTATAATAGATCACTCCAAACTTGGGCCCATAGAGCATAGGTGCCCTAGCGCCAAAGGTCTTCGTTACATGCTCTAAGGTATTGCGGCTGCCTTCGTAGTCACCCTTCTGGAATGCTGTATTCGCATTAGATATCTGAGCCTGCAAATTTTGCGCACTTACATCAACTACCGTCGCCGTGAATACCAACACGATAATCATTAGGGATACAGCGGCTGAGTTAAACTTAGAAATCATCGTTTTTTTGTAGTAGGTAGATAAATCACAGCACGATCCGATCGTGATTGATATTGTAAAAAGAGACTCTGCATCACTGCAGATTATAGAGAGACTATGGGCCGTCTATTAAATCAGTGAAGGTCACCTTACTGATTTCAAGGCCAGCTAAGCAGTTGAGCACGTCGACAATACGCTGCTGCTCGGCTTCACCGTCAGCCCATATCTGAACAATAGGTTCCTGCGCGCCTGCTTTAGCGGTTGCCACATATCCATCCAAGCGGCTTGTCAACTCCGGCAATCTTCGGCTAGCGGCATCTGATTCCACTAACTCTTCAGCTGCACCACTATTGATAAAAACATCCCCCGCCTTATCGACCTTGATAAACATGGGAGCCAGTGCAGGCGGTGTGTCGCTCGGCGCTGCAGCGGGCAATGTCATCCTCAAGTCTTGTTCGCGAGGCTGAATGGTAGTGGTTACCAGGAAGTAAATGAGCAGCAAAAAACAAACGTCAATCAGTGACGAAATGTCCAAACCTGGTTCATCTTCTTCGAGATCTTCTGCTTTTTTCTTGCGAGACATGTTTATTTAAATACTTCCCTTTTTAATATGCCGCTAATTTTCAAATCCGTAAACCGAGAAAATGACATTATCTACTCCAGCGATCGCCGCAGCCCTTATAACCTTACGTACATATTTGAATGGCACTCCTTGGTCGCCACGTAGGTGAATGACGGGAACAAGCCCTTTGCCTTCCTCAATAGCTTTACGCTCTTTTACGTATTTTTGAATATCTTCAGAGTCATCAAAGGTCAATGTAGCGGTCTCTGCTAGAAAGGTGCCATCTTGACGGACATTGATTACAATACGCCCTTTGCCGTCTTTGGCTTTCTTGGAGTATTTGGCTACAGGCGGCTCTACCTCTGGGTCCTGCTTCACCACGATGACGGTAGACGCAACAATGAAGAAAATTAACAACAAGAACACCATGTCAATCATGGGAGACATGTCAACCTGCAGCTCGTCATTGCTACCTGCGGCTGCTCTGTGTAATTTTTTTGATGCCATAATTTATACTATGATCACTGTGAAGATGGGCGAGCGAGACTTAGATGAGGGCACCCTCGTCTCAGCACGGTTCTATCAAGCAATGCCTTCTGGAATTTTGGCTAAGTGGGCATCGCCATTCACCGTCTGTATCGATGCATTGAGCAGCTCCTCAGATGTTTGGTGGCACTCGGCAACGAGATTGTTGAGTTTGTTTTTGAAAAAGAAATAAGCGGTAAGTGCCGGGATCGCTGTAACCAAACCCCACAGAGTCGTTAGTAGCGCCACAGAAATATCTCCGGCGAGCGCCGACGGATCAGCAGAACCGTCTCCACTAGCCAATGTTCCGAACGCTCCCACCATACCAAGAACTGTTCCAAATAGTCCCAGCATCGGAGCCGCCTGAGCAATGAGCGAGATATAATTGACCAAGGTCATGCTTTTGCGGTTTTCATTAATCGTGAAATCAGCAATGGCATCCTCCACATAATCTCGTCCAAGATCCTCTAAGCGACGTGCGTCAACATTGGGCAAGGCATATGCCATCATTCTACCCAAATAGCTGGGATGGGATGCCCCCAGCTCAATAGCGGAACGAACGCGGCAGTTGATCATATGATCCATGAGGCCTGCTTTCAAGTCATCGGGAACAAACTTCGCCCGAGTGAAATTCATAGCGTTGAAAACACAAAGTGCAATGAGGCAAAGAATAAGTGCGCCGATTAGAAACATGGGCCAACCGCCATCAATAACATATCGTTGTAGCACACTCGCGTCAGCGGCAAAGAGTGAGGGCGATGTTAAAAGCACAGCGGCAGTGGATAGCGCTCCTGTCCTTAGGAAACGCTGGGATGTTAGGTTCATACTTGTCATAGGTTTTGATTATATTGTGTGAGTTGCTTGCATCGTTCCCAATGACGATGTGTAGTAAAATTTTCTCCTAGTGATTCTGCTAAGCTCCCATCTGGAGTAAAGAAGGAAATCATAAAAAACCATCCCCCAAACATAGGATAACAAGCCCGTGACACCAAATCAGCAATACCGTGCAATCACACTCAATCCAAAGAGGACTCAAACTCTCATTTTTAACGTGAAATGTAACTCTTACGCTCATGCGACGTGGCAAGGGACATCCCTGATTGCTCAAACTCATCTCTTGACTTGGCAAACTACAAACCTTACGCATCTCGCGCGGCTTCGTTTAAACATTAGCCATGCTGGAAAAAATGGGTTCATAGTACAATGGATAGTATGACGGCCTCCGAAGCCGTAGATCCAGGTTCGACTCCTGGTGGACCTACCATTTTGACCAGTGGACACAGAACTAAGTGGCCACGCAACGAGCTGACCATAAAACAGCGCTGGCTGAAATCATCGGCTGAGCTATGCCTTTCCAGCTTTGCTGCATTCGAATCAGCAGCTTAGCTGCACCTTTTATCGACTTATGCTTCAGCAGCACGATCAGCTGACAATTTTTCGAAAATTTTCCAACATTCGATGAAACCACTGGCAAAGTCACCAGGTCTGGCATTCACCCACCCCCTGATTTGATCGATCGAGAACCACTGCCCAGCTTCGATCTCACTGCACGGAAACCTCATCGAACCATCATGGCGCGCTAAATACAACCTGATGTGTTCCCACCCCGTATCGGCAGAAGGCTTGATCGATGCAATCTCTTGAAGCTCATCAGACACGATTCCAAGTTCTTCCTCGAGCTCACGAACCGCTGTCTCTTGATAACCCTCACCGGCATTGAGATGGCCGGCAGCACTGGAGTCCCAGACTCCTGGGTGCTTATCCTTAAGCCGCGACCGCTTCTGCAGGAACAATTCCTTGCGCTTATTAAAGACAAACACATGAATAGCACGGTGAATTAAATCTTGCCGATGAACCACATCACGCACTTCTTGCCTGACTACCTTGTCCTCCTCATCGACCACATCAAAAAGCTCTGCCCCATCCTGGGCATTATCTTTAAGGGGATGATCATCATAAAAACGCGTTAATTCAACCCACTGCTCCAAACTGATCTCCTCGGCTCTTGCTGTCTCAACAACCCCGATAAGCTTTGCTGCATCTTCCCATTTTCGGTTAGCCGGCATCTGCTTGCGCACCTGTTTTCTGCGCTGTGCAAAACCACGCCTAACCAACTCATCAAAAAGCCGTCCATCATAAACAGGGAGGTCTTCTGGTCGCGGGTCGCAAACCATCACCGTCGAGTCGATTAAGGGCTGAGGGAAAAATGCTTGAGGAGGAATGGTTTTCACGGGTCGACTATGCCATTCACTTTGCATCCTCAGAGATAACACACCATAAGCCTTCGTCCGCGTTTGCGCTATAATCCTATCGATAAACTCTTTTTGCAGCATGAGCACAGCCTTGCATACCGGTGAAGGCTGCTTCATGAAGTTTTTGATAATCGCCCCTCCCGCAGAATAAGGTAAATTTCCAAGTAGCTTAACCGGCTGATATTTAAATAACTGGCGAACATCAAAGCGCGCAGCATCATAATGATGCACCTCGACATTTTCGCTTTCCGCGTAGCGCTTTTGGAGCCCTTCAGCCAAACGGGCATCAAACTCCACTAAAATCACTCGATCAGCAATAGCTACAACATGTTCCGTCAAGGCTCCTGTGCCAGGGCCAACCTCTACCACCGTGTCTCCAGGCTCAACCTCAAGCTGCTCGACAATCCATCGGGCAACATTTTCATCGATCAAAAAATTCTGACCCAGCTTCTTCGATGGATTTACATCCATTGCATCTAGGTGTCGTTTGATTTCAGTCTGGTTCACTGCCGCTATCAGAGCCACCAGGCCGATAAATAGCAATACTTGACAGCGAAAACTTCAAACAGGAGACTGCTACAGTGACCTTAGCTTCTAAAATTAGTGTTGGCCGCCTATTGTGCGCGCCTGTTTTTGCCGTTCTTGCTATCTATTATGGTGAGAGCATCAAAGCAGGCCAAGCAAACGAGACCATACGCTGGTGGGCCGTTGGCGTCTTCATTGTCGCCTCACTAAGCGATTTCGTTGATGGCTATATTGCCCGCAACTTCAACCAGCGGAGCAAATTCGGTGCATTCATAGACCCCATGGCAGATAAGACCCTGCTGCTAACAGGCATTGTCATTCTCACCTTCATTCCTTGGGGTGAAGGTTGGCATATCCCTATATGGTTTACCGCGCTAATGATCGCAAGAGACATCATTATCATTGTCGGCATCTGGATTCTGCACTACTTCAACTCCCACGTTCCCATCAAGCCTCACTGGAGCGGTAAAGTTTGCACCTTCACCCAGATGCTTCTGCTCGGCTGGGTCATGCTTAAAGTCATCCCCTTCTCCCCTATTTACCCCACTATTCTAGCGACCATTTTCACGATCTGGTCTGGCATTGAGTATTTCCGTCAAGGACTGCACATGCTAAACGAACACCACCAGACAGAGTAGCACTCACTTCACTTTCACTCATCTATTCACACTATGCCAACCGTAGCCATTGTCGGCCGACCTAATGTCGGTAAATCAGCACTCTTCAACCGACTTGCAGGTCGACGCATCGCCATTGTTCATGACCAACCTGGCGTAACACGCGATCGTATTTCTGCGCCCTGCAGCGTCAGCGTATCACCCTGCACGCTAATCGACACCGGCGGTATCGGCGCAACACTCAATGACAGCTTTGGCGATGCTGTTGCCACAGAGGCTGACATCGCCATGCAAACAGCCGATTTAATTATCTTTGTTGTGGATGCTAAGGACGGCGTTACCTCCATCGATGAAGCTCTCGCCCAGAAACTGCGTAAATCTAAGGCCCCCGTGCAACTCATCATTAATAAGGCTGACAACGAAAATCAGGAACAATTGTCAGGAGATTTTGCATCGCTAGGATACGGCGCTGGGCTAGCTGTATCGGCTGAGCTCGGTAGAAATATGGGCAGCATTGCCGACGCCATTGATACCGTTGTCACCCCCATCAACCAAAATATAGAAGCTGCAGAAGAGGAAGTGAAGCGCGATGGCCTCAAAATCGCGATCGTAGGCAGGCCAAACGCCGGCAAATCTTCACTCGTCAACGCCATCCTCAAGGACGAACGCACTATTGTCTCAGAGATTGCCGGCACCACACGAGACTCGGTCGATATTCCTTATGAGTTCATGGGAGAACTTCACACCATCATCGATACCGCGGGTCTGCGCCGGCGCACAAAGATGGATTCATCCGTCGAAGTTTTTTCCGCCATGCGAGCAGAAAGATCCATTCGCCGCGCAGACATCTGCCTACTGGTGATCGACTGCGCTGAGGGCGTATCTGCTCAGGACCGCAAAATCGCCCGTATTATTCAGAGCGAGAACAAGCCATGCCTCATTGTGCTCAACAAATTTGATCTCTATCACCCAGGCACGGCAAAAAACGTGCGTCTTGAGGAGGCAACAGAACACGTTCGCACAGAGCTTTTCTTCCTCGCATACGCGCCATATGTTTGTGTCTCAGCACTGAAGAAACAATCCATCGGACTCGTATTCAGCAAAATTGCCGAAATCCGTAAACTTGCCCAAAACCCCATCACGACGGGCAAACTCAACCGTTTTCTCGGACTTGCTTTCGAGAAAAAGCCACCTCAGGCGAAAAAAGGCAACAAACGCCTCAAACTTCTCTACGCAACTGCAGCCACCAACGATCGCTACACAGCTATCCCAGTGCCGACCTATATTCTCTTTGTTAATGACAAGCGCCTGATGCAGGAAAACTACGAGCAATACCTCACCAATCGACTGCGTGAGGATCACCCCTCTCCGGGAATCCCTATTACTTTTTCAGTTCGTTCAAGAAATGCATCTACTGAAAAAAGAGGCAAATCCTAAAACCAAAATAAGAGGATATAAAACAAACGCCTCGCCCGCATTACCTGTATGTCATTTTCACTCAACGAGCGCCTCGAAGCAGGAGGCATTGACTTCGGTCTCCACGGAAAATGCCGTGTTTTGCTCAAGAACAATGGTGTCTTTCCGTGGTTCATCCTCGTGCCAGAAGTAGACGATCACATTATTGAACTGCACCAGTTAGAATCAGATGATTATGATTCGGTGATGCAAACAATTCGAAAAATATCGAAATTTGTGCAATCACATTTCAAACCAGACAAACTCAATGTCGCCGCCATTGGCAACATTGTGTCCCAACTTCATATTCATGTGGTTGCTCGCTACCAAACAGACCCTGCATGGCCAGATGTCATCTGGGGGCACGCTGAGAAAAGGGCTTATACAAATGATGAAATTCTCGCCCTGCGCGAGGCCTATCGTCATTATACCTTCTAAACTCCCTCGTTGCTCATTGTTTACACTCACTTGAAACAAGACCATGGCCCTTCTCGATGTTACCCACTTAACGACTCGTTTCCACACGCGTAACGGCGTTGTCAGAGCCGTTGAGGATGTGTCATTCTCTGTCGAAAAAGGCCAAACGGTTGGCATCGTGGGTGAATCTGGGTCTGGAAAATCTGTCACCTGCTACTCATTGGTCGGGCTCATCCCCCAGCCCCCTGGAAGAATCCACTCAGGCAAAGCCATCTTCGACGGTGTCGACCTGCTCAAAGCAGACCCTAAACATCTTAGACGAATCCGAGGCAAGCGCATCTCGATGATTTTCCAAGATCCGATGACCTCGCTCAATCCATACCTGAAAATCTCAACCCAGCTAACTGAGCCATTGGAGATTCATGACGGCATCAAAGGTAAAGCTGCGTTACACAGAGCCATTGATGCACTGGCGGAGGTTGGTATCGCTGAGCCTGAAAAGCGTATTGACTCCTACCCTCATGAATTTTCAGGTGGCATGCGCCAACGTGTCATGATCGCAATGGCGCTAATCACACGCCCAGAACTACTCATCTGTGACGAGCCCACAACAGCCCTCGATGTGACTGTTCAGAAACAGGTGCTGGACCTCATCAAAGATCGCCAAAAGGAACTCGATACCGCTGTCATCCTCATCACCCACGACCTTGCCGTCGTGCACCAGACATGTGACCTCGTCAATGTGATGTATGCCGGCAGAATGATCGAGCGCGCTGAGACCAAAACCCTATTCAATCATCCTCTCCACGCCTATACACGCGCACTGATGAAAAGCATTCCCGCAACCCACGCTAAGGGAGAGCTGCTTTACACGATACCTGGCACGCCGCCAGATTTATCAGATCCTCCCACAGGCTGCTCATTTCATGAGCGCAACACACTGGGTGACCCATCACAATGCATCATGGATTCCCCGCCGGAGTTCGGTGAAATATCACCCAATCATTTTGCCCAGAATTGCCCGGGCTGTCTTGCCGACAAGTCATCTTAACGAAGCGTCGCCAAGGCTCCAGCCACCTGTCATCGCCCACTTGTCATAGCCTCTTATAATGACCTTGTCGTCATTAATTGCTGCGTGGCTCCACAGCACCAACACCGTCCATTTGGATGACTTCAAACTCATCCTCCATCCAGTCAATGTGCGTTGTTGTAATCAACTTTTGCGCCTTCACGGGCAATGCGTTCATCAATGCATTACGGCGAGCAGGGTCAAGCTCACCAAAGATATCATCGAGTAAATAAACCGGCATTTTTCCTGTTTGCCTGTAAAGCAGCTCACCCTGCGCCAATTTCAGTGACAGAGCCATCGTGCGCTGCTGCCCCTCACTGGCAAAATCAGCAGCCGCCATACCGTTGATCGTCAAATCAATCTCGTCCCGATGTGGACCTACCACCGTCTGGCCAACCCGACGCTCGCGCTCAGCAGTCATCTCAAGACTTGTCGCCAAGTCATCCCCCGATCCGCAGACATACTTCATCGCTATGCGTTCATCACAGGCACTGACTTGATGCTGAGCTTTAACCGCTTCTGGATTGAGCATCTCAACGAGCTTACGGCGCGATGCGGAGATAAATGCGCCATGTTTCATAAGAAGCTCAGTGTATGCAGCTATCTCAGACTCCCTCAGAGTTCGGTCCCTAAGCAGCAGATTACGCGCCTTGAGCACACGATTGTATCGGTTTAAATGGTCTCGGTAAGCAGGGTCCAGCTGGCACCCTATAAAATCAAGATAACGTCGTCGCACCCGGCCCGAGCCACGCACTAACTCCAAGTCATCATTACCCATCCAGACAACCAGTCCGCCCAAACTCAGATAATCAGTTTGCCGAGGAATCAGCTCGTCATCCACTTTCATTTCCACGCCTTTGCGTGAGCCAAAACTCACCTGCATTTCTGCACCCCATGCTTGTCCGGCAACGCCAAAGCCTGACTGCTCTACCTTAACGATCTTACCTAAGCGAGTGCTGCGCGGTGACTGCAGCCTTAGCAATACACATACCGCTTCCAGGATTGATGTTTTGCCATGCGCATTCGCGCCCACGATTACTGCCCCTGACTCAGGAAAATCTAATAC
>DBBL01000075.1:0-6790 GCA_002292185.1 Akkermansiaceae bacterium UBA985 | reverse complement strand
ACCTCAACATCAGGATGAATGCTTTGATGAACAGGGCAGCTCAATGCGGAGCTTTCGAGGATTTTTCTCTGAGGGTGGTCTTCAGATAGTGGCATCTCTATGCGGACATCTAAGCGGGAAATTCTTCGAGGCATATCATCTGACATGTGTTTGCCGACGGTAATGACCATACCCTCGAGATCTAACTCTTTGCGCTCAGCAACAATGCCCATGATCGTCGCCATGCAGCTCCCCAATGCAGTGGCCAAAAGGTCAGTGGGTGAAAATGAAAGCCCACGGCCATTATTATCCACAGGAGCGTCCGTGACGCATACTGTCTTCGAGGGGCCGTGCGTACTCTTACACTGCAGCTCACCTTCGTAATTAATCTTAATTTCTACCATGTTGTTATTCTTTGTATATTATGGGCCACTACGGTCCTTGATCGGGAAAATCATCTGTCGGCAATTCTCTTATCTGTGTTGGTTTAGTCTTTGCCAGCACTACTCGAAAACCATAACGATCACCCGTCTTGGTGGACTTTACTGCATTACGGCTAGTGACATAAAGGTGTTTCGCTAAATAACTGCCCCAGTTTCCTCCTCGAAGCACACCGTATGCGCCATCCTCAGCATAATCATCAGCCACCCACTCTGATACATTTCCAGCCAAATCATAAACACCAATCGCATTGGCAGGAAAAGATCCCACTGGTGAGGTTTTCTCATGACCATCATCATAGTCCATCAGGGTTCTATCACGCGGCATATCCTCCGCCTGTGATGCTGACTTACCTGCCAGATTACCCACCAAGGTGCCTGTATCCTCGGGCGGCCATATCTGCCCCCAAGGAAAGCTCTTTTCGGTTCTCATCTCTCGCATTGAGGGCAGGTGATCAGGATCATCAGCTAAGCCCGCAAGAAGACTCCACTCCCAGTCTGTGAGCAGTCGATACGTTTCATCTTCGGAAATTCGTTCCAGTGCACGCTCCCTCGCTGTAAGCCATTGACAGAAGGCTACTGCATCCACCCGAGAAACATTGACCACAGGGTGCAGAGGCCCTTGTTTGAACTTAGGCGTTGGGCTCATCGGCGTCTTTGTATCGTTACAAAAAGTAAGGTAATCAACCTTGCGCGTTTCCCACATCGAAACCAGCAAATCATCTGCCAGCGGCACCAGCTGCATGCCCAAGCTATTTTCCCATTTCTCACCAAATACGACACTGTTGTTACGATGCATCGTCACCTGTATTTTTTTATCTTCTTTGCCTTTTATCTGGATGGATTTTTTGTGACGCCGGTAACCCTCTAACATCATATGAACATCCACCACACCGGGCTTAATCGCCTCGATGACAAGTGGAGTCACCCCCTTATATTGACCATTGATTTGCACGAGCGCACCGTCTGGCAGGCTAGTTAACTCAAGACTAGCAAATGGTATATTCATGACGGCCGTACGGAATGGACGCCACTGCTTCTGTTGTGCTTGTGCTGATATTGTCGGGTTTTTGAAATTCGTATCTATTATCGGTGCGATATACTGAACCTCACTGAGATAACCCGCATCCAAAGCTGTTTGACTTTGCCAGTCGCAATAGGCAACTGCGGCCTGCTCTGGCACCAATACCACAGATCTTTTCACACCTCGCTCACTGTGCGAGACGATCTGGGATGGGTGTTTTGTGCCGGTTTCACGAAGAAAGCGCCCCCATTGATACTTCCTGATAAAACCAGAGCTGACATGATAACCGTCAGCAGGCTGATAAGTAACGCCAAAATTATCCACCCATTCTTCGTCTTCAATCGGTGGAGCGTAGATGGAGAGAACCTTCTCGACGGTTGTCGTCTTATTGGCAATCACGTCTCCCTCAACATGCTCATTACGATAACCCTCCATCCTGAATTCAAACTCATAACGATTACCCGCCGCAAGCTCGATATTGGGCAGTGGTGTGATGCCCAAAAATCGACCCTCCAAATCAAAGACTTCCGCACCTTCCGGATCACTGACGACCTTGATGTAGCCCAACTGACTAGATTCAACTACCCGCACAGGTTCTGAAAAGCCACTGAGCTGGGCAAGAGGATCACGAAACCACCACAGCGCAGACAAAAGACTTATCACTAACAAGGACATCACCCATACCCGATTGCCACGATTAAGATGTCGAACCTGCTGACCGCGCTGTAGCCGAGCAAAGCTATCGGCAAGACTTGGAGCCGTGCTAATCAAGCGTTTTGAAAGGCGCGGCTCACAGATATCGCAGATTACTTGATTGAGCGCCAACCAACGTTTTTTGTTCGTTTCTTCGGGCAGCTCGTCAGGCAATTCAGGGAACTGCAGGCGATCCTTCCCCGTTGCCATTTCATAAAGCACTTTACCCAAGCCATAAATATCAGCTCTTGCTGAACCAGGGCCCTCGGGCGGGACAAAGCCCTCCGTACCAACAAAGGTTCTCTGACCGCGAGCAGCGACCAAACCGATATCGGCAAGCTTCGCCTTCCCCCCTACAAAAATAATGTTAGAAGGCTTAATATCGCGATGAGCTAATCCTTTACCATGAAGGTGGGCAAGTGCTTCAGCAAGCCTCAAGCCGACATTAATAACCACATCGGTATCAATCGGTATCCCTTTTGCCTTTTTTAAATCAGTGCGCAAGTTGCGCGGCTGATACTCTACTGGATTAAATTCATCTCCCACGTGGACATCATCGCCCAACTCCATGACGTAGTAATAAAAATCACCTTCGTCCTTATCCTTACTCCTACCTACGTGTAAAATATTAACCAGGCCAGGATGATCTCTGGATATTGGCTCATACTTGAGGATGCCCTCAAACTCTCTTTCAAAACCAATTTCATCCTCAAAGTCTTCACGGCGTACGAGCTTTACCGCGCGCATGGCACCGGTAACCCCTCTTGCCAGCCATACTTCACCATAGGAGCCGCCGCCTATTTTACGCAGCACCTCGTGATCAGGAATAACCGGCTCTGGTCGATTCTTACCCCGCATCTTCGTTTAATCTGGCCAATTCTTTTTTGAGTATTTTGCCAACGCGATGCTTTGCCAGATAGACTTGCGACATACTTACTCCAAGACGATCTTGCACCTTAGCGGCATCCCACTCGCGTAAAACGTAACAATCAAATATTTGATACTGCTTGGGCGAAACTTGTGCCCTCACTCGAGCCAGAGCGGCGTCGGCGAGATTATTTTTCCACTCCACATCCCACAAACGCTCTAAGGTTGCGCTTTGAGGGTCCTCAATGCGCTCGACAGCCGCGACTCGCTGTCCCTCGTCTTCCCATTCGCTGATATTCATGGCCGTATCTTTTTTACGCTTTCTAAATTGATCGTTGATACGCCAGCGCGTCATATTCATCAGCCAGGACTTGAATGAGCCCTTGTCAGGATCATACATATTTTTCTTACTTTGCTTGGCAATAGAGAGAATGGTCTCTTGAACGACGTCGAAAGCCTCCTCAGACCTGAGGCCAGCCTTTAAGCCTACAGCGTAAATCAGCTTCCAATACGTTTTGTAAAAATCGTCCCACGTTCGCTGATCTTCCCAATTATCAAGCTTGGCTATCAAGCTTTTGCGCGTCTGCGCATATGCAGACACGAGCTTTGCATCCTCCTTGTTCTCATCAGCCATTACTCTGCCTCTATAACACAGCGATATAAACAATCCACAAGCAATTACCACATGAGTGCTGGATTTTAGATAATGGCAATTATCAACGAAAGCGAAGCTTACGAAAATCCATTTACAAGTCTTCACCTTAGACCCTACTATGGTGATATTACATTAATAAATCGATTGGTTATATTAAAACGTAATCCAAGCCGGTATTCCCCCCTTTTCCACCCCCACAAAACAAACAACTCTAACGCGATTACAGCCATGGATTTTCAGGACCAAAACAACCCCGCTGAACAAGTCGAAAAGATTCGTGAAATCCTCATCGGGCAGGATATGCAGCACGTCAATGAGCGCATTGAAAAACTCGAAACAACATTACGTGAAAGCAATGAAGCTGTAAGCCGAAAGGTCAACGAGCAGCTCGAGCAAACGGAGCAACAGCACAAGGCTGCCCAAGACAACCTTCAAGTTGCCACGGAAAATATACGCCATCAGTTACAGCATGAGAGTGTCACACGCGGGCTACAAATTAACGAGCTTGTGCACAAAATAGACGAGGCTGCCGACCAGATGAATCAAACAAGCCAGCGGCTTTTCGATGAGGAATCCGGCCAGAGCCAAGACCTTCGCCAACAAATAGAAAATTTGAGTTCCGAAATGACGTCACGAATCGATGCTCATTCCCGCCAAATCATGGAGCATATGCACCGTGAAATCCAGCAATGGAAGCACCGCATGGATGAGCAAATCTCGGCACTCAGCGATCAAAAAGTAGATCGCGACGAACTTGGCAACCGCCTAGCTCGTATTGCTAGCGCCGCCATGGGAGACACAGCAACCAGCCCCACAAATATCACTCCGAGTAATTACGCAGGACCATCTATGCCAAGGCCAAATTTAGGATCTCTGACTGGGATCAGCCCGACGATGGAATCCAGCAACTCCCCTGTTACACCAAGTGTAAGCTCGAGCACTCAAGACCCACACGGCCTGCCCAAACTCATCAGCCCAGACGTCTACCCTAAGAATGATGATCACACTAAGGTTTGATCATTGATCGAACGTGTGATCGACACGCTTCTCAGCCTCTGAGCCCCCACCCTTCCCTTACTTTAAAGTGCCCATAGAGCCAGCCAGTTTTTCAACCGGTGACCCACCGCATCATGAATCAACTCCAGGTTCTCGAGCACGCGGTGCGAGGGCATCACTGGCGCCTGCCTTCCCCGACCTCTCATCTCTGAGAAAAAGCTGGCATACCCAATTCAATAATATTCCAGCGATACCTGCACCCTCATTAGCAGAAGACACTCGCCATGGAGCAACGCCGAACTTAGGCAGCAATGCAGACCAACTCCCCGAACTGCCGCCTATGCGGACGATGGCATCTCTGATTTCCAGCAGCTTACAAGATCATCAGGATCAAGCGCATGAAACCTCAGCCACGCTGACTCCACTACCCGCAGAAAAATCACTAAGCCGTCATTCAAAAGGCCAAGAATCCGAACACAGCTGGGAACCCGATATATCTCACCAGACTCCCCAAGATAATACCGCCATCGGCTTTCCTCAGCTTGATAAAACGTCCTCCTCAGAGGACTCACCCCAAGAAAGCAGCAACCTGCAGATCAAAAGTGAGAGTCCGCATCAAAAACCAGCGGCCGCCACAGACACCCACCCCTTCATCGCGGCAGATCTCGTTGCTAAAATCCGCAGTAACAAACCGCCCTTAGAGGATACCCCTTCTGAAACCAGTCCTTTTGACACCGTCCCTGTTCAAGACGATGAGCCTACTGAGGCGCAAGCGCCATCTTCGCCAAACAGAGCCCCAAGTCATTCAGAGTATACCCAGACAAACATCCCCTTTGCTGAAACGCAGCCCCTAAAAACGGCAGAGAGCAAAGCGTCTAAATTCACAGACAAGGATTTACAGGATGCATTACGCCCACTGATTGAGCCAAGCATTGACCACTTCCTTTATGCACCGACGCATAGCATCCACGGCTACCTTGAGCCCATGCTTCGGAGCACTGTGCGCAGAGCTATCGCCGAACAAATGACCGAGGCCAGCCCGTTCCGCGATATCTCCGGATGGGATAAATTCGCATGGAAATTGCGCGCACTGATGAGTAGCCGCACATACGATGATGTTCTATTTAATCAAACCCGCAGATACCAGGTGGAAGAGGTTTTCCTGCTGCGCCCACAAACACGCTCGCTGATTTCATACGCCAGCCATAATCCAGCACGCCATGCCAAATCATCTAAAGTAGAGGGCACCATTAGAAAAATTGCCACCAAAGCCGCAAATATTACCATCGGTGAAGGCTGCATGATCAAATGGGAAGACGACCGCCAGCTGGTCATTCGCCCCGGTAAGCACACCATTCTTACTGCCATCGTACACGGTTCACCCAACACCGTTTTACAATCTGATCTTGATTATGTTTTGTCCCAAGTGGAAGACCGCCTTGGCAAATCACTTGAAGACAACAACGAGGTTCATTTGAGAATCCTCCAGCCTATGCTGGAGTGCTGCTTACTCATCCAGTCTCTAGCGAGCCCAAATTAATCGCTTCTGAGCTCAGGCTCACATCATCCAGACGGCTAAAATTGGAAGCCCCATCGGCAAGGGGCAGCCTGCAAACGCGGTATTTACCTTTACAGCAGCAGACAAAGCATCTACCCCAATTTGCATGTCATTCTCCGATCTCGGACTTTCCGAAGCCGTCCTCTCAGCAGTTACTGAATCCGGCTACGAAAACCCCACCCCTATCCAAGCTAAAGCGATCCCCCTGATACTCGAAGGTAAGGATGTGATTGGAGCCTCACAAACAGGCACAGGCAAAACTGCCGCCTTCGCCCTGCCCTCACTTTCTCAAATCAAACCTCTCGGTAAGCCCCAGATTCTGGTGCTCGAGCCTACTCGTGAACTGGCCCATCAGGTTGCTGAGCAGTTTGAACATTACGGCAAACACACCGGCTGTAAGGTAGCCCTCATCTATGGAGGTGTTGGCTACGGTCAACAAGATGAGCAAATGAAAAGTGCCGATATTGTCGTCGCCACACCCGGCAGACTCGTTGACCACTTTTACCGAGGCACCATGCGTTTTGGTGCTATCAAAATACTCATTCTTGACGAAGTGGACCGCATGCTCGACATGGGAT
>DBBL01000140.1 GCA_002292185.1 Akkermansiaceae bacterium UBA985 | reverse complement strand
CAGTATATTGAGGAAATGCCGCTGGGAGGTTTGCCATTCCCTTGTTTTAACTACTCGGATGGTTCAACAAAAGTTTGCGCCCTGGGTGATCGGGTAGTCCCTTACGAGACGTTTAATAACTCGATTTCGGAAAACACACCGATGGCCAGCATCAGTTATTCGCCCACTAACGATCTAATGCTCTACGCCACCTATAGCGAGGGTTTTAAAGTGGGTGGCTTCACTCAACGGATCTTCCCCCCTGAGGCCAGCTTGCCATCATTTGGTCCCGAGTATGTTGATTCTCTGGAGGCAGGCATAAAGGCTGAGCTGCTTGATAATTCTCTTCGGGTGAATTTTTCAGTTTATTCGGCGGACTACAGTGACTTGCAGATTCTCATCAGTGAACCCAGCAGAGTTGGGCCTTACACTACCAATGCTGGTGACGCCACCATTGAGGGCTTTGAGCTAGAGGTTAATTATTTGGCTGCGAATGGGATTTTGGTTGATCTGGCCATCGGCTATACGGACGCCGGCTACGACTCTCTAGATCCTGACCTCTTCACGGGTCTCTCTGTGTCTGATCCTTTCGTATTTGTATCTGAATGGAACACTAACCTTTCCATTACAAAGACCTTCGATACCGAATTTGGCCAGCTAACGCCAAGATTAGATTGGTCATGGCGGAGCGAGATTTACACCAATGGGGGTGGTCTCCCGTTCTCACCTGCATGGGCCGACCCATTAGTTCAGCCTGACTATTCGGTGGTTAATATCAGCGCTAAATGGCAGTCCGCATCATCTGGGCTTAGCGCTACGGTAGGAGTCGATAACGTGGGCGACGAGGAATTCAGCCTATTTGCGGATTACCAATCAACCTTTGGCAGTACCATTCAGGCTTTTGATCGGGGCCGGCAGTACTTCGTGATGTTGGGCTATAGTTTCTGAAGCATCTTCTAGGTACCTGACCCTCAGCTGCACTCTCGCAGCTGGGGGGTTTATCAAGAAGCAATCAAGACATTAACGTGGGTTGCATCTATGGATATCGACCGATTAATCAAGAAGGATGAGGTTCATCGCGACGTCTACGTGAGCGAGGAAGTTTTCAGCTTAGAGATGGACCGGATCTTTGGGTCGGCATGGATTTACGTTGGGCATGATTCTCAGATCCCTAACCCCGGCGATTACTGGACAACTCGTATCGGCCTGCAGTCTGTTGTCATGACTCGGGGGAAGCGAGACGAAATCAATATCTTTTATAACAGGTGCCCTCACAAGGGCGCTCGAATAGCAGAGGAAGGCTGCGGGCATACCAATGGTCTATTCAGGTGCCCGTATCATGCGTGGACCTTTAATTTGGATGGCAAATTGCGAGGTGTGCCCTATCTTGACGGGTATCAAGACACCTCATTTGATTTGACTGACCCGAGGTTCTCTCTGCGAAAAGTCGCTCGAGTCGCCGCCTATCGAGGTTTTGTGTTTGCCTCGTTGGCCGAGGATGGTGCTGAGTTCGAGGATTTTTTAGCAGGGGTAAAAAGTTCATTAGACAATTTTTGTGACAGAGCACCAGAGGGGACGGTTTCTGTAGCGGGCGGCGTTTTTAGAGTCGTACAGCGTTCAAACTGGAAGATATTTTTCGAGAATTTAAACGATACTGGGCACCCGATCGCTACTCATGAGTCTTCCTATAGAGCTGCTAGGCAGTATTCGGAGGAGGTCTTGGATGGAGAGTTACCATTTGAGCTTCATATCATTGATGGTAACGGAGCACCGCCAAAGTTTTGGTCAGATCTTGACCTGCACGCGTTCGACTATGGCCACAGTTATATGACGGCCATTTTCAATGCGCCAGATGATCCGCTATCACAGCAATACTTTGCGAGCTTGGCCGCCAAAGTAGGGGAGGACCGGGCAGAGGACATCCTCGCTGTGAATCGCCATAACACCATCATTTATCCATCTTGCTCCCCCCACACCTCATTTCAGCAATGGAGGGTGATTCGTCCGCTCTCCGTAGACAGAACACTCGTGGAGATATTTACCTTCAGATTGGATGGGGCGCCTGACGAACTGCTTCAAAGAACGTTTACCTATTCGAATGTGGTGAATTCGCCTTCGTCTATTGTTATGACCGACGATGTTCATGTTTATGCCGAGTGCCAAAAAGGACTCAGCACTCAAGGTGGAGATTGGGTCAGTCAACATCGTAATGCCGGACAAGATCAGCCCTACTCTGGCTCAGAGGGTGGGCTTATTGGAGTGGGCACCAGTGAACTGCCCATTCGCAATCAGTTTCGGGCCTGGCACGAATACATGAGCGAGGGCTCAGGCCAGTCAGTCTCACCAGAGGCCTCATGACCTCCGTTAATCCTCAGCCGATCAACTCAGCGTCTGACATCTCATATGAAATGGTTTGCCACTTTCTTTATCGAGAGGCTCGCTTGCTGGATCAGCGAAAATTTACTGAGTGGGACAATCTGTTTGCCGAGCAGGGAATGTATTGGATCCCGCTGATCGAAGACCAGCCTGATCCGATAAATCATTTATCCCTCGCATACGAGGACTCGATGATGAGACAGGTGAGAATTAACCGCCTGAACCATGATAGGGCCTGGTCACAGAAGCCTCGGTCTAGAACGTCGCACATGGTAAGTGCCATCGTTATTGAGAAAATTTGCGATGAGACTAACCGCTTAGTGGTTGGCTCTGCCTTTCAAATGGCAGAGTGGAGGAGCTTTGGACTGCGAACTTTTGCTGGCCTTTACACCCATACCCTTGTGGTGAGTGATGGGCACCTGAAAATAGGAGAGAAGCGGGTTGATCTCATTGATTCTGGTGAGGCTTTTGAGCCGATCGAGGTGTTTATATAATCATGACGGTAAAGGACGCTACCGTCATGCTCCCTTTGCATCTTCAAAACGAGGTCATTCATCCTGCTGGCCAGATTCATGCCGGATTCGGCGGGGCGGAAGGCGATAGGACAGCATTTATTTCAGCTGCCTCGAAGGCTTTGCAGGCGGCTGCGGAAGTGGGTGTCCAACGAATTTTTGTGCGCATGGCTTTCCAGCCTGACG
>DBBL01000066.1 GCA_002292185.1 Akkermansiaceae bacterium UBA985 | reverse complement strand
TAATAACCAGGTTTTTTAACATCTCCTGATACGCAGAGTATGCGAGTGCCGGTGTTGCGCGGTGTGCCAAGCTTGGCGTATTCGTCGCCACCCATGCTGATGATGTGTTTGACATGACAAAGAGACTCTACGTTGTTGACGATTGTCGGTGACATGTAGAGACCCAGTGCTGCGGGAAAATAGGGAGGTTTAATGCGTGGGTATGGTCGCTTGCCCTCGAGAGATTCAATTAATCCAGTTTCCTCGCCGCAAATATAAGCACCAGCACCGCGATGAAGGTATATTTCGAGGTTAAACCCTGAACCTAGGATATCATCGCCGAGGAAGTTTTTCTCGCGAGCGTCCTCGATGGCTTTTTCGAGAATTTCTGATGCTTCAGGGAACTCCTCACGGATGTAGATGTAGGCGGTGTTGGCTCCGACTGCGAAGGCTGAGATAATCATGCCCTCGATGAGTTGGTGAGGGTCTTGATGAACGATGTAGCGGTCCTTGAAGGTGCCTGGCTCGGATTCGTCACAGTTGCAGATCAAGTAAACTGGCTTGGTGTTGTTTGGCGGTATGAAACCCCATTTGACTCCAGTGGGGAATCCTGCTCCACCACGGCCTCGGAGCCCAGCGGTCTTGACCTCGTTGGTAATGGCTTGAGGCTCCATGGTGAACGCTTTTTTCAGCTGCTCATAGCCTCCATCCTTGATGTAGCAATCGATGGAATTATCCCAACCAACGCGGTCGATATTCTTGAAAATTAAGCGGTGTTCACGCGCGTCTGGTTCTTTACCTGGGAGGTATGTGATGTTGCTCATGCTTGGGTGATCTCGGTGAGGGTTTACGAGTTAGCGGCAGGGCTATCAGCTTTGCCATACTTGTTGAGTAGTTCTTGTGCGCCGTCTGGATTGACAGCCTCATGGAAGTCGTCGTTTACTAAGCATACGGGGCCAGTGCCGCAGGAGGCAAGGCACTCAGCAAACTCCACAGACCATTGCCCACAAGGGGAGACGGCGATGGGGTTGTGGTGAGAGTCGCTTTTAGAGCGGTCGATACCGGTGAGCTCACAGAGACGTTCCATGAGTTCTTCGGATCCAGCCATAGCACAAGAGAGTGTGCGGCAGACACGCATGTGGTATTTTCCAGGCGAATGTTCGCGCAGTCCGGGGTAAAAGGAAACAACCTCGTGAACCTGCATTGGCTCAAGATCTAGCTTGGAGGCAACCCACTCAGTGGCTTCGGTATTAATAAAGCCAAAGTTGTGCTGGACGATGTGTAGCAGCGGCAGCACAGCTGAGCGCTTTTTATCCTCCGGGTATTGGTTGATGCGTTTATTGGCCTCTGCGTCAATCTCAGGAGTGATAGCAAAGGGTGGGAATGTGGTGTTGTCCATTTTTGAGGCTGGAATAACGGAGTGTTTAAAGTGGAGCTGAGGCTGAAGGGTTCGTTTTGAACTTACTATCGATCACATTCACCCATCACGAAGTCGAGCGAACCGAGGATAGCCGGCACGTCAGAGATCATGTGTCCGGGCATGAGGTGAGAAAGGATCGAGAGATTGACGAAGGAAGGGGATCTGATCTTCATACGATGAGGCACGCCTCCACCTTTGGAGTTGATGTAAAATCCTAGCTCGCCTTTGGGATTCTCTGCACCGAAGTAGACCTCGCCAGCGGGGGCTTCTATACCTTGAGTGGCGACGATGAAGTGGTGAATGAGTTCCTCCATGCTGGTGAGCACCTTATCCTTGGCAGGCAGCATGTTCTTGGAATCTGCAATATTGACAGAACCACCAGGTAAAGTCGCGATGACTTGTCTTATGATGAGTATTGACTGGCGCATTTCCTCCATGCGGCAGAGGTAACGATCGTAACAGTCACCATTTTCACCAATGGGGATGTCGAAATCATAATTTTCGTATCCGAGGTAGGGGTTGTCCTTACGCAGGTCACGCGTTACGCCAGATCCGCGAAGGTTGGGGCCAGTCATGCCCCAAGTGATAGCGTCATCAGCGGAGATAGTGCCGATGTCGATCATGCGCTTGAGGTAAATTTTATTACGATCGAGAAGCTTGGAAATCTCATCGATTGTCTGCGAGCACTCGTCGAGGAATGTTTCGAGATTGCCGATGAAGCCATCCGGTAAGTCGCGAACTTGACCGCCTACACGGGTGTAGGAAGTGGTGAAGCGAGCCCCGGTAAGCTGTTCACAGAGGTTGTAGGTTTTTTCCCGTTCGGTGAAGGTATAAAGGAAAACGGTCATTGCGCCGACGTCCATGGCGCAGACGCCAACACCGAGCATGTGAGAGGCAATGCGGGCGAGTTCGCAACAGATGACACGAATTGCTTGGCCTCGTGGCGGGAGTTCCCAGCCCATCAGTTTTTCCACAGCACAGGTGTATGCTACATTGTTAGCAAGAGGTGCGAGGTAATCCAATCGGTCCGTGTAGGGCACGAATTGATTGTAATGCATGTTTTCTGCGATCTTCTCATCACCGCGGTGCAGGTAACCAATATCAGGGTCGCACTTGGTGACAATCTCGCCATCTAGTTCAAGGATTAGGCGTAATACTCCGTGAGTAGCTGGGTGTGATGGCCCCATGTTGAGCACCATTTTTTCACCGAGTATATCATCGGTTTCTGCCTGATAATCAGAGTCGAGCCCAGCCTGTGTTTTGGCCGCGGTGTCGGGTGCTTGGTATGGAGTCGAATTCATGACAATTTGCCAAGCGGAATGAGGACCAAAATGGGGTAATAAGCAAGCACTTTGTGAAATATTTCACAAGCGCATGTGGTTGTTAAAGCTGAGTTTTGGGGCACAGATATCTCGCCTGCTCCAAATAGGACGCTATATTTGCTAAAATGCCGAAAAAGATTGTTTGCGGCAGAATTTTGGCCGAGCAGAGAAACTAGAATTTGATCAGTGTGAACGCCTAATTTACAAGTCCTCGAGAAAAGACTTGAAAGTATCTGAATTTTCAGTAATTACTGAAATTGATGAATAATTCAGATGTTTCAGCGAATCTTTCTTTGGATGAAGTAAGGGATAATTTTATTTCACAATGGGGTGCTTTTGGAAGCCACTGGGGTATTAATAGAACGATGGCGCAGATTCACGCCCTGCTGATGACTGGTTTAGAGGCTCTCAGCACAGACGAGGTGATGGCGAAACTCTCTGTCAGTCGTGGTAATGCCCACACTAACTTGAAGGAGCTGGTCTCATGGGGACTCGTGCGCATTGTGGTCAAAAAAGGTGACCGCAAGGAATATTTCGATGCTGAGAGAGATGTTTGGAAGATATTTACGATTATTCTCAGAGAGCGCCAGCGTCGTGAAATTGACCCTGCACTGGACTTATTGCGCAACTGCCAAGAGGAGACAAAGTGTCTCGAGGGAGCTGAGGCAGAAGCATTTCGCAATCAAGTGAAGGAGCTGGAGAACTTTGTAAGTTTTGCCCGAAATTTGGGCAATAAAGTCGACAAGCTCTCTTACGGGCCGGCGATGAAGCTAGCCGCTAAATTTTTAGCTTAAGCGCAGAGAAGCAATCAATCAAATAACCAATATTCATTATCAATCTCATGAAAATTACTCAGTATAATAAATGCATAGATATTTTCTATGACAGCCGGTGTGGTGTCTGTTCGTCTTTTATCAAATGGCTTCACCAGCAGCCGTGCTCATGCAATGTAAACTACGTGTCCTACCAATCAGCGCGTGGCGAAGAATGGTTTCAAAGCATGGCCATGGGTGAATTAGAAAGGCAACTGGTGGTTCGAAATGACAGTGGTGGCATGTATCGTGGAGCTGCAGCGTGGGTTCAATGTATGTTGGTGTGCCTCAGTTATGCAGATCTGGCAGAGAGGCTCAGTTCACCTTTATTAATGCCGGTTGCTCAAAAGGCCTGCCACTTGGCGGCATGTAATGAGCGGACCTTAAGAGAAATCTTCTCTGTGCAAAACGATGAAGAGGTTCTCGCTGAGCTTGAGGGTGCTTTTCTGCCGAGCTGTCAAGTGGATGAAATGAACGAGGAGGTGACCATCATGGCGGGGATTCCTGACGGCATCATCTAGATCGTATTGATAGCTTGATTATTACCAGCAATCCACTATCTAGTACCACGACTTCAATGTAATTACTCTATGAAAAAAATAATCATCGCTGGTGCCAATGGCTTTATCGGCCGTCATTTAACGCGTCATTTTTGTAGGGAAGGCTGGGAGGTTGTTGGCCTTGCACGCCGCCAAAAAGGATTAGACCCCAACTGCCGACATGTGCTCTGGGATGGCAAGACGATAGGTGATTGGGCATCTGAGTTGAATGGCGCCACCGCCGTTGTGAATTTAGCGGGCAGGTCGATTAACTGCAGACACAATAAGAAGAATAAAAAAGAGATCATTGATTCCCGAGTCGAGAGCACCACGATCCTTGGTGAGGCAATCGCTGCTTGCTCTCATCCACCCGGGGTATGGCTCAACGCCAGTACTGCATCCATTTATGCAGACGCAGAAAATAAACCTCAGGGTGAAGGAATAAAATTGGGAGAAGGTTTCTTTGTCGATGTAGCCAAGGCATGGGAGGGCGCCATTATGACAGCTCGGGTTTCCGAGCATGTTCGTCGAGTTGCTCTGCGCACATCTTTGGTGATGGCTAAAGAGCGGGGAACAGTCTTTGATTACTTATTCAAGCTATCGAAGCTTTTTCTTGGCGGGCCTGTTGCGGGAGGAAAACAAATGGTCAGTTGGGTGCATGTTGAGGATTACTGCCGAGCTGTGGAATGGCTTATCGAGCACCCTGAAATCAGAGGTGTCATTAATATCACGGCGCCTGATCCGCTAACAAATGCAGACATGATGCAGCGTTTCCGAAAGTTGGCTAAGCGTCCATTTGGTCTGCCTGCAGCGGTGTGGATGGCTGAGATAGGTGCTATGGTCCTGGGCACTGAACCAGAACTCATTCTCAAAAGTAATTGGGTGCTGCCGAGGAGGTTGCAGCAGAATGGATTTGTTTTTAAATATCCTCAGATGGATCTAAGCGAGTGGTAACGATAAGATTTTTAGAAGCCACTCTCAAAAAATCGCTGGAAGTTTTTGGGCACGCTGGAGAGCTCAAGGATAGCAGAAGCTTTATCATGGATCTTGCTGATGTTCGCTGGGTGATTGAGTTCCATCTCTAGTGGGTGGTCAATGCAGCTCTCCGGCGGCAACATGTCCGGAGCGTCTGTTTCAATGAGCAGGCGATCGGGGGGCACCGATTTGAAGGCGTCGCGCACGTTTTTTTTGCGCTGATGCAGGAAATATCCGGAGAAGGAAAAATAGGCGCCAAGTTCGGCAAGGTGGGGGATGAGTTCTGCAGAGCCAGAGTAGGAATGTAGTAAGAAACCGCGCTGAGGTAGTGGTCGAGACTCTAGTATTTCTATGAGAAGTCCCCAGGCCTTTAGGCAATGAATACTTAGTGGCAGGTTGCGTTGGCTGGCGAGGTCTAGTTGGGCGGTGAACACTTCGCGTTGGAGCTCTATGTCGTAGCCTTTGATCCAACGGTCGAGGCCGCATTCACCGATACAGGCATGGGGAACGGTGTCGAGGTAAGAGGTGAGTTGTTGCTGCCAGTTTGGGCTGGGAGTTTTCCACGGGTGAAGGCCAAAGGAAGGGATGACGAGTTCAGGATAGAGCTCTGCTAATTGGGCGACTTGTGGCCAATCCTCGGGGGATGTGCCGTTGACTACACAGCGGCTAACGCCATGAGTGAGCATGGTAGAGATAAGGTCCTCGCGAATGCCTTCGAACCTTGGATCTTGGAGGTGATTATGAGCGTCTTGCACAGTTGTTCAATGTGGCACAGTTGATCAATGTGTCTGTGGTGTATGCCAGGGATTGAGCTGTGAAGTCATCCATGGCAAGCGTCTGCACAGGAGTAGGGTAGTTGGATTTTTCATCACCTGCACGGCGGTAAACAAGATCGTAGTGATCACGTAATACTGACTCGACAAATTCGACCCAGAGACCGTCATCGATCAAATCGTGCCATTGCTTGACCTGGTCATTACCTCTTAGTTTGACGAGTCGGTTAAGCAGTGCTTTTAAGTGCTCTGGATCGTCAGTGAAGTGGGGGTAGTCATCGAGAAGGAAAGAGGCACGCTGAGTTAAGGGAAGCTCAATATTGAAGACCTCGCCTTCACCGAGTTTTTGCCATAGAGCTGGTGGGCAGTGTAGAATACCTATGCGGTTACTTTCTGCCTCAGTAAAGACCGGCAGAACGGGATCGAGCTGTGATAGAGCATACCAAAGACAGGTTTCGAAATTCTTTTGGCTAGGTTGCTGTGAGTTTGGCTCTAGACCGAGAACTGAACCTCTGTGATTGGCCAGTCCCTCAAGGTCGATGACTTGAGCTCCTTTGTCGCGAAGGGTGTGTAAGAGGCGGGTTTTTGCAACTCCTGTCTGGCCGGCTAAGACGGATAGCTGCAGCGTGGGATCTTCTAAAATGCGCTCGGTGTCACTAGCAACAAATTTTCTAAATGCTTTGTAACCGCCATCCAGTAGACGTGCCCGCCAGCCTATGGAGCGTAGGATTTGTGCCAGTGAGTTTGAGCGCATTCCGCCTCGCCAGCAATAGACAAGCGGTGTGTAAGACTTGTCCTTTTTAGCTAGGTGTGTCTGCAGGTGTTTGGCGGCATTGGCCGATATGAGCGCAGCGCCAAGTCGGCGAGCTTCAAATGGCTTGTCCTTGTAGATGGTTCCTACCGTGGCTCGTTCTTCGTCGTTGAGCACCGGGAGGTTAACTGCTCCAGGAAGATGATCCTCGGCAAATTCAGAGGGTGAGCGTACGTCAATGATCTCAGTGAATTCACTGAGATCATGAGGTAGGGTAATGGTTTCGACATGTTTCATGGCGAAACGATGGAGTTTTGTTGTTTATTCCACTGCTGCTGCCGCGGGCTTGTTGCCCATGGCTGGTTTTTTGAGGGCCAGGTATGCGCTGGCCATGCCGAGTGCAATAATGAGGATCCATGCTGCCAAGCCTTTAATGATTTTGCGTTTAGCGAGGACAATGCCGCCACCGAGAGCAAGCCATATGACAATCTTGATGATAAGCCATGTGGGGAATCCAGAGCCATAGACAGCCTGGTAGACATCCTTCATTTTTGCCTGCATGCCAAAACCTCCGAGAAGGATTAATAGCAAGCCGATGCCGTGACCGATGACGGCTCCCTTGGTCGTCTTGTCACCTTTAAAAAGAGATCCGAAGGCAAAGAATAAAGTGAAGATTCCGGCGAAGTGAATGAGTTTGTATGTTTCGTAGTCCATGTTGATTAGTAGGTGTCTTGTTTAGTATTCGATTTGGTGAGATGTTTCAGTTTTTGTAAGGTCGAGGATTTCCTCTAACTCCTCACAGGTTTCGCGCATCAGCTCAGCGATGTCATCGATGATGGCTAGAATGGCTTCGCTGTGATTGCCTTCGCTGAGTAATGGTTGCGCTTTTTCAAGCACATGGTCGAGAGCTTTTTGAGGTAAAAATGGCTCCAGCCCATAACCGACGATAAGTCCGCCGCACCCTTGGGCTGGATCCAGACCTAGTAAAATGGAGTGGTTTTTGCCGCCTTTGCGATCACTGGTGCATAAAGATCCCTGGTTGAAGAGCCAGAAAAGATGGGTAGAGAGAGGATACTTAGGGTCAAACTTATTGATGATGATGTGCATTCTCACCT
>DBBL01000168.1:17578-19893 GCA_002292185.1 Akkermansiaceae bacterium UBA985 | reverse complement strand
TGAGGCTGACGCATGTCCGCAATCACCTCCTTGATACTGCGCTTCTGAGCATTCGTTAGATCAAAAGGAAGGCTATGGTAAAACTGCGTCAACAAGGCCGTTTTTTTACCCAGCACCCGCCCCTCATGCTCATGATGGCGCGCCCGCTTCCAGACAACGTTGAGCTGTAGTGCAAAAAACTCCTCCAGTGCAAAATAGCGCCTTGCCGCCTCAGCTTGCTCGATACTCCCTGGAAAATGCACCTCCTGCATCGCTTCCTCACGCGGGTAGCTGGGGTCGACATTATAGACAGGCGCAAAGCTGGCGACATCGATGCCTGCCAAGAGCTCATGGGCATACTGCCGTTGATGCCGCTGCGCAATACCGCTGACCCCCTTGTAAATGGGCACAATTCTCTCTAGATGAACTGAATCTTGATCATCCCCGACAATCTCAAAGTCAGGATGGTCAATAATGATTCCACCCTGGTATTCTTTGGGCTTACCGTAGAGCACGACCTCATGACCTGCCGCCAGCATGTTTTTCATCCATGGCATGTTAAACCACCTGCAAGTAATTTTACTGGTCGCGAACGCTGCTTCTGCAGATTCGATAATGACAGCCTCATAAAATTGTTTTCTACCGCCAAGCCGCTTCACCTGAGTATCAATGACCGTGCCTCGAAGACAGCAAGGCCCGCTACCTGCCTGCGTCGGAAAATTGTCAAACCTACGCCGATCCTCATAACGCCTCGGCAAGCGATTGAGCAAATCTTCAACGCTCTCGATACCAGCTGAGTGATAGGCCAACACATCCTTGGCAGAAATAAAATCTACCGACGACAACGCATCACTGGCACAGAACTGGCTCATCAATATTTTTAGGGTCTAACTCTGGTGTGGCCTCACATCTTGAATGATGAGTTGCAGGCTGGTTCTACCCCTGAAGGTATTACGATTAATAGTGTAGGCAATGTCCCAGGGCTCTTGCCAACTCGGCAACTCACGCTGACCCGCGCCGAAGAACATCGCCTCCTGCCGGTGGCCATCCTGCTGCAAGGAAAGTTTGAGATGGTGATTTTTTAATTCGTGAGGTGGATCCGTGAGCTGCACGCCACTACTCATAAATACCGGCTCTGGATTGGCGGAACCGAATGGCTGCAGCAACTCATAGCTACTGAGAAATTCAAGTGACAGCTCACCCAGACTGATCTCGGTATCGAGGTGAAGCCTCGGCGACAAATCATCTTCGCTGACGTGGTCTCTGACATACTGGGCAAATGCCTCACGAAACTTCTCAATATTCCCCTCTTCAACACTGATGCCCGCTGCCATCGCATGGCCTCCACCAGCGACCAACAAGTCACGGTTAGCATTGATCGCATCCATTAAGGAAATGCCGTGAATACTTCTGCCACTGCCCTTACCGATGCCCTTCTCATCAATGGCAATAATAAAGGCCGGCTTATGATAACGACGCATCATCCTTGAGGCGACAATACCCACCACACCGGGATGCCAGTCTCGTGAGCCCAATACAATCACGGGCTCAGACGGGTCACACTCAGCTTCGAGGCGGCTCAGCGCATCCTTATGAATTCTCTTCTCCTCCGCTTGCCGGGCACGGTTATGCGCGTCTAAGGTATCTGCTAACTTTTGTGCCTCGGCAGCATCTTGGGTGATCAACATAGCAAGAGCATCCTCTGGCTTGTCCATTCTTCCCGCAGCATTGATCCTGGGCCCTATGCGAAATCCAACGTCAGCACTCGTCAGCGGCCCTTTGACTTGGGCCACCTCCATCAAGGCCTTGATCCCAGCATTGCGAGAGTCACTCATACGCCTCAAACCGTACCTGACGAGCAATCGGTTTTCCTCCACCAAAGGCACGATATCTGAAATAGTGGCCATCGCAACCAGGTCGAGATAGTCCTTCAGGTCAAAACTCTCAACAGGCCTCGTCTTCAGCAAAGCGTGCGCCAGCTTGAAAACCACCCCCGCAGCACATAAATAATCAAAAGGGCTGCCAGATGATTGCTGCGCGCACTTCGGGTTCACCACCGCTTCACAATCGGGCCTGCCATCAGGCGACATCTCGTGATGATCGACCACAATCACATCCACCCCATCCGACTTCAATAGCGCGATTTCCTCTAAAGAAGCAGTGCCGCAGTCAACCGTGATCAGCAAAGCCGGCTTAATGCCCTCACTCATGCACCGCTTCAATGCTGCCTCATTAAGACCGTAGCCTTCTGGGCCACGCCGCGGGATAAAGCTCCTCACCGACAAGCCATAGGCCTGCAATACCGTCGTCAACAAGGTCACCGAGGTAATGCCATC
>DBBL01000168.1:9575-17463 GCA_002292185.1 Akkermansiaceae bacterium UBA985 | reverse complement strand
TCCATCTCTGGCAACAGGAAGGGGTCCTGCAAAAGCTTTAAGCGAGGATGCAAATACGCATCCATGTCGCTGATCTCAACACCCCTCTGAAGCAGCATGCGCACGAGGACTTTCGGCATACTGCTGTCCACATCCGGCGGTATATCCGGCACCTCTGCGAGGATCCATTTTGACGGCTTCTGACTCATGCCTAGCAAGCTAGGAGCCAGCCCTAGCTACCACAAGGAAAGAAGAAACTTTTACCACTCCTGGCCACGATTTCTAGCTACCGAGACAGCCACTGAGCCGCCAAGGTCATCCCGCCAGCTCACGCAATAACAAATGATCTGCTGTTGGTTTTTCGCAACAAATACGCTCAATGATCTTATTCCATACCTCCTCACCCTTGAGAATCTCCACCTCGATGCGCAGAAAATAGATAGGCACGTCCAATTCCGCAGGTTTCATAAATCGCACCGCATCCTTCTCCGTGGTAATGATGACTTCAATATCACGCTCCACACACCTGCGCATAAAACGATCGATCTCCCTCTGATTAAAAGAGTGGTGATCTGAAAACACACGGTGAAATTCAACCTGCGCGCCCAGCTTATCCAAGATCTTCTCAAAACTCTGAGGCACAGCGATGCCACTGATCGCCGCCGCGTATTTGTCGTTGAGGAACTCCAAAGGGGCCTGCTCACCGGTGAATAAGTTTTCCAGATGCTTAGGGCCATGGGTGCACTCGATGATCTCCGCATTTTTGTTAAACCTCCGCATCTTATCAATGAGCTGCTCATTAGAGCTACCATCACATTTGGTAATGAAGATGTAATCGGCACGCATCAGATTCCTGGCTGGCTCACGTAGCGTGCCTCTCGGCAGCATCTGCCCGGTTCCAAAGGGCGCGCTCTGATCGACAAGCACCACATCTGTGGAGTGTGCCAGATCAAGATACTGCAGGCCATCATCCAAGATCAAGGTATCCGCCCCCAGCTCACCGACGGCAAAGGCTCCACCCTTGACCCTATTTTTATCAACCACCACCGCAACACCGGGAAGATTTTTTGCCAGCATCCATGGCTCATCTCCGGCATACTTCACCTTAAGGAGAGGCTCGCCACCATCACTGACCACCTTGGGCATCTGCTCGGCGAGGATAATCTCACCGTTCCTCCCTTGCCACTGCTGAGGGGGGTTGAGTTTTTTACTCTTATAGCCACGGCTCAGGATCGCCGGCTTGCGGCCTCGGTCACGCAGCGTGCGGGCAAACAGCTCCACCACTGGGGTCTTGCCAGTTCCACCCACCGTAAGATTGCCAATACTGATAACTTGGGTACCCAGATACTGCTGCGGCTTCGCCCCACTGCGATACCTTCCCAGACGTTTTGCCACACCCAAACGATAGATCCCGGATAGGCTCCAGAGCAACATCCTCATCACCGTGGCACGGAAACCGCGGGCCCTGCCGAAGATTACCTCCGTGCCCCATTGCTCTAGTTCGTCCAAGGTTTCTCTCATGCGTGCATGCACTTATACGACTTCAACCTTGAAACTTCAAACTTGAAACTTAGAACTCTTTTATGACTCGACCTGACGGACGCCAAAACGATGAACTTCGCCCCATCTCATTCAAGCCCGGCATTGCCCCGCACGCCACGGGATCCGTGCTTGTCTCCTTTGGAAACACCCGGGTCATCTGCGCTGCCACCATTCAAGAGGACGTGCCCCGTTGGATGAAGTACCAAAAAGTAGGCGGCGGCTGGCTGACGGCAGAATACAATATGCTGCCCTACTCTACCCACGATCGCAAGCAGCGTGACATTTCAGCAGGTAAACTGGACGGCCGATCTTCAGAGATCCAGCGCCTCATCGGACGCTCCATGCGCGCCGTGGTCGACCTCAAGGCACTCGGCCCACGCACCATCTGGCTCGACTGTGACGTACTTCAGGCTGACGGCGGCACCCGCACAGCATCAGTCACCGGCGGCTGCGTTGCCATCGCCATCGCGCTGAACCAACTCATCGCACGCGGCAAAATTAAAAGCTTCCCGATGAAAAAGCTCATCGCGGGCATCAGCTCCGGCATTTACCAAGACACCCCCATTCTCGACCTCAATTACCCCGAGGACAAAGACGCCAGTGTCGACTTCAATATCGTCATGACAGAGGATCTTGACTTCGTTGAGCTGCAAGGAAGTGGCGAAGAAAGCACTTTTTCTAGCGAAGAAATGACCGCCATGCTCGACCTCGCACGCAAGGGAATCGGTGAAATTACCGAATTACAAAAGCAAGCAATCAAGGACGCAGACGAGATGTCCTTAGGAGATCTTGAAGATCTAGCTAGCTGTTTTAAAAGGAATTAGAGACTTTTTGCTCTCCATAACCTCAACTTTTATCTTGTCGCGCCAGTTCATTGAGTTATATTGATTTACTGTTTCGCATTTTGCATCTTTTTGCATGCTGTGAGCAGTAACATACCCATACATAAAAAATACCCCTAAAACATAATAATACCCCTAAAAAAATAACCCCATAAACATCAGTAATGCAATTCGGCAGAGCTGCTGTTCAAATACAAAAACAAAATACATACCATGAAAATGACAAAAACTAAACTAGCCAAGGGCTTCACACTTGTTGAGCTCCTTGTTGTTATCGCAATCATCGCAGCTCTCGCTGCGCTATCAACACCTGTTGTTCTTAAGCAGCAGAAGAAAGCCGCAGCCACTGAAGCTGTCAACAATGCCAAGCAACACTTCATCCTGTTGTTTGAATTTGACCAAGACAACGGTAAATACCCAGGCGACTCAACCACCATGTCTACTGGTGCTGTTGCCGCAACTTCAAGCGCAGCATTCAAGGAGTTTTTCATTGCTAGCCAAATCGATTCTGAAGACATCTTCTACGCCAAAACTGGCTGGAGCGTAAAGCCTGACGGAGACATCGGAACTGCTCCTCTCTTTACTACAGCTATGGCCACCGATGAGTGTGGATTCACCTACACCATGAAAGGTGCAGACGCAGCCTTCGGAACTACTGACCCATCTGGAGTGCCTTTGGTGGCTACACCTGCAGCCGTGAAGGCTTTCACAGGCAACAATTTCTCTGTTAGCGCCTTCGGCGGTAAAGCAGTGATCCTGTTCAATGACGGTGCTGTTAAGAGCCTGCCAATTACTCCAAGCTCGGGAGATCCCACTGAAGGTTTAGTAAACATCTCCGTTGGAGGCACGGCCACGGCAATCTTCACCACTGGCAACCCTTCTCTAAGCGCTCTTCCTACGATTTTGCCTGCTCTCTAAGAGCATTAGCATCACGTTAGATACACTCATTATTATCTAATCGTCGTAGATCTAATCATAAATGACAAAAACCGGAGAGGGTCGACTCTCTCCGGTTTTTTTGTGCCCGTATCAAACGTCCATGTCTTACTAAACCCAGATCACATCCACCACAAACCAGACAATCATCAGCACCCCAACGATGATTTTGATCACCATGCCGGCCACCGTTCCCAGCACCGAGCCAACGCCCGATACCGTTGCCGAGCGAACCTCTTTCTTTGCAAAGACAAACTCACAAAACATCGATCCAATCAATGGGCCTAAGATCAGGCCAAAGGGAATAAAAAAAATGCCGCCAATGCCGCCGATCAAGGCTCCAAATGCCCCCCAACGAGTGCCACCAAACCAGCGTGTGCCAGCCGCACCACTGAGAAACTCAAACACCTGAGATAAAATCAGCAAGAACCCGAGCACCACAAAGGTCCACCACTCCACACCGGAGTCCTGCCTCAGCATCAGCCAGTGCGCTATGGCGGCAAAAAACAAAATAAGATGCCCCGGCAAAAAAGGCACCAAGGTACCCACAAACCCGAGTGCCAACAAACAAGCCGTCACCACCCACGCCGCCACCACCCCCATCACCGGCAAACTCTCAACCAAGAAATCAACCATATCCACTCCTACTCCCTCCTCCCAAAACAAACAAGCAAAGCCTGCACTATTTTTTCTTTATAAAGGGACAGACCCTTTATAGCACTTTATAGTATAGAGGATATACGTATCTATTAGTGTTCATTTGTGTTTAAGAACATCAGCACTTGCTCCATTTTCACTTGGCTTGGTCACCCTGCTCTGCCGCACAGTTTGGCGGTTTTTTTATTGTCTGAGCTTCGACTTATTTCTAATGTTCGGATTGTTCAGCCGCCCTTCCACCGCATCACCCCATCTCCACCCAACACGATGCTCTCGACCACCTCACTCAACAAGCAAATTCTAGGAGCCTGTCGGACTTAACGATATTCGAATGAAACGTTTTAGAAATTGAGATCAAATCGTGCTGACTGAGCTGAATGTATTGGTATACTTGAAGCAAGGTCGGTGGGATTTGAGCCCATTGATAAAATGAATTTACCGGATTGAGTAAGTCCGACAGGCTCCTAGCAATAGTCATGGGAAAAATTGTCTACTACAAAGACATTGATTTGCTGAGAGCTTTAGCGGTCATAGCTGTTGTTATTTTTCATTTCCACCAGGATTGGCTGCCCTCTGGCTATTTAGGCGTTGACCTTTTTTTTGTCATTTCCGGATTTGTCATCACCCTGCAAATAGCCAAACGATATAAGGAAGGCTCATTCAGTATATCCACCTTCTTTCAGCGTCGCATCAAACGCATACTCCCCCTTGTCACCGCAGTAGTGCTTTGCACACTCTTAGTCAGCCCTTTCATCGTTATGCGGGCAGGCTTAAAAACTGTTGCTCTTGATGCAAATTCAGCTCTGCTTTGTTATTCTAACATCTGGCATCAACTTAGCCTGGAAGGATATTGGAGTGAACAAGCCCACCATAAGCTTTTTCTGCATTTTTGGTCTCTCGCGGTAGAAGAGCAATTCTACCTTTGTTATCCTATCATTTTCCTATTAGCGGTAAAATTGAAGAAATTAAATAGCCTTATCATTCTTATCCTCATTGCCTCCCTCACTTACTTTCTCTGGGCACAACTTACCTCGCAACAAAACCTAGCCTTCTTTTCCACACCGACTCGCATGTGGCAACTGCTCACAGGAGCACTCATCGCCACCCAACATGACAAGTTCGTCCGGCTCCAAGAATATCATCACTTACGCATACCCTCTCTCCTCCTTTTAAGCATAAGCTTCCTAATCCCAACCACCGCATATAGTGGGATTTATTGTATCCCGTTTACATTGATCGCAGGGCTAAATATCATTATATTCTCAAACATAGGCAAACAATTTAACAATAAGACATCCGCCATCTTACAACACCTTGGCATCATCTCCTTCTCTATCTACTTATGGCACTGGCTTCTCATAAGGAGTCTCTTTTATGAGAATAATGATCTCTCCGACTTCGCCATCTTCCTCCCCCTTCTCATAGGCCTATCAACGCTATCTTACCATGTAATCGAAAAGAGGTTTCGTTACAATTCCACCACGCCAAGAAATATCATTACCGGAGCATGTTTCCCACTTATCATATCTCTTGCCATCCTTGGAACATACAAACACTTCGCCAAGTACAACGGCACCCCAACATCACACTTCAACGACTTACTATACGACATCAGCCCCAAAAACTTCAAAGCAGATCAGGAAGGTTCACCTTCTCTAAACATTGGAGTGATTCGCCCAGACAAGCCACTTGCCAATGTTGGATTGCACGCATCCCCCAACGGCCTTTCTCTTCATCAAGGCAAGGGACCCATTTCAATACTATTATTCGGAGACTCTCATGCCTCGATGTGGGGGGACTGCATCAAGCAAATCTGCCTTGAAAACGATTACACAGCCAATGCTTTTTGCGGCAACAACCTTCCTCCATATTTTAGAATACCCATAAATAAAGAAACGATCAAAATACATTCCCGATTTTCAGAAGAACAAATGATGATTCTCAATCAAAATAAAATGCGAGCAATCGAGTCTGGCAAATTTGACGTGCTCATCATCGCTTCCAGATGGTCCCTTTTTGGTTCCGAAATAGAAACTCTCACCGATTTCATCAACTACGCCAGCAAACACCTGAGGATCCTGATCATAACCGAGCCTCCAACACTTGACATAGGCAACGTCAACGCTACTCAATACGCTTTTTTTGAAGGAATAAAAATCGGTAATTCGTATTACCTTAATCAAAAGAAAGACGCAAAAAAAACGCCTGTCACTGATTGGATCAAACAATTTGAACAACTTCCAAACGTATCCGTTTTCACACCAGACATCCCTACCCTCAACGGACAAGTTGAAGTAATCAAAGACCGTATTCCGCTCTACTTTGATGATGATCACCTCTCAACAGAGGGCACTCTATTCCTTCTCCCCAAGCTGGAGAAAGCCATCCAACAACAATTGCAAACCAACTAACGCTTTCTTGACAATTCCTCCTTCTCCTTATTTGCGAAGGGACAGGTCCTTTGTAGAGTTATAGAAAACAACTCTCGACAAAAAACAGCTCTCCATAAATAACCTGCTTAAAGCATGCCCGTTACCACCACCTTCTCTTCCTTCGGCCAGCCAAGCGACGTCGTCGAGCTCACGGAGACCCCCGGCCGGGATCTCGAGCCTGACGAGCTGCGTCTCAAGATGCTCTACGCTCCCATCAATCCCGCCGACATCAACTACATCCAAGGCATCTATGGCATCAAACCTGAGTTGCCTGCCATCCCCGGCCTCGAGGGCTGCGCCGAGGTCATCGAGAGCCGCTCTGACAAACTCCAAACGGGAGACCTTGTCATCACCATCAAGCCGGTGGGCACATGGGCCGAGCAAGTTGTCTGCCCGGCTGACTATGTGCTCAAGATCCCAAGCGATACGCCTGTCGAACAAGCCTCCATGCTCAAGGTCAACCCACTGACCGCATGGTGCATGCTGACCCAGTTTATCGATCTACCCAAAGGCTCATGGGTGATCCAAAATGCGGCGAACTCGGGCGTTGGCAGCTGTGTTATTCAAATTGCCAAACTCCTCGGCCTGCGCACCATCAATCTGGTCCGGCGTGAAGGACTCATCAAAGCCCTCACCGATCTAGGTGCCGACCATGTGCTGCTCGATGAAGCCGACTCCATCGAAACAATACGCAAAATCACCGGTGATCACCCACCAGCTCTCGCTCTCAATGCCGTCGGCGGAGACAGTGCCCTACGGCTGATGGACATCATCGCCACCAAGGGCATCCACGTTACCTATGGCGCCATGGGTCGGAGAAGCCTCAAGGTTCCCAACAAATTTCTCATTTTCAAACGCATTCAGCTGCATGGCTTTTGGGTCACGGAATGGATCAAGGAGACCGATGCCCAGCTGGTCGGTGAGACCTATCAGCAGCTTGCTCAATGGATCAGCGAGGGCAAGCTGGCACAGCCTATCGACTCCACCTATGCACTGGCAGAAATCACCACGGCGCTCAAACGTGCCATGGAAGACCAGCGCGACGGCAAGGTCCTGCTGCGCTGCAGCCCTGAATAAAAAATGATGTTTTACTGAATAAGTTTCATATCCAGTCCGTCCAACGGGGCGAACAACACAAATACACAGGATATGAAAATCATCATCGCTACACTTGCCATCATCGTTGGGCTTCTGGCCCTCTCCCCTACCGCAGAAGCCCGTTCTCCCAAGCACTGCGGCTCCAGCTACACCTACCGCAGCGGTCATGCTTCCTGTGGTTGTGCCATTTACACCAAGCGCATCATAACAGGCTATGACTGCTACCAACGCCCCATTTACCGTTACTGCGGCGTGCCCGTCGTGCACCACTGCCACAGCAAACGCAGCCATTACAGCTCAAGCTACGGTCATCACAGTGGCCACTATAATCATCGCAGTAGATACAACAACTACAGCAGCAGCCGCTACGGTCATTCTAGGTACGGCAGCAGGTATGGCAGC
>DBBL01000168.1:7914-9500 GCA_002292185.1 Akkermansiaceae bacterium UBA985 | reverse complement strand
ATCAATGACTCTTTAGATCAATGAATAGCCATGAGCATCCTTGTGATTCTCATGGCTTGTTGGTTCAAGCCTCCTCTGAGCGCTTCTTGATCAAATCACGCTCCGCCTTCTTTTTGTCCCGTGCCTCACGGAAAAAACTTTGCAACAAGGCAACACACTCCTCCTGCATCACGCCCGCTACGATGTCACAGCGATGGTTGAGGGGAGGGTTTGACTCCAGTAAATTGATCCAGCCCCCTGCTGCGCCACCCTTCTCGTCCGGGCAGCCAAACACCACTCGATCAGGCCGGCAGTGAACGATAGCTCCCGCACACATAGGGCAGGGCTCCTTGGTCACATATAAGGTGCAGCCGTCCAATCGCCAGTCCCCCACGGCATTCTGTGCCGATGTTAATGAGAGCATCTCAGCATGTGCAGTGGCATCCTTCAAGGTTTCCACCTGGTTCCATGCACGTGCGATCACCGAGCCATCACGCACAATCACCGCCCCCACGGGCACTTCCTTAGCATCATACGCCTTACGCGCCTCACGCAGAGCCATCTGCATAAAGTAATTATCACTCTCAAAATCCATCATTAAGTCCGCGCTGTCATCACTCACATCATTCACATAAGCAATCTGTCAAAAAAACTTCAAACTTCAAACCGAATACTTCACACTCTCCACCATGAGCTCATGGCAACACACCGACATCATCATCGCTCCTTCGCTGCTTGCCTCTGATTTTTCCAGAATTAAGGAGGAAACGCAGCGTGCGATCAGCAGTGGTGGAGACTGGATTCACCTCGATGTCATGGACGGGCACTTTGTTGACAACATCTCCTTTGGCCCGGCCATCATCAAAGCCATCGATGACGTTAATGATGCCTTTCTCGATGTGCACCTGATGATTTCCAGACCGGATCATTACCTGGATCGCTTTCTCGATGCTGGCTCAGACATGATCACCGTGCACGTCGAGGCAGACCACGATGTCAGCACAACTCTTAAACGCATCAAGGACGCCGGCAGGCAAGCGGGACTGGCGCTCAACCCCGCGACCCCGATGTCAGAAGTAGAACCCTATCTCGACCAGATTGATTTGCTACTGTGCATGACCGTTGTGCCCGGCTTTGGCGGCCAGTCCTTCATGCAGGAGGTCATGCCTAAGGTGGAGCAAGCCGTGACTTGGCGCAGCGAGCGTGGCCTTGCTTATCATATTCAGGTCGACGGCGGCATCGACCAGCAAACCGCCCCCTCAGCCACTAGCGCCGGTGCCAATGTTCTGGTCGCGGGCTCCTCCACTTTCAAAGCCCCTGACATGGCTGCGGCGATCCAAGCGATCCGCTCCGCTTAGATCATCATCTTAAATCGTCATATAAGATTGTCATGATCTCGATTGAGCGCATTTCTGACGTGTATTGCACAGCTTCCAGGGTTAAAAAACAAACGTGACCGCTAGCAACAACATCACTGAGCTCAGCCTTGGGCTCAGCTCCCTATTACACCCTGAGCAAGTTTCATCGACTCCGGATGTACTCGCAGAGCACGCCTCCGATAAATGGCACGCATCCAGCCTGCCAGACATTGTGGTCTTCCCTGAGTC
>DBBL01000168.1:3083-7867 GCA_002292185.1 Akkermansiaceae bacterium UBA985 | reverse complement strand
TCGATGATGAGGATGAATCAGATCCTCGAAATCAATCCTGCTGACGGTGTCGCCGTGGTCCAGCCAGGAGTCATCACCGGCGAACTGCAGCAAGCGGTAAGAGAGCACGGCTGGTATTATCCACCTGATCCTGCCTCACTCAAGGAATGCACCATCGGCGGCAACATCGCCACCAATGCCGGTGGTCCACGCTGCTTAAAATACGGCGTCACCAAACAATACGCTCTGGGCCTAGAGACTGTGCTCGCCTCAGGTGAGGTTCTGCGCAGTGGCGGACGTTGTCACAAAAACTCCACCGGCTTTGACCTCACCTCTCTGATGGTAGGCTCGGAAGGCATGCTGGGCATCATCACGGAAATCACCGTTCGCCTCATTCCTCATCCTCAAGCCAGGGCCATGCTCGGCGCCTCCTTTGTCGATTTTGCCGCTGCCGCTCAGGCTGTCCAAGCCATCCTCGACTCAGGCACGCTGCCCTCCGCATTGGAAATCACCGACGGCTTCACCATGGCCGCTGCGCGTGATTATCTGGGCAATGACAAACTCCCACCCGGTGACGCCTACCTGATGGTTGAGATTGATGGCAATGAAGAGACGGTCTCCCGAGAGCTTGCCCGTCTGCAGCAGTTCCTCTCCGACCAGGGAGCGCTACGCATTGATGAGGCCCCCGACGAGGACGCCTGCGAGCGCATTTGGCAACTGCGCCGTGATTTCTCCTACTCGCTCAAACACACCGGACTGACCAAACTCAATGAGGATATCGTGGTGCCACGCTCCAAGCTCGTTGAGCTCGTTAACTTTGCTACCCAGCTTCAGCAGGACACGGGCATTCCCATCGCCTGCTTTGGACATGCCGGTGATGGCAACATCCACACCAACCTCATGGTCGATAATTACGCCGATCCAGCAACCAAAAAGAAAGCAGACGCCGCGCTCGACAGCCTGTTTACTTGGATCATCGGAAATGGTGGTGTTATCAGCGGTGAACACGGTATTGGCCTCGCCAAAAAACCATGGATCAAACAAGCCTTAGGGGAAACATCCATGGCTGTTCACCGCAGCATTAAAGATAGCCTCGATCCCAAGGGCATTCTCAATCCGGGCAAATTCCTCGATTAGAAATTTTTAGCCATGGAAGACCTCTTTGCACATTCCGCTATCCAGCCATCAGATCCTGAGAAACGAGTTCTCGAGCTGAGTAAACAGCTCGAGCATCACAACACGCTCTACTATCAGGATGCCGAGCCTGAGATCTCCGATGCTGAATACGACGCCTTGATGAACGAGCTCAAAAAGCTCGAGGCCGCCCACCCTTCCCTCGCCAAAACAGACTCCCCCACTCAGCGTGTTGGCGGAGCACCCTTAAAGGATTTCCAGCAAATTAAGCACCTGGTGCCGATGCTTTCCATCGAGGATATTCATGAGCTCAAGAACGAGGAGCTCGAGGCACTGCAGGACCCCAATGCCAGCAAGATGCAAAACCTGCGAGACTGGTATCAGCGCCTGGCCAAAAACCTCGGTGTGGATCATGTCGCGCTCACCGTCGAACCCAAGATTGATGGGGTGGCGGTCTCGGCAGTTTACCGTGATGGTGTGCTCGATTATGCGGTAACCCGCGGCGATGGCACCACTGGCGATGACATCAGCCAGAATATCCGCACCATCAAATCGATCCCGCTGCGTCTTCCCGGAGCTGCGCCTGCGCTGTTTGAAGTTCGTGGCGAGGTCTTCATGCCCAATGAGGCTTTCGCCAAACTCAACGAACAGCGTGATGAAGCGGGAGAACCAGCCTTTGTCAACCCACGCAATGCCACCGCCGGCACCCTCAAGCAACTCGATTCAAAATTGGTAGCGGCGCGCCCGCTTGACTGTATTTTTCACTCCTACGGCCAGGTCGATGACGCCCCTTACACGAGCACTTCTGAATTCCAGCAAACACTCCGAGACTACCAACTTAAATCGACCCCTTGGTTTGAAGAGGTCGATAACGTCGATGATCTGCTCGCGGCCATTGCCAAACTCGACGAGGACCGCCACCACTTTGCCTACGCTACCGACGGCGCGGTCATCAAAGTCAGCAAGCTCTCCACCCACCAACAGCTCGGCGCTACCACCAAGCACCCCAAGTGGGCCTGCGCCTACAAGTTTCTTCCCGAGCAAAAGGAGACCCTACTACGTGACATCACCATTCAAGTTGGCCGCACTGGTGTGCTAACCCCCGTTGCCGAGCTCGAGCCTATCTTCGTCTCAGGAACAACCGTCTCCCGCGCCACCTTGCACAACCAAGATGAGATCGACCGCAAAGACGTCCGCATCGGTGACACGGTCATCATTGAGAAGGCAGGAGAAATCATCCCCGCCGTAGTCAAGGTCATCACCGCAAAACGCCCTGCACAGAGTCAGCCCTTCAATCTCTATCAATACGTCAACGGCCAGTGCCCCTCTTGCTCAGGACCCATTGAGCAGGAAGAAGGTTTTGTCGCCTGGCGCTGCCTCAACTTCGCCTGCCCAGCTCAAGCAGTAACCCGCATCAAGCACTTTGCCTCACGTAAGGCCCTTGATATTGATGGCCTCGGAACAGCCGTCGCCGAAAAGCTCGTTGAAACCCAAAAAGTGCGCACCACACTTGATCTGTTTGACCTTGAGCCGGACTCCCTAGCAGACCTTCTGCTTGACCCTGCTCAGTTAGAAGCGGGCACCAGTAAACCACGCCGACTTGGCGAGAAAAAGGCAGCACTCATTACTGATTCTCTCAATGACTCCAAGCAGAGCCCGCTTTCAAGGTGGATCTTTGCCATGGGCATTCCTCAGATCGGCGAATCCGCAGCACGTGAAATCGCCCGCCTTCATCGCAGCCTCGGCGAAGTCGCCTCATCAAGTATCCTCAAGGACCTCGCTGAACTGCCCGACTTCGAAGAGCTTACTGTTTCCAAACGCAAAAAAGAAAACCACCCAAGGCTCGCTCAATATCAGATAGAGTCTGAACTCGGCCCTGTCGCCGCCCAGCATATCGTGACGTTTTTCAACAGTCTTGCAGGACAACATGTGTTAGATAAACTCGAAGCCCTCGGTATCAACCCTGACTCGGACAACTACGATCCGGAAAAATCTGCTGCTCAGTCACTCGACTCCCCGATCGCCGGCAAAACCTTTGTGATCACCGGCACACTCACCCGACCTCGTCCTGAATTCAAACAGCTCATCGAAGCTGCAGGGGGCAAGGTATCCGGATCGATCTCGAAAAATACCGACTTTTTGCTAGCTGGTGAAAAAGCCGGATCTAAGCGCAGCAAGGCGGAGTCCCTCGGCGTCAGTATCTTGAGCGAAGATGAGTTGATCGCAATGACTGCCTAACATCCTCTATCTGCAAAATGCAGTCCTGAAATGGGATATCATCGAAATTGATCTCGATAAGTTTTTGCCAAGTTATCTGCATGTGCCATACTCCGCCATATGAGAAGTGATGCCGCCTGCTTTGCCAGTTATCGATTCAGCATGCTGAGTCTACTCGCATTGCTGACCATGCTTCTTGTCAGCTGCGGCGGTGGCGGCGGTGGTGGCCCTGTTACCGAGAACCGCAGCGTCCGTGGCTACAACCCCGGCGTTGGCCCCTTTGATAATCAAGGTAACTACGTTGAGCGCTGGGCAAATGACAAAAGCAAAGGCAACTGGTGGCGCAAGAGCATCGTGCACGAGCAGGTGACACCGGCCACAGCGTCTGGCAAACCTGCCGTTGTCGCGGCAGTAGCCACACCCAAGCCAACGGCGAGACCTGCAGCAAGCTCCCCCAAACCCACACCGGCTAAACCAGCTATTGCGGCCACGCCAACGAGCAAACCTACGGTTGCCATCACGGCAAAACCCAAAAGCAAGCCCCCCCTCCGCCACACCATCAAAAAAGGAGACACCCTGTGGGGGCTCTCCCGTAAGTACAACACGACGGTCACTGCGATCCAACGTGCCAACGGCATAAAAGGTTCCAACCTTAAAATCGGCCGCACCCTGCTCATTCCCAGGTATTAGACCTCAGTCCCTGAACAGGTCCCGATCAGGTCCCGATCAGGTTTGGGCCAGATTTAGGGCGCAATCTGCAAAAGCAGCGAGCAGCTCTCGGGGCATCTTGAAGCGGGAGCCAAGCAGCCCAACCAACAGCGGAGTACAGTAATAAGTAATCCGTGATTGACCTGCATCACCTCTTGCAATACTGTTCTATTGAACAGTATTATGGATTTGACCGCTCTCTTTGTTGACTTTGACGCCTACTTCGCCTCCGCGGAGCAGCACATGCAGCCGCACCTGCGTGGCAAGCCAGTGGGCATCGCCCCAGTACTGGCAGAAACATCCTGCTGCATTGCCGCCAGTTACGAAGCCAAGGCGCATGGCATCAAAACGGGCACCAGCATCGGTGATGCGCGCAAGCTTTGCCCCGGCATTCAAATTGTCCAAGCTCGGCCAGCCAAGTATGTTGAGCTGCACCACCGGCTCGTTGCTGCGGTAGAATCGTGTATCCACGTTGAAGACGTTCTCTCGATTGATGAAATGTGGTGCTGGCTGCCTTACAATTTACGAGAGCCAGAAACCGTGCAGGACATCGGCCAAAAGATCAAACGCGCCATCCACGACCAGGTCGGCCCATGGATCAACGGCTCTGTCGGCGCAGCTCCCAACCGATGGCTAGCCAAGATGGCGTCCAAGATGCGCAAGCCGGATGGCTTATTCATTATCGAGTCCACGCAGCTACCAGAAATCCTCTACGAGCTTGAGCTCCGTGATATTCATGGTGTAGG
>DBBL01000168.1:0-2967 GCA_002292185.1 Akkermansiaceae bacterium UBA985 | reverse complement strand
GAAGTCCCGACCACCGCAACAGAGCGCCGTAGCATCGGCCATAGCCACGTATTACCACCTGACAAACGCCGAGCTGACGCGGCCGTTTCGGTCTTGCACAAGCTCACCCAAAAAGCGGCCCAGCGCCTCCGTAGTCACGGCATGCTAGCACAGCGTTTCTCTCTCTCCCTGCGTTACCTGCGCGGTGGCAACTGGCACTTGGAAGCCTCGCTAGAAGCAACAGACGACTCACTCACGCTTGCCCATGCTGCCTCCCATCTTTGGAAGCAGCGCCCGCACCAACAGGAACCTCTGTTAAAAATATCCATAGTACTAGGTCAGCTTGTTGATCAGGGCAACTACACTCCTTCGCTATTCAAGGAATCAGATTCTGCAGCTTACCAAGCCGGTAAAAACCGCCAGACGCTCAACGAATCAATGGATAAACTCGTGAAAAAGTTCGGCAAACAATCCATCTATCTGGGCGGCGCCCACGACGCCATCGAAGCCGCGCCCATGCGCATTTCCTTTGGCCATATTCCGGACCTTGAGATTGAGGGAGACTGAGTGCCGAGCATTGCCTGCCGGAATCAAGTCCGGCTAGCGGGCTAGCCGAGCTTGGCAAACCTGAATGCAGATGATAGACACATGACCATGGAAAACGTCGTTGATCTACTGATGCTCATTCTCCTCCAGGCCGTGCTCGGCTTTGATAACCTGCTCTATATATCCTTAGAGTCCAAACGCGCCCCCCTGGACAAGCAAAAAGCAGTCCGTATCTGGGGCATTGGCTTAGCGGTGCTGTTGCGCATCGTGCTGCTGTTCGTCTTGCTCAAGATGATGGACTCCTTTCAGTCCACTTGGTTTAAAATCGATACTGCCTTTGTGCATGCAGAGGTCAACTTCACCTCCCTGATCACGCTACTCGGCGGCGTTTTCATCATCTACACCGCGGTCAAAGAAATCATTCACATGCTCAGCTACGAGGAAGCACACGCGCATGATCAGGAAAAAAAGCGGGCCTCCGTTGGCAAAATCGTCGCTCTCATCGTGTTGATGAACTTGGTTTTCTCCTTTGATTCTATTCTCAGTGCCATGGCCATCACCAAGGTCGCCTGGGTAATGACTATCGCTATTGTCATCAGTGGCATCTTGATGATCGTCATGGCAGACAAGGTCTCCTCCTTCCTCCAGAAAAACCGTCTTTACGAGGTGCTTGGCCTCTTCATCCTCTTTATCGTCGGCATCTTACTTATTTCTGAAGGTGGTCACAAAGCCCACCTCAGCTTCTTTGGTCATCCCGTGGAAGCGATGAGCAAGACGACCTTTTACTTCGTCATCGCGGTATTAGTGCTCATTGATATTATTCAAGGGCGCTACCAGAAGAAGCTAATGGTAGAGAAGAAGAGACTGCACAAAATCTCTTACTAACTTCTTTCCCTATCACCCCGCCATAAAAAACCCCCGGTGCAGTCCGCTCCGGGGGTTTTTATTCAAATGATAATGGTGATGGTTAACTGGCGACTTCCTGTCCGTGGAAATCGTTCCATGCTTATGCTCTATTTGTGTTTATGATTCTGCTGAAAAGCAATCCCCTTGAGCAAACGAGGTCGTCAGCAAATTCACGAAATGAAGTGATTCTTGATATCCATTCATTAACTATCGACAGACCACCGAAAATGCATTTGTGTAGCTTTATGATTTTATCTTTCAAAACCATCCTGCGATTCAGCCTGACCCTATCCATTGGCGCCCTGCCTGTTCTGGCACATCAAGGCGGCCACGGCGAAGAAGCCAAAAATTCAACTCAAAACGGCCAATACACCTTGATTAGCACCAAGGCCGAAACCAAGCCAGCTGATGGGGCCGCAACCGCCAAAGTCAGCGGTCAGGGAGATTACAAGTTCAGAGTATTACATGGCCGTGGCCTCCTCCCCGCTGAGGCCCTCAAGGTCTTGAAGTCTGCTCACGGTGGCTTTGCTATCGATCGCCGCCAAGGTAAGGGCGAAGTCTATTTCGCCTTACCTCGTGCTGGCATCATTCAAATCAGCTCGGATTTTTCTTCTGCCAAAATGATTGATACCGCCCCTGAAGTCAAAAATACCAATATGCACAACACCACCATTTGGTATGGCAACGACGGGACTCCCTACCTGACATTCCCCGCCAATGGTAATGCCAAAATATTCACCACAGACACTGATGGCAAACTGCTCAACACGCTCGCGGCACCCCAAAAGGATTTTAAATTCAGCGACTCCAAGGTCGATGCCTATTTCGCCAGAAATGGCAAATTTGCTCCCACTGACACCGATATACTCAATAACAAACTTTATGTGACCACTGGCTATTCTGGCCTTGATTACGTACTCACTGCCGATGTGAAGGATGGCGAGGGAAAAGATCAGGCTCCTGTCATCGAGTGGAATAGCTTGGCATTCGGAGGCAAAGGCAATGCCCCAGGTCAATTCGGAACTGGTCATGGGGTAACCATTGAACCCGACGGGAAGCATATTGCCGTGGCTGACCGGCCAAATTCAGAAATTGAGAGCTTCACCAGTGACGGACAATACCGTTCCGTGTTGACCCTCCCCAAAGGCTCTTTCCCTTGTGATGTTGATTTTGAGGCTGGATACACCTTGGTAGGATGCCTTCACGGGCCTGATCGCTCAAAAGGCGCGACCATCTACCTACTCAAAGGTAAAGAGCTCGTCTCTACCATTATTCCCCGGGAGGAACTCGGTCTTGAAAAATTTACCCACATTCACAATGCCGTGGTCCGTCAACTCAACGGCAAGCTCTACATCATTGCACAAGCGTGGAATCCTGGCGACTTTGCGATTCTTGAGCAGGTCAAGTAATTTGGCTAAAGCCAAGCCTTGCAATGGGTGCCCACCTCCGTCCTCAATTTGAGGAGCGGTCCTGTGAGACTTGTATGCTGCGGACACCCGGAGCGCTTTTAGATGGTCGGGACTACAGGATTGCTTG
>DBBL01000154.1:21138-24973 GCA_002292185.1 Akkermansiaceae bacterium UBA985 | reverse complement strand
CACCACCGTCGAAGGACGGGAACGTTACGGCGTCCAGGTCCGCTACGCTCGTGAAGCCCGTGACTCGATTGAAGCGATTAAGAAAATCCTCATCACCACCCGTGAAGGTGCACAAGTCCCGCTTGGGCAACTCGTCGACATCGAGTATGTGCGAGGCCCACAGGTCATTAAAAGCGAGGACACGTTCCTGACTGCTTACGTCACCTTTGGCTCTAACCCGGGATTCGCAGAAGTTGATGTGGTCGAGGATGTCCAGGCCTACCTCGAAGCACAGGAAAAGGCAGGCAAGCTCAAACGCAGCGGAGGCACTCGTTATGAATTCGCCGGCAACTATCAGTCGGCTCTCGAATTTGATCAAAACATGATGGTCATGATGCCCCTCGCCCTACTGGCCATCTTCTTCATCCTCTATCTACAAAACCGCTCTGTGATCAACACCATCATTATTTTCAGCGGCATCGCCGTAGCCTTCTCTGGCGGGTTCCTCTTGCTCTGGCTTTACGCTCAACCAGGCTTTATGAATATCGAGATCTTCGGTCACAATCTGCGTGCCATTTTCAAGATTCAACCCATCAACCTTTCCACCGCGGTATGGGTCGGCTTCATCGCCCTGTTCGGCATTGCCACCGACGATGGTGTCGTCATCTCCACCTACCTCCGCCAACGCTTCAAAAAAGACCTCCCCCAAACCATCGGGCAAATCAGGGCCACTACCATCCTCGCTGGCAAACGCCGCTGCCGACCATGCCTGATGACTTCTGCCACGACCATCTTGGCACTACTGCCAGTAATCACCTCCACAGGACGCGGAGCCGACATCATGGGGCCGATGGCTGTGCCCATCTTCGGTGGAGTAATCGTCGTATTACTCAGTATGTTTGTCGTGCCTGTCATCTTCTGTTTGTGGCAAGAAATAGCACACAACAGAAAATAAGCTAACCAGTGTGCTTACGCTAGGTTGGTAAACACCGCTTGAACGTCGTCGTCCTCCTCGAGTTTATCCACCAGCGCTTCCACCTCCTCAATCTGGGCCTCGGTAAGCTCAACGGGACTATTGGCAATACGCTGAAGGTTTGCTTTAAAACCTTCAATGCCCATGTCTTCACAGGCCTTGGTTAGTTCCCCGAAGCTGGTGAACTCTCCATAAACGATGACTCGATCATCTTGCACATCCATTTCTTCTAAGCCGAAGTCGATGAGATTGAGCTCAAGCTCTTCAAGATCGAGGCTGTCTGTTTTTGCAAACTCGATCACCGCCTTGCGGGTGAACATGAAGTCAAGAGATCCGCTATTGACGACCTGCCCGCCGCCTTTGTTGAAGGCTGTTTTGACGTTCGCCACCGTGCGGGTGGTGTTATCCGTAGCGCACTCGACCCACAACAAAGCCCCATGAGGACCCTTACCCTCGTAGCTGACCTCATCGTAGTTGGCGGCATCAGCTGCAGTTGCTCGTTTGATGGCCTTATCGATGTTGTCCTTAGGCATGTTCTGAGCCTTGGCATTGTTCACCGCGGTCTTCAGTGCCGTATTGGAGTTAGGATCCGAACCACCAGCCTTAGCTGCCATGGTGATGATTTTTCCTAATTTAGGGTACAATCTGGACATCTCGCCCCAACGTTTTTCTTTCCCTGCTCGGCGTGCTTCAAAGGCTCTTCCCATAATGATTAAATAGTTTAATTAGTGGTTTTCGTGTAAGGTATCCGCCCCCCAAAGTAGATGGTTTCAGCAGCTGCTCAAGCTTTCTTCACGGTTGGCAAAAAATCACCCTTACCGAATCCAGTCGCAGGCGTGATTTACCAATGGCTGCACTCAAGGTGTCATGCTGGCTGCGCAGAGCTGTAATCTCATCCTCACTGACATGGTCATTGATTTCACCGAGGGCAACCAAGCGATCAATTTCAGCACCCAGTTTGCTACTGCATTCTGCGGACGCTTTTGCTACCACTGAGATGATCTGCTCGGCTGCAATGTTCTGACACATCTCCAACATAGCGGGCAACATCACACGGCGGAATTTTTCCTGCCCAAGGAGTTGATGTAAATTGCCAGCGCGGAGGTGATCTGCGCTTAAAGGAGCCTCATGGCTGCGGTTATTGCTTTGGTGGTCTACCTGCACTCGAATGGGTGTCGCGGGTAAAAATCGGTCACTGTGCAAAGATGCCGGAGCCACGCATTCCACCACAAAATAGGTCTCAAGCAGAATTCCTTTCTCGGGAGCTCCTTCCCAGACGCCGAATGATGCGTTGCCAGCCTCTGAGGTGAGCAGCAGCTCAAGTGCGGTGCGCGCCACAGGGTGATCCCAACTCATAAAGGTGGCATCCTCTCGTGAAAGTGCCCGTGTTCGATCAAAGGTCACATTAAGTCCATCATCTGGAAGTGCCGGAAAAGAGTCTGTGATCAAATGACCGGGAAGCAGCAGATAAGAACGATCTGTCAGCTCATCGATATGAAGACCAAAATGATCCCACAATCGCACTAAGAAAGCCTCTGATGACCTATCGGCATCCATGGCATTCATTTCATCAATGAGATCAGCCACCAGCTCTGGCCTGCTTGAGTTCAGCTCCAGAAGCCGGTCATAGCCGCGTTTTAATCTTTCAGAAACCCGTGCACGGCAATCCTTGGAAGCATCAATCAATGCCTGCAATGCCTGTTCATCCATGCCCTCATGGGCTGGTTTCCCACCGAGCTCGCGTACGATTTCGCTCGAACCATGCAAGCTGTGCTCAAAGGCCCCCAGACCCTCGTGATACCAACGGGCCAAAACCTCACCGTGTGCCCCCTTCACATAGGGCACGTGAATATTAATCGTCTGTTCCTGGCCAATCCTATCTAGGCGACCGATACGCTGTTCCAAAAGCTCTGGATCGTCAGGCAAATCAAATAACACCAGATGATGTGCAAATTGGAAGTTGCGGCCCTCACTGCCTATTTCGGAGCAAACCAGAAGGCGGGCTCCCTCTTCCTCAGAAAAGTATGCGGCGGAGCGATCACGCTGCAACAAGGTCATGCCTTCGTGGAAAAAACCACAATTGATATTGATGATGCTTTGAAGCTTCTCGAGAATTTCTTCAGCGAGTTCCCGGGTCCGGCAAATCAGCAACACCTTCGCCTCACCCAGTTCTTGGAGTAGCTTTACCAGCCAGCTCATTTTTTCCACCTCATTATCCAATGGCACCAGTGAGGCTTTTCTATCTGGGAAACCCGTCAAGGCCTGCCGTGTATTGCGAAGCATGACCCGCCCCGTGCCAAAGGTATCGAGCAGCTCACGGATCAACAACTCACGTGCGGACTCGTCACCACTATCCAGGGCAAGGCAATGACCATGGATGCGCTCAGATTGTGAGGCAAATAAAGCACAGTCCTCTGAGCTTAGAGTAGAACCTTCCACCAACCTGCCTACTGCATCGGCTACTTCCTCGTAGTGATTTGCCTCCTGCTGGAATGTCTCAATATCCACATAGCGCTCTGGATCGAGTAAACGTAAGCGGGCAAAATGGCCATCTGGACCAAGCTGGCGCGGTGTCGCCGTGAGCAGTAACAAACCCTCAGTTTGCCGCGCTAGTGATTCCACCACTTGATAGGCTACGCTGGGAGCATCTGTATTCCACTCCAAGTGATGCGCCTCATCGACAATAAGCATATCCCAACCGGCTGCCACAGCCTGATGGGCGCGTCGAGCGTCACTGGCCAAAAAATCAACACTGCACAAAACAAGCTGACTGTCTAAAAACGGATTCTCTTCACCCTCGCCACCCTGTTCGATGGCCACGCACCTCGACTCATCAAATAGACTGAACAGCATATTAAACCGTCTCAGCAGTTCCACAAACCA
>DBBL01000154.1:0-21098 GCA_002292185.1 Akkermansiaceae bacterium UBA985 | reverse complement strand
CCGATGCATAATCAGACAGGCCTCGATCGTCTTACCAAGGCCAACCTCATCCGCTAATAACACACGCGGAGCAAGCCGTGATGTCACCTCATCTGCGATATAAAGCTGATGAGGAATCAAATCCATTCGAGCACCTGCAAAACCACGCGCTGGCGACTTCATCACCTCGCATTGACGCTGCAAAGCCTCGACCCTTAGATCATAGGTGTGCAGAGCATCCACATGGCCTCCAAGCAAACGGTCCTCGGGTTTATTAAAGCTCATCGTGTCAGATAAGCCTGACTCCTCAACCTGACGATCTCCGCAGACATAGACTAATAAACCATCACGTTCCAGCACCTCATCGACTTCGACCACATCACCCTCATGGGTCTCGAGTATCTCCCCCACTTTCAGTGCCACCCTGCGAAGCGGCGCGCTATCCAAAGCATATTGCCGGCGCTCATTGGCAGCTGGAAACATCACCTCGACACGCTTAAATTCGACCTTAAGCATGATCCCGACACCTAATTCAGGTTCGGTTTCACTAATCCATCTTTGGCCAGGTTTTATTTGAGAGCGCAGAGACATCGGTCGAGGCGGCGCAGACTACATCTCCATGCCAATCCTGCAAGCTATTCATATGCCATTTGCCGTATCCACTTCACGGGCTCATCATGCTCTTGCATACAGCTGTAGAGCACTTGTATTGGCAAAAAGCATGACAAGACGCCATCCCTACGTATAGTGCCGCGCATGTCCGATTCCATCGTCAGCGCCAGCGAACTCTGCGTCAGCTATAGCTCACACACCGTACTCGATGGCGCCACTCTCGCCATCCAAAAAGGCGACCGCATCGGCCTCGTAGGCAGGAACGGCTGTGGTAAATCTACCTTCTTAAAAATCCTTGCGGGTGAAGCCGTAGGTGACAGCGGTGAGGTGAACTGCAAACGAGGACTCGTCACCGGCTACCTGCCGCAGAATTTCGAACTCAATGATGAGGCTAACGTCTATGATAACGTGCTGGCCGGCGCTCAGTACACCCTCGACCTGATTAACGAATATGAAACCATCCCAGCCGATAGCGACCGCAGCGCTGAGGTGCTTGATGAAATCACCCACCTCGAGGGATGGGACCTTGAACACCGCGCAACCACCCTGCTATCCCACCTGCATGCACCTGATGCCGAGCGCATCGTAGGGACTCTTTCCGGTGGTGAAAAACGACGTGTCTCACTCTGCCGGGCGCTGCTCGCAAAACCTGATTTCCTGATTCTCGACGAACCGACCAACCACCTCGACACCGAGTCCATCGAGTGGTTGGAAAAATTTCTCGCTCGTTACACTGGCACCTGCCTCTTTGTTACACACGACCGCTATTTCCTCGATCGCATCGCCACACGTATCGTGGAAATCCGACAAGGAAAGTGTGACAGCTACCAAGGCAATTATACCGATTACCTGCTCTCAAGGGCTGAACGTGACATGGCTGATGCCAGGAATGAACACAAACGCCAGCGCTTCCTGAGTCGTGAACTCGAATGGGTACGGCGAGGCCCCAAGGCCAGATCGACCAAGGCAAAGGACCGCATGGATCGCTATTTTGAAGTTGCTGATCAGAAAGCTCCCGAGCAAGAACTCGACGTCGATCTCATTATCCCCGCCCCTCCCAAGCTGGGCAACAAAATCATCGAGGTCGAGGATGTCGGCATGGCATATAATGACGGGCCATGGCTATTTTCTAATGTCAGTCTAAAAATCGAAGGTGGTCAGCGGCTCGGCATTGTCGGTCGCAACGGCATGGGTAAATCCACCCTGCTCAATATCATGCTCGGCCAGCTCGAACCCCTACAGGGTAAGGTCGATATTGGAATGAAGACCGACATCAACTTCATTGACCAAAATCGCCTCCTGCTCGATGACGACAAATCGGTTTTCGAAGAAGTCGGCGAAGGCCAAGAAAATGTGCAGCTCGGCAAGGAAACCATTGGCCTGCGCGCCTACTTGAGACGTTTCCTGTTCACCGAAGAACGGATCAATACCAAAATCGGACTACTCAGTGGTGGCGAGCGCAGCCGCGTGATGCTCGCGAAAATCCTCAAAAAGGGCGGTAATGTTATCGTATTGGACGAGCCCACCAACGATCTCGACCTCAATACACTCAGGCTACTCGAAGAAGCCCTCTTCGCATTCAAAGGCAGTGTGATTGTCGTCAGCCATGACCGCTATTTCCTCAACCGCGTGTGCACAGACATCTTGGCCTTCGAGGGTGATGGCGTTGTCGACTACCAAGTGGGTAACTACGATTACTACTTAGAAAAAAAAGCCGCCCGTGCCGCCACCAGCAAGCTTTATAAAAGCAACCCAACAAGTAAGAAGCCAGAGCGTAAAGAACGCCCGCGCAAACTTAAGTGGGCTGAGGCGAAGGAGCTCGAAACCATTGAAGAAGAAATCCTCGCCGCCGAACAAACCCTCACCCAGCTAGAGGCTCAGTTCAACGCTCCGGACTTCTACGAAAAACATGGTGACAACTGGCAAGCCCTAGAAACTGAGCTCAACGAAGCCAAGGCGAAGGTTCCCAAGCTCTACAGCCGCTGGGAAGAACTTGAGGCTATCAAAACAGCCTCCGAAGCTCCCTAGTTATTGGCAAACTTAGCCCCACCCTTATATAATCAACTCATGGAAACCCGCGTTCACCTGCCCGATATGGAGCCCCCTGCAAGTATTACCGAAGTGATCCTTGCACTCCGCAGCAAGAAGCTCGAGCCCAAGCACGAGAAAAAAGACTGGGGTGACTGGATTACTTTCTCGGGCAAGCAAACGGTCATCAGCATCGAATCCATGCGTGGTTTGGCCAGCTCTGCCACCGTCGAACATGCCGAGGATGATGGCGATGACATCAACATGCAGATCCTCTCTGCCTTCGGCAAACTTGGCTGGATGGGATCTGACGAAGAAGGCGAATTCAGATTAGACTGATTTACTCAGCATCTGAATCCATCCAGTGCCCCCAAAACAGACAAACTCTACACGCTATCTCCTTGCCAAAGCTGCCGCCCTCAACAACCCTTCGAGCATGAGAATCATTTCCCCAAAAGATGCTGTTTTCCAAAAAATCGAATCGGCTCTCGGTGAACACAAAGACGACACCCAGCTTGAAGTAATCGCGGGCATCGACTGTGATGAGGAAGACATGAGCAACCAACGTGAACTCGGTGACGAAGACCCCATTGCCACCATCGAGCTCATCGTTCAATGGCTACCAGATACAGGCGAGGGCATTCTCGATTGGTTTTACGTGCGTCACTCAGGCATCGATAAAGATCCTCCCGAAGTAGAGCATGGCGGCCCCCTCCTCGGCTTCAACAGCGAAGGCCAAGAACCCGATCTTGATTTACTGATACACGATTCCGTAGCTGCCCTGAACGAGTCCGTAGGCTGGGCCGAGTTTGAGCTAGAAGAAGATGTCTAATCAAGACCCCTGGGATCTAGTGGTCATCGGCGGTGGTGCCGCCGGCTTTTTTGCCGCAATCACCTGTGCTGAAAAAGCTCCTGGAGCAGCTGTGCTGATTCTTGAAAAAACAGCCCATACTCTTGGCAAGGTCAAGATCTCTGGCGGCGGTCGCTGCAATGTCACCCATGCCTGCTTTGAGGCCAAAGCCCTGACAGAACATTACCCACGAGGCGGCAAATCATTGATCGGCCCCTTTCACCGCTGGGGAGCTCAGGATACCGTCAACTGGTTCCAAGAGCGTGGTGTTGAACTCAAGACCGAGGCCGATGGCAGAATGTTTCCCACCACAGACAGCTCCCAGACCATCATCGACTGCCTTCAGAGCTCTGCTCAAAAAGCGGGCGTTATCCTCAAAACATCAACCGCTGTAGTTTCGGTTACCGCTGACGAGGCTGATGACGTTCCAGATACTATTGGCGACAGCGTTTTTACCGTCACAACCAATACAGGAGAAAAGCTCAAGACCCGATCTCTCCTTCTTGCCACAGGCGGAACCCGTCTTGCATCTGGAGCACGTTTAAGCGAGTCCCTCGGTCATGAGCTAGTGCCCAATGTCCCCTCCCTCTTTGCCTTCAATATTGATGATGATCGTCTTGAATCTCTCGCTGGTGTATCCGTAGCCAATGCTTCGGTGTCACTTATGGGCATCAAGTTGCAGGCCAAGGGCCCTCTGCTGATTACTCATCATGGCCTTAGTGGACCCGGTATTCTCAAGCTCTCAGCTTGGGGTGCGCGTCACCTGCACCAGCTCAATTATCAATTCACAGTCAGCATCAACTGGCTACCGGATGTCAATGTTTCGGAAACCCTCAATCAAGAACGTAGCCATCATGGCAAACGCAAGGTATGCGGCAGAGCACCCTTTGAGCATTTTCCCAAGCGTCTTTGGAAGCGCCTCTGTATAGCCTCTGGCATAGCTGATGACTGCATCTGGTCACAACTCAGCAAGGAGAACATTCGGCGCCTCAGCCAAGAGCTGATCGGCGGTCAGTTTGAGGTTTCAGGAAAAAGCATCAACAAGGACGAGTTTGTCACCTGCGGCGGAGTGAAACTCAATGACGTCAATATGACGACCCTGCAAAGCAAAATAACCGCTGGCCTCTACTTTGCCGGTGAAGTTCTCGATATTGATGGCATTACTGGCGGCTTCAACTTCCAAAATGCCTGGACAACAGGGCATCTCGCCGGCACCGCAGCCGCAGGAAAAACGCAGGGCTAGCATTAGCATTAGCATCAAACAGCTGGTTAGCTTGACCTCTGGATTTTCTCATTTGCATCCAGTAGAAATACTGCCTATGTTAACATGTTGATTATGTATTACCCGTACATTTGCGGGTATGCGATTTTCGCTTCAACCTAAACCAACAACAATAAACATGAAAACTATTCAAAAACTAATGGCACTCGGTGCCCTAGCAGCGCTTCCTATTGGCACTGTAGCAGCAGTAGAGCTGCCCACTAACACACCTCATGAAGTCAAAGCCGAAGATGAGGAAACAAAAACGGTAAATCTTAAAATCACAGGCATGACCTGAGGCGTGGGTTGCGTTAATAAAGTGCGGTCCGCACTTGAAGGGGTTGAAGGAGTTTCTAAAGCCGCAGTAAGCATGCCTGACTCAGCGGTAGTCACCGCCAAAAGCAGTGTTTCTGATAAGGACTTGGTCAAAGCAGTCAAAGATGCCGGCTTCGGCGCCTCGGTCACCAAGTAGTTATTGATCATTATCAACAAATAGGAAGGCACGGCACTCGCCGTGCCTTTTTTTGTGATCTGCAACCCGCAGCTTAACTACTGTAAAAATGATCGCACCCGCGGGTCACATAAATCTGCTACAGTGAGATCCGCGCCAAAACCTTTAAGCTCTGCTATCGAAAATCGCCCCGTTGCGACGGCCAGAGTTGCGGCTCCCATCGCCTGACCACAGGCAATGTCTTTAGGGGTATCGCCAATCACCACCGACTGCTCTGCTTGAAAATCAATTCCATGCTTGGAACTAGCACGCTCAAGCGCAACTGGCCCTAGCTGATTTCTATCGTGATGGTCATCACCATAGGCACCAACCTCGATCGAGAAATATCCAGCTAAGCCATAGTGGTCGATTTTCGCCTTGGCCCCCTGTGCAATATTGCCAGTCAACAATCCTAAAACGGCATCAGAGTCGGCAATATCATCCAGAAGCGAGGTAACCCCTGGGAGTACTTTCCCCGCAAACGATGCCAAGTTGGGTGAGAGCTTTTGTAAATAAACTCGGTAGAATTCCTCGAGCTCTATGTCGCTCCCAAAATGCTCAAGCATACCGCGGACAATTCCCCAGTCCGTGCTGCCCGCCAAGTCAAGCTCGGGGCCTTCCGCCCCAAACAGATCGCAAGCTGTCTGCTTTAATGCAGACATCCCTGCACCCCCAGTATCAATCAGGGTACAGTCGATATCAAAAAGGAGAAGACGCGACACAGTGTCAGCAACTAAATCTTAGCAGGAAATGATCAGACTACTGCTCACCTTCGGGTGCGCCAGAGTCATCATCATCAAACTCAACATCCTCATCACCCTCATCATCAGGATCAACAAGATTACCGTGGCTGAGGTAGAACTTACGCTTACGCTGCTCTTTGGGCAGTGGTGAAAGCATCATGTTAACAGCACGTCCAGCAAGGCGAGCCTGCTGATCGACATTGGCTATTTCTTTGAGATCTAGAGCCACTTTTTGCAGCACCTCAAATCCAATTTCACGGTGAGCATTTTCCCGACCACGGAACTGAAGACGAACGCGAACTTTATTGCCCTCATCGAGGAACTGCTCAGCGCGAGCAAGCTTGATGTTGTAGTCGTGTGTATCCGTACCGACGCGGAGCTTAATCTCCTTGATCTTATTGACGGTTTTAGGCGACTTCTTTTTCAGCTTTGCCTGTTCGTATTTGTATTTTCCGTAGTTGCAAACACGGCACACTGGTGGGCTAGCGTTTGGTGCAACCTCCACAAGATCCATACCGACGGCTTTCGCCTTTTCCACGGCTTCACGCGAACTCATTACTCCGAGTTGCTGATCTTCATATACAACACGCACTTTGGGTGCACGGATACGTTCGTTGACACGTGTCATGTCACGACGTGGACGGAATGGTTTTTTCTTAGACTTAGCTATGGTGTTCTCCTTTGGTTGGTTAGGAATTTTAGTATGGGGTGGCAGCACCGTAATGATACTTGCCGAGACTCACGTCATTGGAACGTGTGGTAGTCAAAAATATGCCAAAAAAATAATCCATGCGGCAGGGCAATCAAGGTATGACCAATCTCATCGTCATACTAGAGTGACCGACTGGTAATTTCCGTTTGGATGTTTGAAACAAATTCATTAAGTGGCATGGAACCTAGATCATCCCGATCTCGGTGCCTCACAGAGACGGTGCCGCTTTCAGCTTCCCGCGCTCCGATGACCAGCATATAAGGCACACGATCCAATCTGGCAAGGCGAATCTTGGCACCAACCTTGTCAGCATTGCGATCACAGGAAACCCTAACTCCAGCATCGGCCAGCAATTTGACCGCTTCATCAGCTGCCTCATTGAATTTCTCAGAGATCGGCAATACACGCACCTGCTCAGGCGCAAGCCAGGTTGGGAACTTGCCTTCGAAATGCTCAATGAGAAGACCAACGAACCTCTCCAACGAACCAAACGGAGCTCGGTGGATCATTACCGGACGGTGCGGTTTGTTGTCAGACCCAATGTAAGTCAGGTCAAAACGCTCGGGGAGATTGTAGTCGACCTGAACGGTGCCCAGTTGCCAGTCACGGCCGATGACATCCTTGACCACAAAGTCGATTTTTGGCCCGTAAAACGCGGCCTCGCCTTCTTCCTCGATGTAATCTACGCCCAGTGTTTGCACCGCCTGACGCAGGGCAGCCTCGGCCTTATCCCAGTTGGCAGCATCACCTACGTATTTATCACTATCAGGATCACGCAGAGAAAGACGCACACTGTAATCTTCCATACCAAGGGTCTGCAGCACCGTTTTTACCAAACCCAGACATTCCTGCACTTCCTCCGCCACCTGGTCAGGTGTGCAGAAAAGGTGGGCATCGTCCTGAGTGAATCCACGCACGCGGGTCATGCCGCCGAGCTCGCCGCTCTGCTCCCAGCGGTAGACCGTGCCAAATTCGGCAAGTCTCACAGGAAGGTCGCGATAGCTGTGGTGATCACTGGCAAAAATCTTGATATGGTGCGGGCAGTTCATCGGACGCAGCATATAGCCCTCGATCGTGCCGGTGTTGAGCCCGTTGGTCAGCGTCGCACATGTTGCCCCTTCGTCAGAAAGCTTAGCCAAGGCATCACGCTCAGGGATCGCAGCAAACTGGCTATCCTGATAATAAGGGAAATGGCCACTAGTGCGGTAAAGATCAAGCTTGCCGATGTGCGGGGTAAATACTTGGGAGTAACCCTGCTTGTCGAGTTGCTCGGTGATAAAGTCCTGGAGCGCACGACGCAGCAGCCCACCCTTCGGTTTCCAGAGAATCAGTCCCTGGCCAACAGCTTCATCGATGTGAAAAATACCGAGCTCCTTACCGAGCTTGCGATGGTCACGCTTCTTCGCCTCTTCCAGCTTCTCCAAATGCTCAGTGAGCATCGTCTTGTTCTTGAAACAGGTGCCGTAAATACGCTGCAGCTGAGGGCGCGTGTTGTCTCCCTTATAGAAGGCACTTGCTACACTCATTACCTTAAAGGCCTTGCAGTTGCCTGTGCGCCCAACATGCGGACCTGCGCAGAGATCCCAAAACTCACCATTCTTGAAAATGGAAATCTCCTCATCCTCAGGGATGTCGTTGAGCAAATCAACCTTGAACTGGCTCACCGCGTCACGCTCAGAGAGACCTCCCAGCCGACCACTCTTCGCCATCGCCATTGCCTCATCACGGGAAACGACCATCTTTTCAAAAGTCTGGTTCTCCTTCACCACCTTTTTCATTTCCGCCTCAATTTTCTCAAAGTCATCCGGTGTAATCGAGTGATCGAGATCGATGTCATAATAAAAACCACTCTCGACCGGAGGCCCGCCTGCTAACTGTGCATTTGGCCAGATGTTGAGCACCGCGGTAGCAAGCACATGCGCACACGAGTGCCTAAGGCGTTCCAGATCGGACATTTGGTGACGCTGCTCGAGCGTCTTGCGTTCTTTTTCATCGGCCATGACGAGAGTGAAAAAGCCACTACTAGCAAGGATTTGCAACCTTTTTCAGCCAAGTAAGACCGGTATTTCAGAGCCAACTGATCCCAAGGAGTTCATTTTCCTCAACGCCAATAAGCGGATTATCCAACCACAACACGGAGAAATCCGCAACCAAGACTCCAACTAGGACGCCAACTCAGAGGGACCTTTTCATGTTGGCCATCAAACAAGAAGTAACGGGATCTTTCCCATTGATTGCTGACAACATACAAACCATCAAGAGGACCTCATATAAGGGTGACTAGGGCACCCGTGGAAACTTGGAGAAATCAGGGTCGCGTTTTTCGAGGAACGCATTTTTCCCCTCCTTACCCTCCTCGCTCATGTAGTAGAGCATCGTTGCGTTGCCTGCGAGATCGAGCAATCCCATCTGACCATCACAATCGGCATTGAGAGCTGCTTTCAAGCAGCGCAGAGCAAGGGGTGAGTGCTGCAGCATTTCACGACACCACTGGATGGTTTCAGTTTCTAAATCGGCAAGTGGCACCACGGTGTTGACCAGCCCCATATCGAGTGCCTGCTGGGCATCATACTGCCTGCAGAGATACCATATCTCACGCGCCTTTTTCTGCCCGACAATACGGGCGAGATAACTGGAACCCAATCCACCATCAAAAGATCCCACTTTCGGGCCGGTCTGACCAAAGATTGCATTATCAGCAGCAATGCTCAGATCACAGACAACCTGCAAGACGTGGCCACCGCCGATCGCGTATCCTGCGACCATCGCCACCACGGGCTTGGGTAAATTACGAATCTTGCGCTGCACATCGAGAATGTTCAGCCGCGGCACGCCATCACCGCCAATATAGCCGGCATGACCTCTGACCTTCTGATCCCCTCCTGAACAAAATGCCTTATCCCCAGCACCTGTGAGAATAATCACGCCTACTCCCGGATCCTCATGGGCAAGATCGAGAGAGGTCAGCAATTCTTTTGTTGTCTCAGGCCGGAAGGCATTCCTGACTTCGGGGCGGTTGATGGTGATCTTAGCGATCTGCCCGTCCTCGCTTTTTTCATACAATACGTCTTCAAAGTCGTGCGCTGATTTCCACATGGTTGAAGTCTTAGGTCTTACATTTTAAGTTTCAAGTGCATTGCCAAGAAATTCTACACATGCACCTTGAAAAGCATCCGGCTGCTCCCATGGCACACGGTGACCACATTCGGGGATAACCTTGTGCTTCCCGTGCTGCAATTGCGGCACGGCAAGCTTTGCCAATTGGGTGAATTTAGCATCACGCTCACCCGTCAGCCAGAGAGTGGGACACGTGATTTTAGTAAGGTCAGCAGTAAGATCAGCCTGAGTGCCCAGCGACCAGTCAACAAAGGACCTAGCCACAGAGACACGGCGCTCCTTAAGTTTGATACGATCTGGCATCTCCAACTCGCCACCCAGCACACCTTGCGCATTCCATTTCCCTAAGAAATCCGCCCAATCGCCCTTCAAGGCTAGCGCTGACCACTCAGCATCTTTTTCGCGCCGTTCAACTCTCTCACTTTCATTCTTGAGGCCAGGATGAGCCGAAATAATAACTGCCGATTTCCAGAGCCCCGGCTGATTTAACATGGCGTGTAAGGCAAGCCGACCACCCATCGAATAAGCAATCAATGTCGGTTCTGGGTCAACCCGTTTGATCTCCTCTGCAAGCGCCCGCCCACATTCATCAAGCGACATCGGACAACAGTCCAGAAATCGCCATAAGTCCAGACGGCGCACCCCACCAAAGTGAGATGGCATGGCAGCGGCGAATTCACGCCAGTCTGCCGCCATACCGACGGCCCCGTGCAGAGCCCAAATCATAGCATTTCAGCGGCTTGTTAGAGCGACTTCAAGCAAGCCTGAATCGCCTCAAAGTCGGGAAGATCTCCCGGGCTATCATTGACTTCGGCATATTGAACAATGCCCTCTTGATCAACGACAAACGCGGAACGCTTGGGAACACCACCCATGATCAAGTTTTTCTCAGGGAGGAAGGACTCATAAGCAACTCCATACGCTTCGGTAGCGATGTGCTCGTAGTCGCTTAGAAGAGTGATTCCGATGCCTTCTTTTTCAGCCCATGCGGCTTGCGCAAACGGGTTATCTCCTGAAATGCCGACCACCTGTGCATTCAAATCATTGTAGACTGAAAGTTCACTAGTGATTGAGCAAAACTCTTGCGTGCAAACGCCTGTGAATGCCATCGGCACAAACAAGAGCACGGTAGTCGACTTAGCAACAAGGTCTGAAAGTTGAACGGTTTGCGGACCCTCCTCAGTGAGGGTAACGAGATTGAATTGGGGAGCTTTGTCTCCTACTTGAATGTTCATAATGATATGTATGTTAGATATGGGATGGATATTGGATGAGTATTGAATTGATAATGGTTATCACAGCTGGCGGGCAATGATGAGAGCGTAGCACAAACCAGAGATAACCGTGGTGAGGATCAATCAAATCGATACACAGGTCGAGCATCTTTTGCCTCATCGCCCCTCTTCTAAGTTGGAGTGCTAAGTTGGAGCGGAAACAGGGGTCAACACTCTTCGAGCTAAGCACCAACCTGCCAAGGCACCACCAAGGTGGCAGGCATGGCTAATTTCAAAGAGCTCAGCCCCACCCCAAGCCACCATTTGCTCACCAAGCAGTGATAACACAGGCAAGCCAAAATCAGGATGCATCAACCACAATAACGCCTCCCCGATGACGAGGCCAAGCCCAAGGTTCTTGCCGCTTACGGGTATGAATCGCAAGCGCGTGTGAGCTGAGAGCGTAGCCATAGCCAGCAACAAGGCGAAGCACGCGCCAGAAATACCCACCAGATAACTTTCTCTATAACCAGTCACCAGCAGTAAGCCTGATAGCAAATGCAATAAACCCCCTACTAATACGCCAGCCGTAATGATCTCCAGAGATTTTCGCTGCCCCAGCATTTGCAATACCCTGCCGCCCGCGAACCATAGAATAAAAAGGTTGATGACGAGGTGAACCCAGTCGCCATGCAGCAAGGCATAGCTCAGTAGCTGCCACACTTTCCCATGGGTAATACCGCCCCATGATAGTCCAAAGTTTTGATAATACCAAAATAGCTCAGGCATTCCGCCCGCAAACATCAACACCAGGTGGAGCAAAAGCAAAACCAGCACCAAAGCAGTGACGACATTCCATTGGGAAAACGCTATCTTTTTACGATGTCTGCGAGGAGGCATTGATTAAAAAATAACCTCGCCAAACTTAAAGACACGAAAATTCCGCCTATCTTGGCGCCTCAGATCTTGCGCTTTCTATCTCGCCCTAGGCTCAGCCTTCTCCCGAGAATCTGCACCGGCACTAGTTACAAAGGGACCACCCTCCATGGGCGCTACTCCTGTGCTAGCCACATCGGGCATCTCGCTTGGTTTGCCCGCTAAAGGGAATTCCTTGCGCAACGGAAAGTAAGGATAGCCCTCCCACATGAGGATACGACGCAAGTCAGGATGACCTGCAAACTTAATGCCCATCATGTCATAGATCTCGCGCTCATGCCAATCGGCGGTAGCCCATATGTCACTAACGGTTGGCACCTCTACGGCATCTGCCACAGCGGCTTTGACACGCAAATGCACAGAGTCATTGAGCGTCGCAAGCTCATAAACCATCTCAAAACGGGGCTCGCTTCCCATATTGTCGACACTTGAGATATCGATAAGAAAATTCAGACCGAGCTCTTTAAAGCAGAACTCCATCACCGACCTCAGGTCATCGAGAGCGACGGTTACGGTGTGTTCAGCACGAAACTCATGGGACGTGGAAGACGGGAATTTTTCCAGAACTTGCTGGGCTACTTCTTGGGCATTCATCAGCTTTAAAAATTATTTGGCAACAGCAGGATCGGCTTTCAGGTCACGAACGGATTCTTCTCCGTCAATTTTACGCTGCAGCTTCATCAGACCTTCAATAAGAGCTTCGGGCCGGGGCGGACAACCTGAGATATAGACATCCACGGGCAGCAGCTGATCGATGCCTTGAAGCACTGCGTAGCTGCGATACATGCCACCACTGGATGCACAAGCCCCCATGGCAATACACCACTTAGGGTCAGGCATCTGGTCCCAAACACGTTTGACGGCAAGGGCCATTTTGTAAGTGACCGTTCCTGCCACAATCATGACATCACTCTGACGTGGTGAAAAGCGCATCACTTCAGAGCCGAAACGGGAAATATCAAAGCGTGAAGAAGCAGTCGCCATGAGCTCAATCGCACAGCATGCAAGCCCCATAGGCATCGGCCACAAGGAATTTTTCCTCATCCAGTTAATGGCTGCATCCACTCGGGTGAATACGATGTTTCCTTCTACCTTCGAGTCATAGGATGCATGAGCAAGAGCCATGCGGGCTGCCTCGGGGGAGTCTAGTCCATGGATGGGGTCTGCAACTTGATCCTTTACGTCAACTGGGGGTATAATGTTAGCGGGTGTTGTCATGGTAGTTGTTACTAAATGAGTAGATAGTGACCTGCGGGCACACCCTAGCTTGAGAAAAGATCATCACAAGCCCATTTTGCAGGCAATTTTTGATGTGATCCTGTTCACATAATAACCGCGACGGTATCGCCCAAACACGATAATTATCGACACGGCGGCGGCGTTGCAACCTTTGATAAAAGCTTATTTTTTTGAACTTTACGCTTACTTAGCAAGCTTCTCTTGTCTATAAATCGTGGACTGATTTAAATGGATCGACCGTCTTTACAATCTCACAGGCGATTTACGCCTTGGAAGATAGCCCACATCGTGCAGGTAAGCCTACTTGCAATTTGTGCGCTGTCCCCCACCCCCTATGCCTCAGCAGAGGAATCTGTAGTCCAGAAAGAGCTTAATCGAAGAGTCGAAAACGCGAGTAAAGCCTACGATCTTCTAGCTACTGGTGACACGGCATACCAAAAAGCCGATTACGGCACAGCCGCCAAGGATTATGCCCAGGCGTTCTCCCTGCTCCCGGGAGGCTCACTCAGCAAGGAGCTCCGCTCAGCTGCTGCCGAGCGTTATGCTAAAGCCACAACAGAGCATTGCCGAGGCCTTGCCAAAAAGGGCAGGTATGATGAGGCCCGCGATCTTCTGGATAAGGTGCTCAAACCCCAAATATCTCCCGCCCATGAGGGGGCGCTCAAACTCAGGCGGCAAATCGACGATCCCATTCGACACAACCCCGCCCTCACCCAGGATCACGTTGAGAATGTCGTGGAGGTCCGCCGCTTATTGAGCCAGGCAGAGGGGCAGCATCAAATCGGGCAGTATGATCCTGCCCACCTAACTTACCAATCCGTGCTTCGCATCGACCCATTTAATAAGGCCGCTCGGCGAGGCATGGAACGCATTAGCGTAATTAAATCGGACTATTACCGGGCCGCCAGAGATCAGGCTAGGGCAACGATGTTAGCTGAAGTGGATAAAAATTGGGATCTCTACGTGCCAGCTGCCGAAAGCGTCCCTCCAACTATTTCCCTCGATGAATCATCCGTGTCCACCACCGACATAAGGAATAAACTCACTGGCATCATTGTCGATAAAACCGATATGGAAGACCAAAGTCTTCAAGAGGCACTAGACTTTGTGAGATTTCAAAGCAAAAAAGGAGATGTGCCAGATTCATCAGGCAACCAGGCCGGCATCAATATATTACTCAATCTCGGCGACCCATCATCCGATACCGCCCAAGCTATTTCACGCAATCGAGTCGACATCACCGCTGAGAACCTCCCCCTCTCCAAACTTCTTGATTACATCACCGAGCAAACCCGAACCCAGTGGAGAGTCGATGGTGTCAGTGTTCTGGTAGGTCCCATCGGCTCACTGAAGGAAGGCCTTATTTTTCGAACCTTTCGCGTGCCACCGAATTTTCTTCAGGCTGCGACTGCCAACAGTGATCAACGCAGCGACGATCCCTTTGGCAGCGACGACGGCCAAGAGGGCAAATTACCAGCGCGCGTGAACATCACTGATTTCTTAAAACAGAACGGTATCAGCTTTCCTGAAGGTGCCTCGGCATCATATTCTGCTTCAGACAACACCCTGATGGTTCGCAACAGCCCTCAAAATATTGATCTCGTGGATCAACTCGTATCCATCGTCACCAACGAAGAGCCCGTAATGGTCATTATTAGAACCGCCATCATTCGTGTTAGTGAGGAAAAGGTGAAAGAACTCGGCTTTGATTGGGCCATTACACCTCTGGACCTAAGCGGCGGCCTCATTCTCGGCGGTGGCAGCGTGGGCAACGGTGGCCCGTTAACTGCTCTCGGCGGCAACCCCATCACATCTGGCAATAGAAGCGGTAACAGCGCCATTGTTCCAGATGCCATTACCAGCTTCATTAATGACACGGCAGGCATCGCGTCCGATAGCACGCAGCGGGCACCGGGGATCCTCAGCGTTTCAGCAATTACTAACGGCATGGTTATCAACATGATGATGCGCGGCCTCGATCAAAGCAAAGCTGCAGACATCATGGTCAAACCATCTACCATCACACGCAGCGGTGAACGTTCCAAAATAGAGATCATCCGAGAATTCACCTATCCTACAGAGTATGAGCCACCCGAGCTACCACAGTCTGTTGGAACTACAGGCACAGGCTCTAGCGATGCTGGAGGTTCGGTGCAAATTTTCCCCGTCACACCAGCGACCCCTACAGGATTTGAAACACGCGACACTGGCATTACATTGGAGGTTGAACCCGTTGTCGGCCCCAACAAAAAATACATCGAGCTCTCTCTGCGCCCAGAATTAGTTGAGTTTGAAGGCTTTGTGAATTACGGATCGCCCATTGCCACTCTTACCGCTGGCGGCTTAGGAAGCACTGAAAGCATAGAAATAACGCAGAATAACATTCTGATGCCTATTTTTAAAGTCATCCGTATGCCGAATGCCGCCCTGACTATTCAGGACGGAGCAACCGTGGTTCTTGGAGGTCTGATCACGAGTAAAAAAATCAAGGTTGAGGATAAAACCCCCATTCTTGGAGACATTCCTTTTGCTGGCAGACTTTTCCGCTCCGAGGCCAGCCAAACTATCCGAGAAGCGATCATCATCACCGTGAACGCCGAACTTGTCGACCCAACTGGCCAACCTTGGAGGAATCGCTAGCCCATTGGGTGATCAAATAGAGGGCATTTAAAGAATCCCGGGAACTCATTCACGCCTAAAGCAGTAAAACTATTGAAGTTATATGGAACCTGAAACTGATAGATCCAGCAACGACCATGAGCATTATTCGGTCGACGAAATGATGGCTAGACTCAAGCATCATAACCGAGACAAAGAGCAACAAGATAAAATCAAAGATGGCGAACTCGTCACACGCCCTGACGGCTCTCAAGTGATCAAGGTTAAAAAGCGCAGAAGGCGCTCAAAGCAGCCCTCCAAAAAGACAAATCCTAAATTAAAATGGGCAATCATCGGAACTGCGTCAAGCCTAGCACTGGTACTTGTTGCCTTCACCATCTTTATTATAGCCAGATACAACGGCGCATCCTTCAAAGAGAAAACCGAAACCTCGATCACTAAGCTTGTTACTGGCAATTCAACAAAAATCGAACAGCTACGTGTTACCCCCTTATCAGTAGCAGCATCAGAAGCTGCAATCAACTGGGACAAAGATACCTTTTTCCAGTCTGCCACATTTTCAGCTATCAAAGCTGACCTTAAAGTCACCAGCTTTTTATCACGCGCTTGGAATGGGGAGGAAATATTAGCCAATCACGGAACGATCCAACTACAACTTCCTGAAAGAAACAGAGCCGAGAGCGTTGATTCCCTCATCTCTAATTATCGCTTCAAATCATACCGGTGCGAAAAACTAGACCTGCTTTTCGGAGGTAGCGAAGGGGCGCCTTCCGTGAAAGGGATTCATGCATCACTCCAGCAGCTGCCTGACAGTCATTACCAGGTTGCATTTAACAATGGCATTATCGATATCCCCGGCTGGCCCAATCTCGAAGTATCGTCAGGCGTCCTAACGCTCAAATCCTCGAATGCTGAAATAGAGGCTCGGCTCGCAGCCAGCGACAACAATAAGGGCGAATTACTCATCAAAGGAATTATCTACAAAGACAAAGACCAGCCTGTTACGCTAGACGTAAAATCCATCAACTACCCAATAGAGGATATGTTAGGTGAAGATTTCGGCCGTATCATCGAAGGCTGCATCCATAGCGATATGGGCGCTCTTTCATACGACCCCAAACAAGGTGATATAAATGCGCTGAGCTTCATCATGCCGTTCAACTCGAATCAATTGAATATCAGCGAGCTGCCCATGCTTAATGATTTGAGAGATTTGACCGGCAAATCTCAATACCTTCACCCGTCATTTACGCATTGCAGAGGCACGATCATGCGCAACCTCAGCGACATATCACTCAGCAATCTCAATCTCATAAGTAGCAAGCTACTCAGCATTGAAGGGAATATTTCGGTGAATGCTCAGGGCATGCTCTCAGGAGAATTAAACGTAGGCATTCCCTCTAGGCTTTTCGACGACAAAACACCGGCACCAAAAATCTTCTCCGCTCCAAGAAACGGAAACATTTACACTAAAGTAACCCTCGGAGGAACAGTTCACAGCCCACATGACGACTTCAATGCGCGTCTCAAATCAAGTAGTAGAGCAATCATTCAGAAACAATCAATGTTTGCAGATGAGGGTAAAATTCTACCCATAACTCCTTTGGAAAAATCGGAGCAAAAAGAGAAAACCTTTGAAGCACTGACAAATTAGCCCTTGATGAATCCCTAAACGCCAAAGCCACTTTATTGAGATCAAGTTCGCCATCAACAGATACCATGCAGCTTCGATGAAGTTATTATCAGCCCTCGCTACCTTTTCGATAATAGTAAGCGCAGCCAGTCGTGCAGAGGATCAAGAATTCGTTGTTTCTCATGACTTCGCTGCTGCTGAGGAAAAAAAACAAGCCCATGCCGCGTTGCATTATCTTCAGCTCGTCTCTGATGGGGAGCTAAACCTTGGCGATCATACTGCGCTATCGAAACACTGCAGCCCCAAAAGACGCAGCGAACTGGAGACACGGATCAAACGATCAAGGCAGAGCCGCCTCAAAGCAAATGACATCCTAAGTATCGAAGCTCAATTAACGGACTCTGCTTTTTGCGCTGTGCTAGTCCGAGCAGAAAACACCATCAACCCACTCGATACACGCATTCACCCCGTTGCACTTCTCAGAAAAGACAAGCTCTGGATACCCGCGCCACTTCTTGGGTCATTTTCCAATACTGGCTATGGTTATGACCCAAAAGCCGAACAATCAGTGCAAGCATTAGAAACCTGGATGGCCAAACAAAAGATCCTGCGCGAATCACAGCATCGGCAAAAGGCACTGCCTGATATCAAATCCAAACTCACCAACATTGAGCAGGAAGCAGGCTTTGATAAAATGACAACAGAGCAGGCCACCTCTTATTTCTTAGATCAATGCCGCAGCAAAAACACCTTAGGCATCCTTGCCAGTATTGGCCGAGCTTCCGAACAGGAAGCACTAAAATTAAGTAAATCCATCGACCTTGTCGCCAAAGCCTTGAAACTCGAGGCCAAGCCCAAAAACAATTGGCACTATTTCACCAGCTCCTCGTGCTTCACCCAAGTGATTGAAGCTGATGAAAAATCAGGAAAGGTTCTGGTAGGCTGCTTTAATCCAGAAGAGTCCAATTCCTCTTATGCAGACGCTTCATACAAGATATTCACTTTCCAAACAGAAAACCGTGATGGCAAAAGATTTATCCAGCTTCCCTCCACACTCAATCATTTAGACTCACCTAAAGAGAGCAAACTTGGAGGCCGGCAGGGAGCATTAAAGAAAAAATTCGCAAGCGTCATTTTACAAAAGGTGACGGTGAGCAAGCATCAAACGACAGAGTCAGTACTCAATGATTTTCTCAGCACTATCAAACAGCAAAACTTCAAGGAGTTTATTAGGCTAGCCACCCTGAACAACGATTACTTCAGCAACACAAAAAATCACGCCTCTATCCTAACTCACATCGCAAAATACTGGTGCAGCATACCTAAAGACGACAACCCCAGCTACCTTGTATCGGAAGTTGCCCTCAAGGGTAAATTTGCCGTAGCTCTACTCGAGTGCAGCCAAGCTGGTGCCAGCACCGATCATCAAGTCGAGGAAATCTGGATGCTAAAAGATCAAGACGGCTGGCACATTGCCCCCATCGACATGATCCCAAAAATGCTTACAGGCAGCAGCAACAATGAGGACGTAACAAACATCAATAACCAGCTAACTGATCTGCGACAACAAATTCAGCAGCAATCACTCGAAACGATCTTTGCCCAAACCGCTCGCATCACTTTACCATTAAGTCTGAATGCCGTGTCAGAGGAGGCTGCAATAACGTGTGTTGATAGCTATCGGGAGCAACTTCGCAATGGTGATATAAAAGCCAGCCTATCTCAATGCGCCATGCTGGAGGGCATTGACAAAAGCGAAGTAATAAAAGACATGCAGCGTTTGATTCGAGGGGCTAAAGAACACGCGCAAGATACTTCCATCCTTGGCGCATCAGCAAATGCTGGCTGGGTTGGCGTTTCAGTAAGGACAAAGTCTAAGATTTCAGAACTGTATGACTACCCCCTTTATCTTATCACAAATACAGCCAAAGGACCCCGCGTCTTCATCAACCTCGATCTCCGCTACCCTCGCAATAGCGGCAGAAAGTCCCTCAATGAAAAGAGCTGGGAACAATTAGATCACGCCGCCTCCCCCAAATCACTGACATTTCTCAAAGCAATTTTCAAGGAACACATCAAGCGCTGCGAAGAGGATATCGCCACAGCGCAGAAATAAGCCTCAAACCCTATCCCAAACCTATCCCAACAGGAATAAACCAATCATACAACAAGCCTGCATGAAACATCTCGATATAGCCCAACGCCTCGAACAATCCGTCATTAGCATTATTAAAGGCCACGAAAAAAACATACGCAACATTCTGGCCTGCATGATCTCGGGGGGACATGTTTTACTTGAAGACAATCCAGGAACAGGCAAGACAACCCTCGCCAAAACAATTGCCAAATCAATTGGTGGCGCTCATTTCAGCCGTATTCAATTCACCCCCGATTTATTGCCCTCTGACATTTTAGGAGTATCTATTCTCAACCAAAAAACCAGCGAGTTCAATTTTCATCCAGGGCCGATTTTTGCCGACATCCTATTAGCTGATGAAATCAACCGCGCATCTCCGAGGACACAAAGCGCACTCCTAGAATCCATGGCAGAACGCCAGGCAACGATTGAAGGGAAATGTCACCACATCGACGGGATCTTCTTTGTCATTGCCACGCAAAACTCCGTTGAATTTCGTGGAACTTACCCACTTCCAGAAGCTCAGATGGACCGCTTCACCATGCAGTGTTCACTTGGATACATCAGCCCAGAAGAGGAATCCGCCATTCTCGCCACCCAGAATGGCGGACACCCACTTGATGATCTCAAGCCATCGGTCACCTTCGATGAGGTGCTAGCCCTCACCGCTGCCGTCGCCGATATCCGTGTGAGCGATGAGCTCAGAGACTATATCGTGGCCCTGACCAGTGCCACTCGCAACATCGAGGATGTCCAACTCCCTGCAAGCCCACGCGCATCCCTGGCTTTGATGAAAGTCTCTCAGGCACTATCACTTTTTGAAGGCCGAGACTATGTCACTCCTGAAACAATTCAGCAGCTTGCACCCGACATTATCGCTCACCGGCTGGTTGTTGCTCCTGAAGCTAAGTTTAACGGCCTTACTGGTCGCGCCATTGTTGAGAACATCCTCGAGCAGACTCCAGCACCCGTCTAATCCACCACTATCATCATGGCGGCACGCGGACCATCTCCCCTTTTTTCCAGGCTGATCCACAGGATCTACTTCAACAACTCCGCCGTTGCTCATTTCTTCAGCCAGAGAGCTCGACCAGCTGGCATCCTGCTCATTCTTCTCATCCCTATTACATGGACATTAATGCCCATGTATAGCTTGGGGCCCGTCTATCAAATACGGGGCATGATTTTTGCCATGCTCACCATCAGCATTCTATGGCTCCTGTTTCGCAAAGCCAAGGTCACGACAACCAGAAGATTACCACGGTTAGCAACTGCTGGTGAGCCATTGCAATATCATATTATCATTCATAACACGGGGAAAAGAACCGTCTCGGGGGCTAACTTCCTCGAGATGGTACCAGACAACCGCCCTAGCCAAGAAATCTTCACCAACTCACGCGAACCCGGCGAAGAACATCGAAATATTTTCGACCGCACTTTTTGCTTCTATCGATGGGAATGGCTGCAAAAGAGTCTCACCCTTTTTTCCAGCAAGCCCTCATCTTTTATTCGTCCATTAGCACCTGGA
>DBBL01000053.1:6507-7028 GCA_002292185.1 Akkermansiaceae bacterium UBA985 | reverse complement strand
CAGCTTGTGCCGGTGAGAAAGGAGATGCTTGCCCCAGCTAGAAAAACGAGCGCTGGCAGAAACCATGCGGGCACCGCGCCAGAGAGTAGATGGCCAATCCAGACACCGGCATCGAGCTGTTTGAGGCTGCCGCTTAGGGCCCAGGCGGCGATCAGAATCAGCGTCGGTGCGAGCATGCGCTCCATGCCCCCGAGGAAAGCTTTGCCATAAGGTAGGGGGGCATTGCGTGGATAAACGAGTGTTGCTACTAGGCAGGTGCTGAGCCCTACCACCACAAGCATCAGGGCGGTATCAGCCGCGGCAAAGGTATCGACCCAGCGGACATCCATTTGTCCGATTTTTCCCTGAAGCGCACGAGAGCCGCTCCACCATAGACTGATGGGTAACATGACAATGAGAAACAGCAGTGGGATCCACACGCTGTGTAGGCCGGTAGCGTGGGTGTCTCCATGGCTCGGTTTGCTCTGCTCTATGACAGGAGTGGGATCATCCGTGGACTCATCCGCTGGCGGGCAGTGCTT
>DBBL01000053.1:0-6498 GCA_002292185.1 Akkermansiaceae bacterium UBA985 | reverse complement strand
CAAGTGTGAACCAGCAGTAATAATTCCCCGGCAAGGCGGCAAGGAACATGGCGTAGGGGTTTACATCCATGTTGGCAGCACTCAGTCCTTCTTTGATCATGGATAGCTGGTAGGCGATCCAAGTGGAAAGCAAGGCCACACAAGCGATCGGGCTACTGGTCGAGTCGACAATATAGGCGAGGCGGTTCCTCGAGCTGCCGGTGCGGTCATAGACTGGACGCATGGTGCTGCCAACCAGCATGCTGTTTGCCAAGCCATCAAAAAAACAGCCAAAACCAAGACCGTAAGTGATCCATTCCATCCGGCGAGACCCGTGTTTTGCCCCTGCGCTAAGCTTGTGCACTAGAGCGGAGATGCCGCCACCGCCATTGAGCAGGCCGACAAAGCCACCCATGATCAGGGTAAACATGAGCACACAAAGGTTCCAGCGGCTTTGCAGCGCGGGGAGCAGTAGGTCATTGATTAGAAAAAGGGGAGCCATCCAGGCAACTGGGGCCAGTAAAAAAGCACCCGCCAAGGCCCCGCCAGCAAGACCCAATAGCGCCGAACGAAAAACAAACACGAGGCTTAAGGCACAAAGGCTCGGTAGAATGGGCGTTAAAGACCACTCAGCTTGTCTGGCAAAGAGAATAAGAACTGGCCAGATGGCGAAGATCAATAGGTTCCGTGCAAAGCGCATGTGGGCTATGCTGATTGAGGCAGCGCAGGATGGCGAGTCCCAATGAGTTGATTTCTCTGAGCGCTTGCTGTGGCAAGGAATTTGGCTATCGCCTTATTTAGTGGTGAATTTGTCAATTCTGACTTGCCAGATGAGCATTCTCTGGTATCTACCCACTCCCGCGCGGTGTGCAGGATTGTCCAGACGGGCTATTATACCGGTTGCGCTTTAACCTCCAATGAGGGTAAATCGTCGTTATGAGCACACCTACCAACATTATAAAACACACCACCTCATAAGGATATGGCACGTATTTTCGGTATTGAAATCCCGAATGAGAAGCGCATTGAAGCTTCTCTTCCCTACATCTATGGCGTTGGCCCTTCTACGGCAAAACGCATTCTCGAGCAAGCAGGAGTGGATTCCAATATCCGCACCGGCCAGCTTACTGAAGAGCAACTCGTTAAGATTGCTCAAGTCATCACTTCTGAAGCTATCCTCATTGAGGGTGACCTTCGCCGTGAAAAGCAAGCAGCTATGAAGCGTTTGCAGGCTATTAACTGCTACCGCGGAATTCGCCACAAGGTGGGTCTTCCTGTGCGTGGCCAACGCACCAGTACCAATGCACGCACCCGTAAGGGTAAGAAGCGCACCGTTGGTGTTGCCAAGTAACCCCCTGACCCAGAAAATTTATTATTATGTCTGAAGAAGAAATTAAAGACGACGCGGCTGAAACACCAGCTGCTGAAGAGGCCAAGGCTCCCGAGGCTGCTGCCGAAGCACCTGTGGAAACACCAGCAAAAGCACCTGCCGAAACACCTGCCGCCGATACTCAAGAAGCCGCACCTCAAGCTGAGGGCGCTGCTGAAGATGCCCCTAAAGCCCCAGAAAAGAAGCGTGACATTTTCGCTGAAATCGCTGGTGGTGAAGAGGAGCAAATCCGCATTCACAAGGCCAAGAAGAGCAAGAATGTTCAAACGGGCTTGGTTCACATTACGGCCACGTTCAACAACACATTGGTGAGCGTCACTGACGTCAACGGCAATGCGATTGGTTGGTCAAGTGCTGGCAAGATGGGTTTCAAAGGATCACGTAAGAGCACTGCTTATGCAGCTCAGGTGGTCTGTCAAGATGCCTGCCGCCAAGCAATGAGCCACGGATTGAAAGAAGCTGAAGTTCGCGTTAAGGGACCTGGTTCCGGTCGTGAGTCTGCAGTTCGTGCCGTGCAAGGCCTGGGTATCAATATTTCTGCTATCAGGGATGTGACACCTATTCCTCACAATGGCTGCCGCCCTAAGAAAGCACGTCGCGTGTAATTATTCATCATTTACTAACTCTTTAACTTATTTCATATCATGGCTCGTTACACTGGCCCCAAAGATAAAATCAGCCGCCGTTTCGGCGTCGCCCTATTCGGACCTTCTAAAGCCCTCGAACGTCGTGCATTCCCTCCTGGGCAGCACGGTGTCCGCGCAGGTCGCCGCAAGAAGTCTGACTACGCAGTCGCTCTCGGAGAGAAGCAAAAGCTTCGTTTCCAGTTCGGTGTGCTTGAGAAGCAATTCCGCCTGTATTATGCAGAGGCAAGCCGTCGCCGTGGGGTGACTGGTGAAGTGCTCTGCCAACTCCTTGAGCTCCGTCTCGACAATATCTGCTATCGCCTTGGATTGGGTAACACCCGTTCCGCTGCACGTCAGCTCGTCAACCACGGACACATTGAGGTTAACGGCAAGCGTGTTGATGTTCCAAGTTACCAATGTAAGCCTGGTGACGTCGTCACTGTGCAGGACAAGCCTAGCTCTCAGCAGCTTGGTCTTCGTTACATGGACCTCACTCAGGCAGTTCCACTTAAGGACTGGCTCACGCTCGATCGCGCAGACATGAAGGGTAGCATTACCCGTGTTCCCGAGAATGATGACTTTGACCACCAGGTCAATGTTCAGCTCGTTGTGGAACTCTACTCACGTTAATCGAACTGCGATTCAAACATTTACAACCGGCGGTGTGCATTGCATATCGCCGGTTTTTGTTTGCACGGAGATTACTTGGCTAACGCCATTTGCTTTTTGAGCCATATCTCAACCCAAATAGGGGCGAAGGGCACGAGCGAAGCCATGAAGATCCAGAAGGGAGGCACTAAGTTCCATTTTTGTTTGAGCATTGCGTCTAGTAGGGCAGCACAAAAAATACAGAACAGGACGCCATGAAGCATGCCGACGATTTTAACCGCCTGAGGCTCACCCCAGATATATTTTAGCGGCATGGCAATACCGAGAAGAATCAGGTAGGAAAGCGCCTCAATGATGCTGATGATGCGAAGACGGCCAAGGGAGGTGGAAAACATGAGTTGGTGATAGTGGCTGATGACGAAAATGACAAGAATTTGGTCTTTGGATTTTTGCTGGAAAAATTTAAGCTGCCGCCATGCAGCGCGGAATGTTGGAATGTTTTTTAGTGTCTTTGAAGTTGGGCTTAACGTCTTTCGGGGGTCCAGTTGCTCACCTCGGATATTTTCGAGAGACCTATGTCGAGCGCGGTAAGTGGCTCAGTGAACAACGCTTCGCAGAGCTCTTGGCACTTACCCAGTTCTTGCCTGGGCCCGCAAGCAGTCAGCTCGGTGCGGCGATAGGTTATGAACGAGCAGGGTGGCTCGGGGGCCTAGCGGCTTGGTTTGGGTTTACCCTGCCCTCAGCCGTGGTGATGATTGCCTTTGCGGTGGGCATGGGAAGTATTCAGGACTGGTTTGGTATGGGGTGGTTGCATGGGCTTAAGCTGGCTGCGGTTGCCGTGGTTGCCGTTGCCTTGTTAGGTATGCGCAAAGGCTTGTGCCCGCGATGGCCTGAAATGATACTGGCGCTGGTGGCACTGGTCGTTTTGAGAATGGCGCCGATGGTTTGGATGCAGCCTCTGGTGATTCTAATGGGCGGCCTGTTAGGCGCAGCCGTATTTCATAAAGAGGAGGTAGGACTGATGGTTGAGAAGTCTGCAGATGCGGAGCATGACAAAGGGCGAGGTATACCCATGCGAGGTCTGCTGATAGCGAGTTTACTGATGGTGGCGATGATTGTTGTGCCGATGATCGTTCAGGGTGGCAGAGATGCCCAAGCAATGGGAGGTCTGTTCCGTGCCGGGGCATTGGTGTTTGGTGGCGGCCATGTGGTGCTGCCCTTGCTGGAGTCGAGCACGGTGGATACGGGCATGGTGAGCAAGGATACCTTTTTGGCAGGATATGGCGCCGCGCAGGCAGTGCCCGGGCCGCTGTTTACCTTCGCTGGCTTTCTGGGGGCATCGATGGGTCTTTTTGGCAATGCTTGGCTCGGTGGTGCAGTCGGCATTGTCGCCATTTTTCTGCCGGGCATGGTGTTGCTTGCTGGAGGTTTGCCGGTTTGGAACCGGCTCAAGCATTTTGCATGGGCTCGTGCTGGAGTCAGGGGAGCTAACGCCACGGTCGTTGGCCTGTTGGCCGCTGCCTTGTTGGGCATGCTCACAGGTGGCAGTGTCGGTGGTCTGCTCGATGGTGTCGGTATCCTGCTATTAGCGCTGGCGATTTATTTTAAATGGCTGCCGGTATGGTTGCTCGTGATCATCGCCGCTGTTGTTGGTGGCCTACTAGCCTGACGGTTTTGGCGGCTTGGTGGCTTTGGTGGCTTGATGGTCAAACTATGCACTGCACAGCTTGACGGCCTTGGGCAGGAATTCAAAGGGGTCCTCTGTGGTGGGCATATATTCCTGTCCGATGAAACCATCAAATCCTGTTGCCTTGATGGCTTGGGCGATAGCGGGATAGTTGAGCTCTTGCGCATCATTGAATTCATGCCTGCCGGGAACTCCTGCGGTGTGATAATGGCTGATATGCTGGTGATAGGTTTGGATGGTTCGGATGACGTCACCCTCCATGATCTGCATATGATAGATATCGTAGAGCAGTTTGAAATGAGCTGAGCCGATGCGTTCGCAGAGTGCGGCGCCCCATGCTGTGTGATCACATTGATAATCCGGGTGATCGACTTTCGAGTTGAGCAGCTCCATGACAAGGGTAATGCCGTGCTGCTGGGCAAGCGCAATGAGCGGGGCGAGGCCGGTGGCGCAGTGGCTGATGCCGTCCTGCTCACTGATGCCATCTCTGTTACCGGAAAAACAAATGACCTGTTTAACACCGAGGGCTGCTGCAGCGGGAATGAGCTTTTGGTAGATCTTGTGCAGGGCAGGGTGAAATGATGGATTGTTGAATCCTTTTTCAATTTCTCCGATGTCATTCTCATCAGGGTGCGCTGCCGTGATGGAGCACTCCATGCCGAGGCTTTGCACGGTAGGGATTTCATCGAGCTTGAGTAAATCAATGCCTGTGATGCCGTATTGTAGGCATTTTTGGCAGAACTCATCGAGTGGGGTGGCGCCGAAGCACCAGCGGGAAACGGAATGTCTAATCATGGTTGCAACAAGGCAAAGCTATAATATAGTGAGCTCTGAATGGAAAGTGGAATCCCCGAACTCAGCTTTATTGAGATCGCGGGTTCTGTCATCCGACAGGATCTTTTGCAACTTAGTGACGATATTCGTGTTCTATAAGGTGGCAGATCAAACAGGCATTCTATTAACACTATGAAAGGAAGTATTATTGCACTAATCGGGGCTCTTGTCATTGGCGGGGCAGGGGGTTTTATGGTCGGGAAAAAAGCGACCAGCGGAACAGAAGATGAGCTGGTGGGTGATGCTCGGTCTGCTCGCCGAACGAATGCATCAACACTTTCCTATTCATCCTCCACACCCGTGACGAGTGAGGCAGTAAGCCGAGGTCCACGTGTTGATAGTGCCGAGGATGCCATGGCCTTGCCCGGTCAGAACAATAGGTTGCGGGCATTGATGGATTATTATGCGGGTTTGGGTCCGTCCGAATTTCAAGAGGAAGCTCAGAAACTCGAAGAGCTACCGTGGAGTGAACGCATCATGGTAGGTTATTTGCTTTTTGCACGGTGGGGAGAGGAAGACCCGACCGCGGCAATGGCCTACACCAAAACCATGGGTTTTTCGGGCATGTTTGTCAAAAAGACGGTGGTTCAGAGCTGGGCCTCCAAGTTCCCACAGGAGGCAGCAAATTATTATGCAGCCAATACCGGCGATTTCCGCATGGGTTCCATGATGGGTGGACGCGGTCGTGGCGGAGGTTCGGCAGCATCGGTTATCGCTATGGAGTGGGCTCGTCAGGATAGCGAAGGCGCGATGGCCTGGGCGAAGACACTCGAGGGCAGTGATCAGAGTGACGCTATGAAGGGTATCTTTAGACAGGCAGCAACGGACGATCCAGCGAAGGCCGCAGGGATGCTGAGTTCGATTACGGATGATCAAGCCCGTGAGAGTGCTCAAAATACGATCGCCAGAGAGTGGGGTGGCAAGGACTGGGATGGTGCTAAGGCTTGGATTGCAGGCTTGCCCTCTGATCAGCAGGAAGCGGCAACGGCTAGGGCCTTGCGCGGTTTAGCCGACACGGATCCAGCAGCAGCTGCAGCCGAAATCGATGCGCTCTCCGAGGGTCGGGACCTCAAGGATACGATGCAAAGCATTGCCCGTAAGTGGGGCCGTGACGATCCGGAAGCATCTGCCCAGTGGGTGATGCAGAATGGTAACGAGGATGCGCGCGCAGACAGCATTGGCAGTGTCGTTTCCTCATGGGTGGGGCGGGATTCAGTGGCGGCATTGGAGTTTGTCAATGCGCAGCCAGAGGGCGGTGTGCGTGACAGTGCGGCGTCATCTTATGTGATGTCCAACCAGGGTGGTGATATTGCCCAAAATCTGAGACTTGCGGAAACGATTAGCAATGAGAGCATGCGTAGACGAGCGATTGG
>DBBL01000158.1 GCA_002292185.1 Akkermansiaceae bacterium UBA985 | reverse complement strand
GATCCCCGTCGCCCACGGCGAAGGCCGCGCAGACTTCTCGACCACAGGTGATTTCGAAAAATGCTTAACAGGCGATCAGATCAGCGCCCGCTACATCGATTTCAATGGCGAACCAACGGAAACGTATCCTGCCAACCCGAACGGCTCCCCCGCCGGCGCGACAGGATTCACCACCGCCGACGGCCGCGCCACCATCATGATGCCACACCCCGAACGCCTGTTCCGTTCCGTCCAAATGTCCTACAAGCCAACCGATCAGTTCACCGGCGAAGCAGGCCCATGGTTGAAGATGTTCCAGAACGCCCGTAACTACGTAGGCTAAGCCCGTCTTACTCTTAATCATAATCCTACTCTTAATCCACGTAGTTTATGGTTAGAATCGCTCTCTCTTAATTCCTAATAAATGAAAACATGCTGGATCATCGCAGGACCAAACGGCGCAGGTAAGACCACCTTTGCCCTCGATTTCCTGCCGCTAGTCGGCTGCCAGCATTTCATTAACGCGGATTCCATCGCTGCGGGCTTGAATCCGATCAATCCCGAAGCTGAAACCTTCAATGCCAGTCGTATTTATCTCAGCGAGATTCAATCAGCCATAAAGAGCGGCAAAGACTTTGGATTCGAGACCACCCTCTCCGGCCGCAGCTACCTCGCGTTGATCAAAAAGCTCAAAGCATCCCGATGGCGCGTGGAATTAGTCTATCTGGCATTACCCAGCGTTGAATACTCACACGAGCGCGTTCAAGAACGCATTCTCGCAGGCGGTCATTCTATCCCACCAGCAGATATCGAACGGCGCTTCTCAAAAAGCCTCAGAAACTTACTAGGCGAATTCAGTGAAGGTGTTGATCGAGCACGCTGTTTCATCAATGACAGTGAAACCTTAAGCCTAATTTTCACGCAAACAATTGAAGGTCGCCAGATCGCGAATGATGGCTACTATGCGCATTTAGTTACACAATCGGAACTATGAACCATAAAAACACAGACACGGACGTCATCATGGCGAGCATGGAAAAGTCCGTAGCGAGAGCCCTTGAGCGCAAACGACGCCTCGGGCAATACGCAGTCGTCACTCGCAACGGAAAACTCACTCGCCTCCAGCCTGAAGAAATCAAACCGCTCGCCGCCGCCGAAGATCAGGCACCTTACAACTCCAAGTAGATGAATCTTTATATTTTGCGTTTGACCCCAGTTTTGCCCTTGCCTATGCCCTAAAAGATGAAGTCTTGGTAGGATTTGCTGTTGCTAACCGCAAAACAGTGCCTTGCATAGCAACTGAACTCAAAAGCCTCCGGTTCGGAAAATTTTACCCTTCAACACGACATCTTGAGACTAAATTTCCCTCTCCCTTCAACCCTCACCCCCAATGCCACCCCGGCGGCTAGCGCCGCCGAAAAGCAAATTCCTTTTAGGAAGCAGATATGTATAAGCCTAAGACTGCCGTTATGTCCTATATCAATACTTTAGTTTCGTTGTCTTGGGCTTCAAAAATCAAGACTACCGGATTTATCGCGCTACTGCTTCTTTTTGGCCAAATTCTGGATACGTCATTCTCATCGACTGCCTACGGAGCCGCCGCCGATGAAAACGGTGATTCATTGCTCAAAGATTACCGCACAGACCTGCCTTCTGCCTGGGCTGAAGTTGTTATTGGTGAGGAATTATCTGACCTGATGGAACAGGCTTTGCGCTCGAATCCAGATATCCTGCAAAAGGTAAACGAACTCGAGGCCGCCGGATATGATTTAGATGCTGCGGAATGGGGACGTTTTCCGAATTTGAGCGTTAGCTTGGAAAGTGAAGGCGACGGCGACAATGCTCTGGTAGCGAGGCTGGAGCAGCCTCTATGGACTGGTGGCCAGTTATCGAGTGAGATCGATGCAGCTGAAGCTGCGCAAAGGGTCGCTACAACTGCATTGGATGAGTTAAAGCTCCGTATTCTTTCAGAGGTCGCTATCACATATTTCGAAATCCAGCGCCAGGAAGCGCGTCTGCGAATCTCCATCATTAATGAACAGGAGCATGAAAGGCTGCTTGATATTATTAAGCGACGTACAGCCTCTAAAGTAAGTGCTAGAGCCGATCAGGTTCAAGCGGAGGCTCGCTACTACCAAGCCACTAGAGGGGAAATTCAAAGCCAAGGGCTGCGTGATGAGGCGATCAGCAAGATGGAGCGCCTTGTGGCACGTCCAGTCAATACCCTTGCCAGTCCAAAAAAGATCGATTTTGGCTCATGGACAGAAGAATCAATTGATTCCAAAGCTAAAGAATATTCACCAACGCTCAAACGATTGCAGGCCGAGATTGATGCATCCACTGCCAACATTGCCTTAGCCAAATCCAGCTGGCGTCCGCGTCTTGTAGCCGGATTAAAATCATCAGTAAGTGATGATGACAGAACTGATCGTTATGAAGACGGAGTATATGTGGCTTTGCGAATGCAAACAGGAGCCGGGCTTTCCGATATTTCTGCCAGTAAAGCAGCTGCCTCACGGAAAATGGCTACCATAAATGCACTACTAACCCAGCAACAGGAATTAAAAAGAGAGATATCCACTGCCTGGGTAGAATACCAAGCGTATTCCGGACAAATTGATGCAGTCCACTCATTAAGCGAATCGACTTCAGAGCTTGTCGATTCTTACCTGCGACAATTTCAGGTTGGGAAAAAAAGCTGGATAGACGTCCTAAACGCCCAGAGCGAAAAAACCTCTGCGAGTATTGCGCTAGCTGATACGGAATTTTCCTTGATGAGCATCAAGCTTCGGCTGTTGCTTTTGGCCGGGGAAATCACCCCAGGAAATGTGAGCCAGAAGCTATGAGCGATTCATCCGTTGACTCATCTGCCTCGTCAGTAGCTTCGAGTAAAGCCAGAACAGCGGCCTTTTTATCCCGACTGGCGGCATTACAGGGGCATGCAGTGCCACGACATCGCTTCAGCATGCTTGAAACCAATCGAGATGGTGCTGACCTTTCCAGCCTTTCCTTGACACAACAGGCAGAGGAAATGTGGCTGGTTCGGTTTCCGCTCTCCCAGACTTGCCTTAAAGAAAGTCAGAAGCTTGAAAAAGGGGCTTTCCCCCTTCTCTGGGTTAACGATGAGACCTCGGAAATGTTGTTCTTAACTGGGCGTCTCGCATCCGGTGCTATGATTGCCGAGAATGATGAAGGAGAAACTCGTGAGCTTGACCTGACCGAAGCACAATCAGGCTCTTTCCTCCATCTGGGCCAGGAACCGCAGGAACCGGAGGCAAAAGAGGGAGCGACTGCAAAGGATGGACCATCATCTTCTGCATCGAAATTGTTTGTTCATTCCCTTCGTAAAAAGCGGCGTGTATTTGCTGAAGCTATCTTCGCAACGCTGATAATGAATGTCCTCGGCCTATTTGCAGCGTTTTATACCATGCAGGTTTATGACCGCGTTGTACCTACCAAGAGTTTTTCGACACTATGGGTGTTGACCGTCGGGGTCTTAATCGCCGTCTTATTTGAATTTGCCATGCGTCAGGTCCGTTCCTATATGATGGAGCGCGCAACCACGGCAATTGATCTGGAATTATCAGGCATTTTTTTTGGCAAGGCCTTGGATATTCGACTCGATGAGCGTCCGGCCACCGTAGGAACGTTTGCCGCCCAGATCAGACAATTCGATTCGGTGAGAAACTTCATGGGAGCATCAGTGCTGTTCGTGTTTGCTGATGCACCTTTTGCGGTCCTGTTCATTGGCGTTGTGGCGATCATTGGTGGTTATGTCGCGCTAGTTCCGCTTATTTTAGTTCCGGTTGCGATTTTGATGACTCTAGTCCTTCGTGGCCAAATTGAGCGCTACAGCGAAGAGAATATGACCGAGTCGAATATCAAGAACGGACTGTTGATTGAAGCGGTTGATGGTATCGAGTCAGTCAAGGCTACCGGCGGTGAGTGGAAAATGCAGGATCGCTATCGCGATCTGGTTGCCACCATTGCCTCCAGTGATATCAAGCTGAAACTAATCGGCGCGCGAGCTTCTAACTTTTCCATAATGATACAGCAGATAAACCATGTCGGTTTAATCGCTGTCGGTGCATACGCAGTCACAGAAGAAAGCCTGACTCTTGGCGGATTAATTGCTTGTGCGATTTTGATGGGGCGCGTTTTTACTCCGCTGTCCCAAATTCCAAATCTCGTGATGCAGTGGAAGCAGGCCAAAATATCTCTGAAAAACCTGGACAGAATCATGGCGTTACCTGGCGAACGCAACACTAGCGAGCGTCTGATTGTGCCGGATGGATGCCAAGGGGAACTGGCCCTGAAAAATGCCACTTTTGGTTACCTTTCCGATCGGCCGACGATCGTGGTACCCGAAATACGCTTCCGCCCTTCTGAAAGGGTCGCCGTGTTGGGTGCTGTCGGTTCCGGCAAATCCACCTTTATAAAACTACTGGCCGGACTTTATAAACCTCGTGAGGGGGGGCTGTATCTTGATGGGATCGATGTTCAGCAAATAGCTCCTGAATTTATTCGTGAACAAATCGGCTACCTTCCCCAAGACGTCAGGCTATTCAATGGTTCGCTGCGGGAAAACCTAACCATGGGTTTGCCGACTCCTAGCGATAGCCGCATTCTAGAGGCCACGAAGCTTACTGGTCTGGAAGCATCCATCAAGGCCCATCCCAGGGGACTTGAATTGCAGATTACCGAAGGCGGCCGAGGGCTTTCCGGGGGACAGCGACAATTGGTTGGTCTGACAAGGCTATTGCTGGCAAAGCCAAAAATCCTGCTGATGGATGAACCGACAGCTTCCATGGATAGCCAAAATGAAGCGCAGGTGATCAGGCATCTATTCGAAGAAATGCCCAGCGAAAGTCTTCTTGTCATGGTCACGCATAAGATGAGTTTGTTGAAGCATGTCCAGCGCATCATCGTTCTAGACAAGGGGCGTGTCGTGGTTGATGGGCCACGGGACGAGGTGATGGCTAAAATTCGTCATCTACAGTCGGTTGCTGCTAAAAAAGAACGTACGGTGTAAAAAGTTAGGTTTTATTGTGTTATGGATAACGAAGACTCAAAATTACAGAAATCGCGCAGCGTTCTCTGGCTTGTCGCATTGATCCTTGGAGTTTTTACAGTCTGGGCTTATTACGCAGAGATCGAAGAGGTAACCCGAGCGCCAGGGAAGGTCATATCCGGTTCCCGCACTCAACTGATTCAGTCCCAGGACGGTGGCGTGCTTGAAGATCTGCTAGTTCAGGAAGGTGATACAGTCGTTCCTGGACAAGTATTGGCGCGCATTGACCGCACGCGTGCCAATGCAGCTCATGAAGAAACGCGCTCGCAAGTAGCTGCGCTGGCAGCCCGCACAGCACGTCTTCAGGCTGAGTTATTTGGCAGTGAGCCGAAGTTCCCACCGCTTGTCGAAAATTACCCGGATTTCATCGAAAATCAGAGAAAATTGCTTGCCGTGCGTAAAACGGCCTTGAACGACGAGTTGGGAGCAATGCAAAAAATCCGCGAGCTGATCGGACAGGAACTCAAAATGAACAAGCCACTGGTTAATCGAGGTGATGTTAGTATAACCGAAGTACTGCGACTGGAGCGGCAAGCCGCTGATTACGAAGCAAAGATAACCAATAAAAGAAACAAATTCATAGAGGACGTTCAGCAGGAGTTGAGTCAGGCCAGAGAACAGCTGACGGCTCTGCAACAGCTGCTAAACCAACGGAAATACATTCTGGAACAGGCGGAGTTACGTGCCCCCATGAGAGGAATTGTCAAAAACGTCCAAATAACAACGCTGGGGGGCGTGATCCGCCCTGGAGAAGATATTATGCAGATTGTTCCTCTTGAGGATAACCTGCTGATTGAAGCCAAAGTAAGTCCCACGGATATTGCTTTCCTGCGCCAAGGGATGCAGACCTTTATCAAAATCGATGCTTATGACACCAGCATTTATGGTGATTTACCCGGTGAATTGGTATTTATCGGTGCCGACACAATGAACGAAGAGTTAAGACAAGGCGAAATGCCCTACTACAGGATTCGAGTGCGGACCCTCAGTCGTCAATTCAGTGGTCGTCCTGATGAAAAGCTCGATATTCAACCGGGAATGACTGCAGCAGTAGAAATAAAAACCGGAAAACGGACGGTCATGCAGTATCTTACCAAACCAATTACGAAAACTCTATCAAACTCCATGGGTGAGCGCTAGTTTTTTTGCGTCACCATAAATTTGCGATTGCCTCGACACCGGTACGAGTCATAAACACCAATAACTATTGTTTTCATAGTCTCAACATCCTCCTAAAAATCTCACAAAATTATGAAAGTTGATATATCAAATCTTAGAGCACTTGTAACTGATGCCAATGGCATCCAAAAGGTAATGACATTACAGGATCTCGCTCAGCTTAAGCTGATGCCCGATATGAGAGTTATCATTATCGATGCAGAAACAGGTAAACCGGTTGAACACGTCAGTGTCCGTAAAGATGGCGACGATCTGGTTTTTGAAGTTAAGGCTGAAGGCGAAATTGCGAGGCTTGAAGATTACTATATAGACAGCGGGTTTTCTACTGTCGACGCTGTCCCCGAGGGAGCTGCAGGTCCAGAAGCTGGTGCAGCGGCAGCCGCTGGTGGAGGCTTATTTGGAGGTACCGAACTTGGAACTATCGGTCTGCTTGCGCTTGGGGGAGTTGGGGCTGGTGCTTTGTTAGCATCTGGCGGCAGTGGCGGCGGTTCGTCGTCTACTCCACCCTCTTTCACACTTGTAGAAGGCGTGGGGGGCGATGCTGTCGATCAGTTGGCCATGGAAGTGGGTGACGAGCTTGTCGCCGAGCGTGACGGCTCGGGTGAAATTACAGGCTTCCTCCTCAATGGTGAGCCTATTGGTGCCGAGACTCTAGCAGCAATCGACCGTTTGGGTAATGGTTCAGAAATAGGATCTTTTTACGATCCTATTTCTGATACCAATTATGAGAACTATGACGGGTTTTATTTCGATTCTCTTGGGGTCTCGAGCGACGGTGTTTTTATCACCCGTCAAGCTGGTGAAGGCACGCTAGGCTTCAATGTAGATAATAAAAGCGATCTGAGCACCTTGATTAAGGGTGATCTTTTCGTCGAGGCCGATTCGGCCTACGTCAAATTTGGCGCAGAAGAAGACGCTGCGAGTGTTTATTCCGAGCTGGCAGCCATTTCCGTCATTGCAGACGAAAATGCCGACTTGGAGCTGTCAAACCAGGGCGTAGAGAATTTCATGAGTTCGCTGCGCACCATCCATATCGAGAGCAATGGTGACAGTGATGGCACCGCGCAGCTGCAAATCTCTGCATCGACCAATTATGATTTTAACAGCAAAACGGGTGAACTGGCCGGTGATGGCTTTTTAGACGCACTGCAGACCATTACCGTCCTGGGCTCAGTACATGCGAATGCCTCCGTCTCTATTTCACACTCAGGTAGCGACAACTTCATGGCGTCGCTCAAGTCAATCCATGTCGAAGCGACCGGTGAGAATGCCAGTGCCGATGTCAGTATTTCGGCCTCGGCCAATCAAATCGAAGTCGATGGCGAAATAGCCTACTTAAGCGGCGCGGACTTCATGCCGAGCCTCCAGAGTATTACGGTCATTTCAGAGCAATATTATGCGAGCCTTAGTCTTTCGCACAGCGGTGGTGGTAATTTTATGCAGTCGCTAAGGACCATCGAAATACAAGGGGGAAATAGAACTCAAATTTCCCTTTCGGCCAGCGCGAACAATACTTATAATGGCGATGATTCGATGACCTATTTCAAAGAATCCATGAATGGTGATAATTTCATGCAGTCACTTGAGTCGATCCGCATGGTGGTAACCACTGATAACGATAACAGCCTGAGTATTTCACATAGCGGCAGTGATTACTTCATGCAGTCGCTGAAAACGATCGACATGGAATCTGTCGGCGATCTTAGCGTGTCCATTTCTGCCAGCGCCAATGGGAGATTTGCCTCGGGTGATGGCGAGGGGATACAGCTGCTTGGTGAGCACTTCATGGCTTCGCTAGAGACGATCACATTGACCTCTACCGGCGATACAGGTGGCACTGCCAGTCTCAGCCTATCGCATTCTGGCGGCGCTTTTTTCATGGAATCCCTCCGTGAGATTGAGCTCACCGCTGATGGTGATGTGGAAGTCTCCATTTCAGCCAGTGCCAATCTCTTCCATGTAATGGATTGGTATTCAGAGGGGGTACTAAATGAGGATGCCCTTGAATTAAAAGGTGAGAATTTCATGGCGTCTCTACAGAGCATTACTTTGCTGTCGGATTCTGATTCGGCCAGCCTAAGCATTTCACATAGCGGCGGGGATTACTTTATGGCCTCGCTGCAAACCATCAATCTGCAGTCTGAAGATCGGGCGCAGTTATCCATTTCGGCCAGTGCGAATCGTTATGACAATGATGAAGATAATGCGGCCCCTGGGGATGAGGTGGTTATTCAGCTCACCGGTTCATTTTTCATGCAGTCGCTTGAAACGATTACCCTGGATTCAAATGCTAGTTACGCGAGCATTAGTATTTCCCATGATGGTAGTGCTTTCTTTATGCAATCATTACTGTCCATGGAAGTAACGACAGCGCAAAGAGCCGAAATCTCACTGAGTAACAGCGCCAACTATGAGGACGCTACCGGCGATAATTTCATGCAGTCGCTGGATTCAATTCTGATCGCTTCCGATGGAGAAGGTAGAGCTTCTCTGAGTATTAGTAACGATGGTGGTGATTTCTTTGCCAACGCTTTAACGGAAATCACCGTCTCAAGCGGCGCTTTGGGAACTTATAGAGCAGTCGTTGATATCTCCACTAGCACATCCGATTTTGCAACCACAGGCATCGATCGCGATAGTGATAATTTCATGACGATGCTGGATACGATTAATGTTGTATCTGTCGGTGGTGCGGCCGATGTCCGTCTTTCAAACAAAGAGGGTGAAAACTTTTTGTCTGCATTGGAAACAGTCAACCTTGACGGCCTTTATGGGAACATAGATCTGGCCGGACCAATGGGTAAGACAAGTGGTAACCTGATTTTTGATGTCACCGATGTCGACGACCTGGCATTCATTCAGACACACCGTGCTGATTTTGATAATGCAGCGACGACGACGCTGATTACAGAAATCGGTTCCAGCAACCTACAGTACAATGCTATTTTTGAAAGCGGTATTGGCACGCTCGGAAATGGCTTCATGGCCACGGCAGATGATGAAGTGTATGTGTCCATTGAGTTGCCTCCGGTCCAGGGCCAGAGTCAGTCTGCAAATGTAGCTGATATTACAGGCGGTGACTATGAGGGTTTTGGAGGCATCGGAATCGGTACGCCAAGTGGCTGGGTCTCGCTAGGCAGTAACGATATCGAAGATGTCTTTGCCTACAACGACTCAGATATGGGTGATGCTGTCATTGGGGGTTTTGATGATGGGCTCGATCAGTTTGATTTCTCGGCACTGGGTGCGTTGTTCAGTGGAACGATTAATGACCAGTCTACAGCGACAGCTCATGTCGGCACGGATCAAGGTGATATTCTGGTGACCCAGTCTGATGATGCCGCAGCCGATGCGATCATCTGGTTAAACACCGAAGGTGGTACAACAACCGATTTTGCAGACTTTGAAGCATCCATCTACATTGTTGATGGCTCGGCAATGACTTGGGACAGTAACGACATGATGTTTGGAGCATAATTGCTCCATCTCATAAGTTATTATAAGCGCTTCTTTATTTTACAGGACAAAAACGTGCCAGAGAAAAAAGGCCCCGAAGAAAGCAGCAAGGTAGCAATGGTCGATGAGTCCAATGTGCCAAAATATCAGCGCCTGAAATATGGTGATGTGAAACTGAAACTTGGGCACCAGATAGCCCGTGGCGGCTTTAGTACCGTTTACAAGGCCACTGATGATTATGACAATGCGTTGGTGGTTAAGGCCTTCAATACTGACACAAACCCTCTGATGTGGAGAAATGAGGTGACGAACTACCAAAGCCTCCCCCATCCACTCATCGTACACATGTATGGTGCATTTGAACTGGATGGTCAGGGCTACATTATTCTGGAAGATGGCGGGATCTCTGTCGGCCGGGTGAATCTGTCTGACCCACGAGAGCGTGCAGTTGTTTTCATTCTTACTGCCAAGGGTATGCTCGAGCCTCTGCATTTTATGCACAAGCGTGGTTTTGTTCATACCGATATCAATCCGGCCAATGCATTGATAAAGCTAAGTCCAGATAAGAAGCCGCTGTCTGTTAAGCTTTGTGATCTAGGGCTTACTTTGAAAGAAAATGCCCTGATGCCGGGCAAGCATAAGGCCAAGTGGAATCCTCCGCCGGAAACAATCGACCCAGACCGGTTTGGAAAAGAATCCCACAAGATGGATATTTACTCCACTGCCCTTGTATTGATGGAACTTCTCAACGGAGAAGAACTTGGGCGTTTCAGCGAAGAAGAAATCTGTGCCGGTGAGCCACAACGAATGGCGAGTGAACATGATTCGCCTATCGAGCGTGAACTGGCTGCTGCTCTGGAACCAGTTGCGGCAAATCGTCCGCCGGCGCTTGAGATGTGGAAACGAATCCGTAGGACTGGTTTTCTCCATTTAAAAACAAAAGACATTCCGGCTTAAGACATTAGACCGATTTTATTTCTCACCGGTGTGACTGTTCGAAGCGAAGGATGACAAAAGGGGATGACAAAAGGGGTCAAACGCAAAATATAAATATTTGACCAATCCCCTGCTCCACGACTAGCTTCTTCTTCATGCCACGCAAACAACGGATCGAATACCCTGGTGCGGTTTACCACGTCATTAGCCGCGGGAACTACCGTAAAGACCTTTTTGTTCACGATAAGACGGGGGAAGCGTTTGAGCGAACGATCTTTGAAGCGGCTGGGCGCTGTGGATGGAAGCTCTATGCCTATGTGATCATGAGCAACCACTACCATCTGGTGATCGAGACGCCGGAGCCAAATCTGGTGGAGGGCATGAAATGGCTGCAGAGCACCTTTGCGACGCGTTTTAACCGTTTCCGTAATGAGCGTGGGCATGTGTTCCAAGGGCGCTACAAATCGATCCTCATTAACGAGGATCGCCCGTTGCTGGGATTGATCGACTATGTGCATCTCAATCCAGTTCGCGCGAAGCTCTGCAGTATCGATGAGCTGAAAGATCATACACTCTCCAGCTTCCCAAAGTATTTTAAGCGATCGCGGCAGGCACCACTGGACCGTACCACCCTACTCTCACTCTGCGAGCTACCAGACACACTGGGAGGCATGTGTAAATACCAGGAGCGACTGAAGCTCGTGGATGAAGGATGCCCACGTAAGCGCGATGCATTGGCCAAACAGTATTGCCGTGGATGGTTTCTCGGCAGCGCGGAAGCGAAGAAAGCACTCGCGAAGGACATTGCTGAGAAAACTCCGATGATCGACTGGGAAGGCGTGGATCTAAAAGAACTCAACGAGAACAACTGGGAACAGATCGTTAAGGCGGAGATGAAGCGCCTCAAGAAGAAGGAATCAGACATTGAGAGTTCCCCAAAAGGAGCCGACTGGAAAGTCAGTATTGCAAAGCGTCTGCGCAAGGAGAGCACTGCAAAGAACCCATGGATAGCAAAAAGACTACGCATGGGGCATCCGAACTACGTGAGTAATTTGGTCAACCAGAGCTAAATCTTTATATTTTGCGTTTGACCCCTTTTAGAGAATTTTTATTAAGGCAGGTCGTGAAATTGGTCTTTGACGCCTTTCTGGTGCTCATATCAACTTTGGGAAAATCAAATTACTGATTAAATTTATTAGACAAAAAGTCTCAAAGTATGCTTTCACTTCTTATTTCAGCGCTGGTCGCACTCGCATTGGCTAGTGCCTCGATCGCTTCGCAGTTTAATACGGGGACGACGGTCTTCTTTAGTATCGCCGGATTTGTTGGCACGTTTTTCTTGGTCGGATTCCTGGTTCGGAAAAAGATGTCCACGGCTCAATCTGCGCTGCAGGAAAGCATGGAAGCCGGTCAGAGGCGCATACAGCGGAAAGTGCAGCAGTTCCAGAATAAGCCCGGCGGCAACATTAAGCAGATGCAACGCCAGATCGAAACGGATCAAAAGGCCATGCTTAAGCAGGGATTAGAGCTCACCAAGGGACTCGAACCCTTCCGGAAGTGGTCCTTGCTCATGGGACGCCAGATTGCTACCATGCGCCTGCAGTTTCACTACCAGCTCAAAGAGTTCGACAAGGCTGACGAGATCCTTGCCACCTGCGGATTCTTAAGGGGCCCGATGATGATGGAAGCCATGGCGGTGGCCATGAGGATGGCGCGCTGTTATAAGAACGATGATTTGGCGGGCGCGAAAAAGGTCTTCAAGCGCAAGATTATGTGGTTTCGGGGCGACCGCGGCACTTTGCTTTACGGCTTGATGTCGTGGATCTACGTTCAGGTGGGCGAGCCTGATGAAGCCCGTCGGGTCCTGTTGAAGGCCAAAGAGGCCACTGGAGTCGATACCTTCATCCAGAACTGGGAACACCTGACCAATGATAGTGAAAAGAGTTTCTCTAATGCAGGATTGGGGGACCAATGGTATAGCCTCTATTTGGAGAATCCTCCCGCGGTTAAACAGCAGCGTATGCGCGGCAATGGACGTAATCCGCGTGGCTTCTAGCACGCTTCGGGGGCGACAAAAAAGGGGGCAACCGCAACGGGCGACAAAAGGTGACATGTGAGGAGTTGCAGGCGGACGGGGATCATAGACTGCCGCTTCGACCAAGAAACAACGCCCTGCCGTTTTCCACACGCCTGCCCCACACCATAGCAACGACGGAGCGTTGCCCTCCAAAAAACCGAAGCAAACTTCGGGCCATCAGGCTCATCGCAAATGAGCTACCCTATTTCTTTATCGCGGCGACCACTGAGATCTCCACT
>DBBL01000042.1 GCA_002292185.1 Akkermansiaceae bacterium UBA985 | reverse complement strand
TGGGAGCAATTTGCCCTACCATAACCGCTTCATCAACGCCCTCCTTTTTGAAAAACTTAATCATCTTACCAAGCTGACCAACCCTGAACCAGTCAGCTGCTGCAACCTCATTGGCAAGCTCGTCTCGGGTTTCCCCATGAAAGGCGGCCATCACCAAACGAGCATCTGGCGACTTGGCATGCGCGGCATCGATAAACACCTCAGGATAAATACCAGAACCTGCAATAATACCAATGGTACGAGACATATTAACGTGCGGTAAAATCTGCTTTCATGCCCGTCATTATTTACTCAGATCTTTATTCAATAAATACTTGGCCGCTTGCTCGACATCCTTGTCCCCACGACCTGACAAATTAAGAATAATGAGAGTATCCTTAGGCAAGGTGGGAGCCACCTTTGAAACATAGGCCAGCGCATGAGATGATTCGAGTGCAGGCAAGATGCCTTCCGTTTGTGAAAGTTCTTTGAAGGCTGCCAGTGCTTCATCGTCGGTCGCGTAAGTGTATTCAGCACGGCCGATATCTTTCAGATACGCATGCTCTGGACCAACTGCGGCGTAATCCAAACCGGCACTCACTGAGTGCGTAAGCTCAATTTGACCGTCGCCATTAGCTAATAACCAGGTTTTAGCCCCTTGCAGCACACCCAACTTACCGCCTTGAAAGCGGGCAGCGTGTCGCTCTGGCTTGATTCCCTCGCCACCTGCCTCAACGCCCATCATTCTGACATCCTCGTCACCAATAAAGGGGTGAAATAATCCGATGGCATTAGATCCTCCACCGACACAAGCAACCAGCAAATCGGGCAAACGTCCTTCTTGCTCAAGAATTTGCTCACGTGCCTCGACACCGATAACACGATGAAAATCTCGCACCATCATTGGGAAGGGATGCGCACCAAGGGCAGAACCAATAATATAGTGGGTATTCCCCACACTGGAAACCCAGTCACGCAAAGCCTCATTGACCGCTTCTTTCAGCGTAGCTTGCCCTGCAGTTACGGGGACAACCTTTGCACCGAGCAGCTCCATGCGAGCTACGTTAAGTGCTTGGCGCTCCATGTCCACAGCCCCCATGTAAACCACACAGTCCATGCCAAACCGGGCACAAACCGTAGCCGTCGCCACCCCGTGCTGACCGGCTCCAGTTTCAGCAATGATACGACTTTTGCCGAGTCGTTTAGCCAGCAGGATTTGGCCAATGGCATTGTTGATCTTGTGAGCACCCGTGTGCAAGAGATCCTCACGCTTTAGATAAATTTTAGCCCCACCCAGCTTTTCAGTCCAACGCTCGGCGTAGTAGAGTGGCGTGGGACGCCCGCAGTATTGCTTGAGGAGGTAATCCAGTTCCTTTTGAAATTCAGGGTCCGCTTTAGTTTTTTCATACTCGGCGGCTAGCACCTGCATGGGGTCCATCAAAGTTTCGGGCACAAACATGCCCCCGTAGGTCCCAAAGTGCCCATGAGCATCGGGCAGTTGTTGTGTTGAATCCATTGTTGCCACGTCCAATGCATAATAGACAACTCGACATTCTGCAAGTTAAGTCTCTAAACAAAAAAAGCTTCCCAAGTGAAGCGATACACATCACGCCGCGATACCTTGACCCCCTCTTCAAGCTCCGCCCAGCTAGCATGGTCTAAAAGATCAAGCGTGCTCTCACCAATCAAGCCGGGCAATGCCGTTGCGGCACGTGTCCTTTTCGATTTCAGTGACTTAGCGTATGCGTGCCCATCACCGAGATAAGCACGGGCACGAGCACGCCAACGAGCGGCCTCTGCCATCATGGCATCCCGATCAGAGGGATCCACCCCTGGCAGGTAACATCTCCCCTGCTTTAAATCAGATGGCAGATCGCGCAGAATGTTAATGAGCTGTAAACCTTTGCCATAATTAATGCCCATGCTCTTTAAGCGTTCAGCCTCTATGGATGAAAATCTTGGCAGGGAAATATATCCAAGCTCAGTCCAAAATTCACCCACACAGCCAGCCACGAGAAAACAATACTCTTCGAGTTCTGCGTCTTGAGTGAGTCTCGTGCTTTGCCCTAGCTCAAACCGTTCTATATCGAGCCTCTGTCCATGAAGAATATGGTCCATGACCTTTAAAATAGCGGCATACCCTTGCGCATCCTTAAAGTCGTGAAACCAAGTAAAAACCTCATCCATCATTTTCAAAAGTGATTTTTCACCCTGATGGTGCTGGCAGGGAATTACCTCATCGCTCAACTTCACCAACCAAGCTGCTCGGTCTGCTCCATGAAGAATCTCTCCAAAGCCGAGCAACATCTCATGCCTCAATTCAGCACCCAGGCCCTCCGTATCTGCCAATGTGTCACTGGCACGCGCTAGCAGGTAAGCTAAACTCACCGGCTCTCGCATCGCCTTGGGCAATAGACGCATACTGAGGTAAAACGACCTCGATACATCTTTAAGTATATGTCTTGCTGATTGCTTCACAGTTTAAGCGATGGTCACACTACATCCCCACAGCGTCGGATCAAGCTCCCGGCGTGCACGCGCTAACAGCTCATCAGATACATCTGCATCACTGATAAACGCCATCATTGTTGAGCCGGATCCTGACATCATCGCGGCCTCTATTTCCACTTGATCGAGTAACCACAGCTTCATTTCTGCAAGAAAGCGGTGCTTATAAAATACTGGTTTTTCGAGCTCATTGATGATTTCCCCCCAGGGCATTTTCTGAGGTGAATAATCCACCCCGGGCACAGCTTTTGCATCTAAGCAGTGACGATAAGCATCAGGGGTCGATACACCGAAGCTCGGCTTAAGCAGCAATACCCTCTGCCCTGAAATTTCCGGCCTATGCACCGGCTCAACAAGCTCCCCCCTGCCCTTGACCATGCATGCTTGTTGATAGATGAAAAACGGAACGTCGGAGCCAAAGCAGGCGCCCATATCCGCCAACTGATCATCCGAAAAACCACCACACTCCAAATCGTTGAGGGCAATTAATGTCGTGGCGGCATCGCTGCTACCGCCTCCTAGCCCAGCTCCATGGGGTATGTTTTTTTCTAAGGTGATTTGCCAATGACACGGCTTGCCTGAAACTCGTTCAAATTCACGCACCGCCATGGTGATGAGGTTGGTCTCGTCCAAAGGTACTCCTGGCACATCGCAGTGTAGGCTGTAGCTGTCAGCTTTATCGAAATACAAGACATCGCCCAGCATTGCTGATGACAATGGCACCATCAGACTTTCAATCTCATGGAAGCCGTCGGCGCGTTTACCTAAGACCCTCAGGCTGAGGTTAATCTTGGCTGGCGCGATCCGGGATTCTTGCTGCATGATGAGGGACAGGGTGTCACATCACCCTGACAGGTGCTGGCACATAAACAACGGTCATACCAGCAGATTGTGCCGCCATCATCCCTGCTGCAGCATCTTCAAATGCCAGACATCGCATGGGATCAACACCCAATCTTGATGCAGCCTCACGATAAATATCAGGGGCTGGCTTGCCACATACCACATCGTTGGCAGTTACCACTTCATCAAACAGGTCGCTAAGCCCTACTTTTTGTAGGATTTTCTCTGACACCAAACGTGTTCCTCCAGTAGCAATAGCTAGCGGGAATTTACCACGCAGACTTTTAGCGAAATCAGCCACCTCATCAATGAGCACAATGTCATCGAGATGCTCAAGAAAGGCATTACGCTTGTCGATCGCTACTTCATTAGGATCTAAGTGTAAGCCAAATTCACCGTTGAGCTCTGAGATAATATCATGTGTCGGCCTGCCCCCCATGGCATAAAAAACATCTTCCGGAAAAATGTGTGCCGCGTCCTGTTTTGACAAAGCCTCACACCATGCTGCAAAATGAGCAGGCATTGAGTCAACTAAGGTTCCATCAAGGTCAAAAATAACGGCATCGTAGCCATCTTTCGGTATATCGAGTCCTGCGAAATCAGTCATGCTGAGCACGGTATGCAAGAATCCTCAAGGTCTTGCAACCCCATAAATGAATCTATTTTGTCAGCCACACTCAGGCAGTTAGATGTGAGCCACTTTAACAGGAAAAGTAACCGAATAATGATCAGAGCACAATCTGCTCATCTTGATAAGTCCCGCCGGCAATCCATTTGGTCTCGCCTGATTCATTAAGGAAACTGACATCGCCCACGATGCTCACCCCATCCGAAAAGCGCACCGGTCCAGATATAGATAATTTGTCAGCCTTGAGTAGTGAGGGAACACCCAGCCCTTCTAGGCTATCCACCA
>DBBL01000110.1 GCA_002292185.1 Akkermansiaceae bacterium UBA985 | reverse complement strand
CCTGCCACAGATGCAATCCCATCCCACTACTATCACCAAGTCAGAAGCGGGTGCGGGCTTCACCGAAGTTGTCGACGCCATCTTGATAGATCGTCAGACAATTCAGTAGGAATAAACCAAGAAAAGCAGGCACATCATGATCTCGAAAATCAGGAATTTTTTCTCCGCCGCCAAACACGTTGAACGGCTGCCTGATGACGAGGTGAAACGTCTCTACCCGCGTTATCGCTGGCGGGTGATGGAGTCGACTTTCCTTGGGTATGCCACCTTCTACCTGGTGCGCAACAACCTCTCAGTGGTGTCCAAGGAGCTTGAGGTGGGGCTCGGCTACACCCACTCCATGATCGGCAGTATTCTCGCCATCACTGCCATCTCCTACGGGCTGGGTAAGTTCCTGATGGGGGCCATGTCAGACCGCAGTGATGCCCGTAAGTTCATGGCCTTTGGCCTGATGCTGACCGCGGTGTGCAACTTTCTCTTTGGCAGCGCCAGTGATTTCCAGCTGCATCTGCTGCTCTGGTCGCTGAACGGTTTTTTCCAGGGCATGGGCTGGCCTCCCTGCGGGCGAAGTATGGGGCACTGGTTCAGTGAGCGGGAACGTGGCTTGATGTTTAGTATCTGGAACACCTCGCACAATGTCGGTGGAGGTATTGCCGGCATGTTGGCGGCGTGGGCGGTGATTCACTTTGGAGGTTGGCAGTATGCCTTCTATGTTCCCGGGGCGGCTGCACTTATCGGCTCCGTTTATCTATTCTGGCGGCTGAGGGATACGCCACAGTCCGTCGGCTTGCCGCCGATTGAGGAATACAATGATGACTTCACCGACGACGAGATAGCACACGGAACCCACGAAAAGGAACTCAGCTTCAAGGAGCTCTTTGTCGATCATGTGCTGATGAACAAGTGGATCTGGCTGCTGGCCTTCGCCAATTTCTTCGCCTACATCGCCCGCTACAGCATGCTCGACTGGGGGCCGATGTATCTGCGAGAAATCAAGGGCGCCTCTCTAGCCGGAGGAGGAGTTGCCATTCTAGCCATTGAGTTTGGCGGCATCCCCTCGACCATTTTTCTGGGCTGGATCTCAGACAAGCTCGGCGGACGGCGCGGCATGGTGGCAGTGCTGTGCATGGTGCCTATTTTACTGGCTTTCACCACTATCCTGCTAACCCCTGCGGGCTATCTTTGGCTCGATATGCTGATGCTTGCCCTGATCGGTTGCTTTATCTATCCGGCAATCAACTTCATCGTCATCATGGCGCTGGACCTGAGCTCCAAGAAAGCGATCGGAACGGCCGCCGGATTCATCGGTCTGTTTGGCTATATTGGGCGAACCGTGCAGGCGAAGGGGTTCGGCGTCATGATCACGCACTACCGGGAGGTGTATGGCCTCGACACCGCATGGAAGATCGTGCTCTACACGATCCTTGCCTGTACCTTTATGGCGATGGCACTTCTCATGTTTACCTGGAAGATGAAGCCACGTGCTTGAATGGCGCTGCCTTTTGGCTGCGCAAGATGCAAGACCAAAAGATACAAGATACAAGATACAAGACTTTGTGCCTGATCGCGTGCTTGCCATTTCGCTTTATTTCCTTGGCCAGTTTGCTCACATAGGGTGCTAAAATGGATCCAAACGGATCAATAAATAGATTTTTACCGGCATAAATGGATAAAAAAAGATAAATGCCACACTTGACAAATGGATAAAATCGGATACATCAATGGATACCATGATGATCGAGCCAGAAGACCTCCACCTCAGCAACAAACTGGTCAGCCTCTTGGCAGAGGTGGATGAATTCAAAGGGCGCTGGAAAGCCATCACCTGGCTCTCGCCCGAGGTGCTGACGCGCATGCGGCGTTCGGCAACCATTGAAAGTGTGGGCTCGTCCACCCGGATCGAGGGCTCCGCCTTGTCCAACCGTGAAGTAGAAACCGTTCTTGACGGGCTGCGGACGGAATCCTTTGCCAGCAGGGATGAACAAGAAGTTGCAGGCTACGCACGAGCCATGGAACTGGTCTTCGATTCCGCCGAACTGCTGCCCGTCACCGAAAATCACATCCGCCAATTGCACTCCGTGCTCCTGCAGTTCAGCACCAAGGATGAACGTCACCGGGGCACTTGGAAAACGCTTCCCAACCGAGTCGCCGCCTTCGATGCCGACGGCAAGGAAATTGGCATCATTTTTGAAACCACCCCTCCCTTCGACACCCCGGGCGAGATGGAAGAGCTGACCACCTGGCTGGTCCGGCGCGAGCGAAACCGCGACCTCCACCCTCTGCTCGTCATCGGCACCTACATTGTGGTTTTTCTCAAAATCCACCCCTTTCAGGACGGCAACGGTCGGCTCTCCCGCGTGCTGACCACACTCCTGTTGCTTCGGGCTGGCTACACCCACGTGCCCTACGCCTCGCTTGAGTCCATCGTCGAACAAAACAAGGACGCGTATTATCGAGCTCTCAGGACCACCCAAAGGACGCTCGGAGACGGCAATGATACTGATTGGGAGCCCTGGCTGAGTTTTTTTCTGCTCATGCTTCATCGCCAAACAAAGGCACTTGGCAAGAGAGTGGATGCGCTACACCAAACGCTCAATGAACTCAGCCAGGCAGAGCGGGATCTGCTCGAAATGGTCGAGACTACCGGCCGCGTGAGTGTCGCCCAAGCCGTGGCACAGATCGGCCAAAGCCGAAACACCATCCGTAAACGCCTCGCCGGATTGGTTACCAAGGGACTTCTCACCCTCGAAGGAAAAGGCCGCGGCTCCGCCTACAGGAAACGCTGAGCAATCACCTCTTCAAGCTAAGGGAAGCGGAGTTCTTTCAGATAGATGGTATGCTCCACTCGTTGGTTGTCCCGGATGTCCCAGATCTCGGCTACCGGAGCTTAGCTAAGCGGGATCGGTAGGCGCCTCACAGGGAGGTTTTTCAGGACTCCTTGAGTCTTCTAAACAATCCGAGCCGGTGGGCTTTGTCGACGGCGGCAGGGGCATTGTGCACCTGAAGTATCTCGTAGATTTCTTTGACGTAGGAGTCCACGGTTCCGTAGGCAATATTGAGTTGGTCAGCGATTTCCTTTTTGACCAGACCTTCGGCAAGAAGCGAGAGGACCTCCATCTTCCGCTTGCTGAGTGAGAGGGTTTCGGACACGGACTCATCAGATATATTGCGCATGATTAGTTTCGCCACACTGGGATCCAGAGAGGCGCCTCCACCCATGACGGTATGGATGCCCTCGATAATTTGATCCAGGCTGGCACATTTCAACAAATACCCGGCGGCTCCATGTGAAATGGCAGCCAGAATGTCTCTCTCCCGGTTTGAGTTGGTAAGAACAATGATAGGTGTGCTTGGAGAAGATTCCCTGAATTTCGGGATGGCATCAATACCACTCATGCCAAGGAGACGGAGATCCAGCAGGATAACATCAGGGAGACTCATTTGCATACTCGAGAGTGCCTTCTCAGCGGTGCCATACATGGAGGCCAGATGCAGGTCGGAAGTTTTATCGATGGCCAGTTTGATCACGTCCCGGTATTCCGGCTGATCTTCAACGAGCATGATGTTGATTTCATCTGTCATGGGTGTTTCCTGGTTTGTTTTTTCACAGGGAGGGAGAGCAAAATACAGCTGCCACCTTCCGAGGCTGGTGCCGAGCTGACCGTCCCCTTGATGATTTTGGCCCGGCGTTTGAGTGAAGGCGGAGTGCCGCCGGCAAAGCCTTGGCCGTTGTCGGAGACTGTGAGGGTGACGCTCTTGGGGCTGGCAACAAGGTCAGCCGAAAAGTGGGAGGCGTCGGCATGGCGGCTGATGTTGACCAGGCACTCCTTGTAAAAGAGCAGCAGGTCAATTTGGGTCTGTTTGTCGAGTTGAGCAATATGCTCTTCTCCTTCAATGGTGATCTCATAATCAAGCAGCAGGCGCTTGGCCGTGCGATGCATGTCTGCATGCAAGTTGGTATAGAGCGTGTCAGCTTCGAGCAGGTTGGTGCAGTGGCGGATGGCGGTGCCAAGGTCCTTGGTGGAATTGCGAATGTTCTCAAGAATGGGGTCGAGCTCAGCGGGAGAGTCTTTTGTTTTTTGGGCGAGGTCACTTAGGATGCCAATGCTTTGCACCTTGGCCCCGAGTTCATCATGCAGATCCGCGGCGAAACGCTCCTTGATCTCATACATCTGGCGGGTGCGCACCGCGCGCATGATTAGGATGACGATCACAATGCCTGACGCTAATACGATGGTCAGGACACTGATTCTTCTCAGGTTTGCTTTTTGGGCTGCATAGCGTTTGCTTAATGCTGCATTCACCCGTGGAAGCTCACCTTCCAGCTCATGCCGCCGTGCTAGCTCGTTAAGCCATTTTCGGAAAGAAAGAATCTCCCCATAGGCGTTGCGTGTGTCCGTTAAGTTGATGCGCGGACGCCTTTCGTGCACTGGGATGTCTTTGGCCAGAACCGATTTTCCCGCTGCCACATTGGCGCCCTTACTGAGAATCTCGACTTCAGCAAAGCCGATTCTGGGCAGCGTTTCCTTTATCGTTTTGTCCAGCCGGTGCCCCAGGGCGGTGAAGCGAACGTAGCGACAACGGGTTTCGGGGAAGTTCCACATCATGATCGGGGTAACATCAAATAAGGACGCGTGCCTGGTTTCCAAAAGCTTGCGGGCGTCAGAAAAATCGGCGCGGTTAGCGCCCTCAACGAGGAGGTGGCTCGGCATTCCGGTCCCGCCAGGCGAGCCCTGAGGGACGTTGTCGCTCTGCTCAACGGTGTGCAGATGAATACCAGAGATTGGGGTGCTTTTCTCAAGATCAATGGTGAAATTGAGAAGTTTATCGGGTGCAAGGTGATGAGGACTCAGGTAGGCGACACTGGTCTTACCTTGGGCGGTGTTCATCAAGTAGGGCACTGCTCCGTCCGTCAGAAAGGCTGGGTGATAAACATGTGAGTTGTCCGGAATCATTCGAGAGCTGGTGACGGAACAGCGGAGAGCGACGTTTTTTTGACCGCTGAAGACGAGCACTTCCGAGAGCTTAAATGTGAATTTTTGATCAAATGCGCGTGCTGACAAGCGGGTGGCATCGATGCGGATTTGTGAGGCCGATTGCCCATTTAGCTCAATGACCACGGGGGAGATGCGTGGGTGGTCATCGGCGGTTGTGGAGAACTCTGCGAGTATCTTTCCATCTTCATCCGTAATCTTAAAACTCTCGGGAAAGCCGTCCGCACGATAGCCCCCCTGTGGAGTGCGGACCAGGCAGGGCACCAGGATGATTTGGTCAATGGCCGTATTCTCTGCAAGCTCGATCTGCACCCACTCCTGGCGATCCGGCGTCGTAAATTCCTCCGAGCGGTAACCAATGGTCCCAATTCCCCCGCGAGGAGCGAAGTGGGACAGACGACTGAGCTCTGATTGAATCTCGCCAGCTCTTTTTTCAAGTGCCGTAAGAGAGAGCTTGTTGATAGCATTATGCAGGCGCGTTGCAGATGTTTGGGCGGAAACCATCCCATACATGAGTGCGATGCTGACCAGAGCGCGAAGGAGACAATACATTTGAGCTATTTATGGGATTTGCCTGGCGAGGGGTAATCGTTTGCGGTGGTATGAAATGGGAACGAGAGAGCTGCCAATGACTGCAAGTTGATTCTCCCATTTATAGGCAGGTTGCGCCACCCCGTGAACACGGGGTGCACGAAGTTCATTTTTTTGGTATGATGATTAACCCTGTTGGATGAGTTTGTTTATCATGCGACTCCATCATAAAACGATGGCGCTCACAGCACGACATAACATAGCCCAAACAACCTAAATAAAAACCTAAATAAAAACCACAATGAAAACTCCACATCATTTTACCCACAGCCTGTTAGCCCTCGGCTTTGGCCTCTTCAGCCTACCACAAGTGCAAGCCACTGATTTCGTATGGGACGGTCCGGCAACAGGCAAC
>DBBL01000180.1:2507-3006 GCA_002292185.1 Akkermansiaceae bacterium UBA985 | reverse complement strand
AACGCCAAGGAGTTTGTAAAAAACTTGAAGCGCTACGGCATTCTACGCTATCGAGACGACGCCTCTCCTGAGGATAACGATCCTCGCAACAAATTCCGTGGTAGCCGCCGCTAAGCGCACACCACTCTCAGCTTCAATCAACTAACCGCTATCGCCTAATGTCTGATACCAGTGACGAACCCCGCATCTACCTCCTGCCCAACCTGATGACGGCGGGCAACCTCTGCTGCGGCTTCTTTGCCGTGCTGACCATTTTCAATGGCATGCAGGAACCGGATTTCACCGCCGCCTTTCCTTTTTATGAAAAGGCGATCTTGCTGATCTTTGGTTCTTGTCTCTTTGATTTGCTGGACGGAAGACTCGCCCGCATGGGGGGTCAGGAATCTCCCTTTGGCCAAGAATTCGACTCGCTCGCCGATGTGGTTTCCTTTGGCATGGCACCTGCCTTACTGGTTTCTAAAGCGGTGCTCTTCAACCTGCCGAGCAAGATAGGATGGGC
>DBBL01000180.1:2014-2475 GCA_002292185.1 Akkermansiaceae bacterium UBA985 | reverse complement strand
CAGTCCATGGACTTCCGCGGCATCCCCATCCCCATGGCTGCTGGATTCATTGCCTCGGTGACTTACCTGCTCATTTACTTTTCAGAAACCGAACGTGAGCTCGGCCATTGGAACTGGGTACTGGCAGGCGGTATGCTCGCCATCTCCGGGCTGATGATCAGCAACCTGCGCTACCCAAGCTTTAAAAAAATCGATTTCCAAACTCGCGGCACACCCTGGGGCATTCTCACTGGCGCCCTGCTCATCCTACTACTCATCAACGAGCACACTCGCTGGTACACCCCCACCGTTATTTTCTCCTTTTACCTCATCTATGGACTGATCCGCCCCCTACTCTCAAAAAGATTACGCCATAGTTTTGAGGAGGCGGTTGATGGTAAGTCGTCATACAATGAAAATGACGATGAAACTCAATCAAGCTAAGGCCAGAACATTGCCGCCCAATACATAGCCTCACTTTT
>DBBL01000180.1:0-1892 GCA_002292185.1 Akkermansiaceae bacterium UBA985 | reverse complement strand
TGCATAGGCCAAGCAGACGCGAGAAAAATATCTCGTGTCATCATCGATCCGGGACACGGAGGCAAGGACAAGGGGGCTAACCGAGGCACCGTCTATGAGAAAGACCTCGCTCTCAAGGTTGCTTTTTTAGTGGAGAAAATGCTCAAGGCAAAGGGCATGCCGGTCACCATGACACGTCGCAGTGATCAATTCATCTCGCTCAGGGGCCGCGCCGATATCGCCAATCGCTACACCAACGCTATTTTTATCAGTATTCACTTCAACGCCCACACCGGCACTCGCCTCAATGGTGTGGAGACCTACTACTTCGGTGGTGAGGGTCAAAAACTTGCCGCTCATGTTCACCTAAGAATGCTTAGTCGCCTCAATCCCCGTAATGGCAATACCCGCCAGCGCCAAGATCTGGGCGTGCTTAAGGCAACACGATGCCCTGCTATTCTGGTAGAATGTGGATACATCAGTAACTCGGCCGAACGCGAAAAATGCCTCACTGCAGCCTACCAAGAAAATTGTGCGCGGGCCATTGTTGATGGCATCTGGGCGTATAAGACCTATCGCTAATAGAGGTGGGGAATATAGAGCCGGAGGATATAGGTCTGGAGGATATAGGTCTGGGAAATACCATTGCACTCATTGAGCCGCGGCGTTTTCTAGCATCTCATGATACACGCTGTCTTGGTTTATCAGCAATCAGCGTGAACTTCATGAGCTCTTGAAGGAATTAACTCACCGTATTGCTCCATGATAATGCGGCCACAAAGGCGAGAGCAGACACTGACGATATCTGAAAGATGACATCCACCTTATCGATGCGAGCCATCGCCTCTTCTTTTTTATCCTTGGGAGCTTTGCTGTAAACATTAGTTCCCCATGTAAACAACGCGAATAAACCCAGTGAAATAAGGTAACCAGAGGCAAAGAGTTGATCTAAAAACGTCAGGTAAGGCAGCGAAGGAATTTCATTATGATAGGCTTGCTGCATGAAAATAAGCGTCAATAGGGCTGTGGACGGTATAGCCAAACGCACATCCCCCATAGAGCCAGCAACCGCAGGCGATAATAACACCACTGACATCACAATGATAAACGGCAGCACCCAATTAACAAAGGCACTCCAATAATCTGAGCGATACACAATATCCAAGCGTGCCTGGCTAAAGGCGGGCCGATACCACTCACCAAACTGCGATGGATACTGATGAATATAACTGCTGAGCATCGCACCCTCTAACTGATAACCACTAAGCTCACCTGACATGCCTAGAAAACCATTTTGATGGTGGTGAGGGTAAAGCAGAGTCTGCTGATATTTTTGTGACATCGCTCCAGGAGCAATTTCGACCACAATGGGCAAAATCAGCGAATCAAAAGGATCACGACGGAAATTTATTTCATCATCATAGAAACGACTCGAGAATTTATAGCGCTGATAGTAACGCCCAGCTGACAGCACGATAGGCTCGTCCGTAGCCGGCTCAAAAGTAGAATCCCAACGTTCAATTTGATTTACGAGATTAAGCAGTTCATGCGGAGCAATCCCATGCTTGTCCATGTATTTTTGATTTGCCGAATCCCACTCAATCCACAGAGAGCCGTCGGCTGAAAATGTTCGCGACTGCAAAGACAACTCATATATTTTTTCGACATGAATACCGAAATAAATAACCACCTGATCGTCACGTATCTCTTCCAGGGGAATTTGCGGCACAATCGACTCGGCATGGTCATATTGATGATCATCCAAGTAAACGTATTCTTTAGCCTGCTTGGTCCTCGCTTGCCAAATCATGGATATAGCCAGCACAAGTAATGCAAGCGGTAGTAAACGTAGCGTTAGACGCCGAATAGTGTTGCGGCTTTTCTGTGGCATTTGCTCAGTCATCTCTCTGCTT
>DBBL01000085.1 GCA_002292185.1 Akkermansiaceae bacterium UBA985 | reverse complement strand
TCATGGCGCGCGTTATGTCTTGGCTCACGCGTGATGACGAGACAACGCTCACCGTGTTGGTTGCGACATCAGGAGATACGGGTGGTGCTGTCGCATCGGCTTTTCATAATGTTGAAGGTACACGTGTGATCATTCTTTATCCTTCAGGCAAGGTGAGCGGGCTTCAAGAAAAACAACTCACCGCAGTGGGTGGTAATATCACCGCTCTCGAAATTGACGGTAGTTTTGATGATTGTCAGCGAATGGTCAAAGCAGCTTTTTTGAATAAAGAAATTTCAAAAGAGTGTAATCTAACATCAGCGAACTCGATAAATATCTCACGCCTAGTTCCGCAGATGCTCTATTACTTCGAGGCCGCTCGTCAATTTGCCATCGAGGGTAAGGGCGAGCCTGTGTTTGTCATCCCGAGTGGCAACTTTGGCAACCTTACCGCACTACTCTTTGCCATTAAGATGGGCTTGCCTGTACGGCATGTTGTGGCAGCCACCAACATCAATGATGTTGTGCCCGAGTATCTACGAAGTTCAGAATACAAGCCGAGACCTTCGGCAGCGACGATATCTAATGCCATGGATGTAGGAGCCCCGTCTAATTTTGCCCGTATGCTTGAGCTTTATGGTAGTGACTGGCCAGCGATGGCTTCCCAGATCAGTGGATACGCGTTTGGCGACTGCCAGACTCGAGAGGCTATCCGAGAGGTACATGAGAAATATGGTTACGTGATCGACCCTCATGGGGCCGTCGGCTACTTGGCCGGTGAGGCGTGGCTAGATCAGCACCCAGAGGATAGCGTGGTTATCCTAGAGACCGCTCATCCCGCCAAGTTCTCCGAGACTATTACTGAAGAACTGGGTGATAAGGTATTAGAAATTCCTCAGCGGCTTGCTTGCCTAGCGGACGAGCCTAAGGTGTCCATCCCGATGATAGCATCGCCCGATGCATTGATCAGCTGGCTGGCCGATCAATAAACCTTGATTCGAAAAACCCTACTTAGGGTTTCACTTGTCGGTGCGAAACGGAATCGCAGGAAGGCCCTCTTTGTTGTAGAGATTTGCGTTTGCGGGATTACCGCGGTAGGCGTAGCGTACAGCTACAGGCGCGGGCACGGCAGAGGAGATTAGCTTTACCGTATTGCCTTCGATGACTGCATCGGCCCAGTGCCATTTCTTATCTGCACCACAGATAGCAAAGCTGGCCAGCTTGGTGCCGGGAGTTGCTAGCACAGGTTGGAAGGGGTCTTTTTTCTTGGCGACCATCAGGCCACTGCCGACGTGGTCGTAGTGAATGGTCGCAGTGTTACCCTCAAGCTTCAGCTCCTTGAAGGTCGGGCCTGATACTACGGTGTCCTTCTTGCCGTAGACGTCGCGCAGTGCCCACAGAGCGAGGCGTTTGCCGACGTCCTGCTTGTTTTTCGGGTGAATATCACTGGGGTGACCGATATCGATGGCTGATGCCACCCCGGTATGGGGAAGCTCCTGGATATGATCCTGGGCAACACGTATACGGGCAAAGCCGTCACCACCCTCGGGGTTGGTAGTGTGTTTGTGGAACTGGGCTAACTTGACCACATAGAAGTAAAAGGGAAAATCAGCGGGCTGCTGCCATACTTCGCGCCAGCCTTCGACCAATGCTTTGAGCTTGGGCAGGTAATGAATGCCTTCACCGCTATTGGATTCACCTTGATACCAGATCGCACCACGGACTCCGTAGCCAATCAGCGGGTGAATCATCGCGTTGTAAATAGAGCAGGGCTCATTGTGATGTTTCGGTCCCGGACTTTGGGGCGCAGGAGGAACACTACGACCCTCGGCGACACCTTGTTTGACTGCCGCTGCCCATTTACTTGCCTGATCAGCGAAGGCTGACCAAGCGGCTTTGCCAGTAGCCGTAGTCAGCAATTGAGCATCGACGTTCTTGGACAGGGCGGCGAGTTCGGCTTGCTTGCGGAACCCCACTGGTGGTGTCCACGGCTCGACACGGGTGCCGCCCCAGTTCGTGCCGAGCAGGCCAATGGGAACACCACTTTGTTGTTGTAGCTCACGGCCAAAGTAGTAGCCAACCGCGCTAAAATTGGTGACGGCCTTAGGACTGCATGCCTGCCACGAGGAAGGGCGCTGTAGGCGCTGCTGCGGGCTATTGGCGATGATGTGCCCACTGACGTCAAAGAGCCTGATCATGGGGTGTTTAGCGGCAGCGATTTCATGCTGGGGATTGTGTGACTGCTTTACGGACCACTCCATGTTGGATTGCCCTGAGCAAATCCAGACATCACCAATGAGGATATCCTGATAGCTTATTGTTTCACCGGATGCATTACTGATGATCATTACTTGGCCGCTCGTGCTGGCGGGAAGCGGATTAAGTTTGATTTGCCAGCGTCCTTCCTTGTCAGCCGTGGCTTTGTGTTCTTGTTCAGCAAAACGTACTGTGACCTCTTTGCTCGGTTCGTCCCAGCCCCAAACTGGCGCGGCAAGATCGCGCTGGATCACCATATGATTGCTGAAAATTTTTGCGGTTGAGAGCTTGGCTTGCACTCCACTGGCAAGCAGTAGAAAAGTAATTGCGAGGATGTGTTTTGGTTTGTTCATGAAGAAGTAAGTTGAATGATCTATTTTTGGGATGCTTAAGCGTTTGATGACGGGTGTAAAAATCACGGGCAAGTCAGCCTAAGTGATCTGCAGGAAACTATGCCGCTATGCGCGTTTGCGATAGCTACGTGGAGTCTTACCGGTTTCCTTTCTGAAACTTCGGCTAAATGCTTGAGGTGAGGCAAAGCCTGCCTGAGTTGCGATCTCCGTAATCGACATACTCGAGGTGCGCAATAAGGCCATGGCATGATTGAGGCGGTAGTTTTTGAGATAAGAGCCCAATGGAATTCCTGCGGCCTGTTTGAAGACCACTCGGAGTCTGGATGCAGAGTATTTTGTGGCAGCGGCAATTTCCTCAATACTGACAGGCCTGCCACGCCACTTTGCCATTAGTTGGTTTACGGTACTCAAGAGGCTTTCATCCGTGTCTGCTATGTGATCGGCTTCATGTTGTTGACCAAGTTGTTTAAGATTTAGTAACAGTGATAGCAAGCTGGTCTGTAGTCGTAATGCTTGCAGCTCGGTGGGTTTTTGATGCCATATTTCCAGCATTTGTTCGACAAGCGTATCCAGCTCCTTGCTGGTGTTAAGCACACGATTTTTAAGTGGATGAAAGAGCGATTGCTCCTCGAGCTCAAATGTACAGAACAGCCAACGAATATCATCAGATTTTAGCCCGCTGAAATGGTGAAACTGGTAAGGGTGGATCAAGATCGCCTGACCACTTTTGATCGGCAACACCGTGTCATCCAAGTGAACTTGTCCTTCAGTTCCAAGATTATATAGTAACACAAAGCGGTGATGAGACCGGCTCTGTAGGGCATGTTTTTGGAGGACGTGTTTATCTTTACGCAGAAAACAGAGCACCCGCATCGGACTGGTAAGCCTAGCTTCACCTGCTCCTACATAATAGTCATTAGGCTCTTCTAATTTTAGCAGATACTCGCGCATGAATCACTTATGGCAGTAAACCTGACCACTCAAAAGACAACAATGTTAAATTAATAAACAAAAATGGCAATTATTTAACCTTTACGATCGGACTGCCTGTTTTATAAACTCATGCGTCTCGCATCACTCACCTCACGACTTGATGACAACAGCTATTAAAACACCAATCAAGCCTGAATTAGATCAACAATTTAGCCCTGCGGTGATGTGGAATCGTGCTTATCAGAACTTGGTGACCACTGCCGGGCAAGCTACCGAGGTAGCTATCGCTTTAATTCGCCCTGATAGCACATGCACTGTTTTTCGTACGGAAATTCTGCCCACAGGAGGTGATCACGATGATCGCACATTACGTTACCTTGAGCGTATTCTCAAATTTCTCTTATGGCAGCGTGGTGGTTGCACGATATTCATAGCAGGGTGTGAGCCTCTCGCTGGGAAGTTAGCCTCTATTTACAGTGCCGGCGGGGTGCGCGCGTTTGATTCCGAATTTTTTGGTGAAAAAGTCTACCGTAGTTCACTGAAAATATTGAATTGTGGGATGGAGGATATTCCTCAGGAGAACGAGACATCCATGCCCTTGGGCAGGCATCTTGACGGCTGCCGTATTGGTTTTGATCTCGGAGGGTCGGACCGCAAATGTGCTGCCGTTATGAACGGCGAGGTGGTGTTCTCTGAAGAGGTGGAGTGGAACCCGTATTTTGAAACCGATCCAAACTACCACATCGAGGGCATCAATGACTCTCTGCAGAGGGCTGCCGCTCACTTGCCCAGAGTGGATGCCATTGGCGGAAGTTCCGCGGGGGTGTACGTAAATAATGAAGTGCGGGTGGCATCATTATTCCGCGGACTGGCTGCTGTGGATTTTGAAAACAAAATTAGGCGCGTGTTTTTTGATCTGCAGAAGCGTTGGCATAATGTTCCTTTTGAAGTCGTTAATGATGGTGAGGTGACAGCCCTTGCAGGCTCGATGTCGATGGATGAAAACGCAGTACTGGGTTTGGCCATGGGAACAAGCGAAGCGGTTGGTTACGTTACCCCTGAGGGCAACATTACCCCAATGCTCAATGAGCTAGCCTTCGCTCCTATTGATTACCGTGAAGATGCGCCAGTGGATGAATGGTCTGGGGACGCTGGCGTTGGCGCCCAATACTTATCACAGCAGGCTGTGGCTCGATTAGTGCCCGTAGCGGGTATTGAGCTACCCGTGGACATGCCATTCCCAGAGCAGCTTATTGAAGTCCAAAAACTCATGGCTGCGGGAGACGATCGCGCCGCTAAAATTTACTCCACGATCGGCACCTACCTCGGTTATGCCATTGCCCATTACGCGGATTTTTATGAAATACGAAAGGTGCTCCTGTTAGGCCGAGTTGCAAGTGGCGAGGGTGGCACCATCATCATCGAGCATGCTCATACCGTTTTGGAGGAGGTTTTCCCAGAACTTGCCGAACAAATTGAACTAGTGACGCCGAATGAGCAGGACAAGCGTCATGGTCAAGCGGTTGCTGCAGCTAGTCTGCCTATGATCGGAGTAGGGTAATGTTTGAGCTTTGACAAAATCTTGAGATTAAATGGAAATTATCATTCAGCAAAACGAGCGGGCGGCCAGTGTCGCTGCGGCCAGAGTGATCGCACGTTTGGTGTGCGAAAAGCCCAATTGCGTGCTAGGTTTGGCTACTGGGAGCAGCCCTCTGTCACTGTATGGTGAACTGATCCGGATGCATCGTGAAGACGGGCTCGACTTTAGTGCCGTGACTACCTTCAACTTGGACGAGTATGTGGGCCTTGAGCGTCAGCATGAACAATCCTACCACAGCTTTATGTGGCAGAATCTATTTAGCCATATCAACATCAACCCGAAACAAGTTCATATCCCTAACGGCATGACGGCGGATGTGCCAGCAACCTGTGCTGCTTATGAGCAAGCCATTTTGACTGCTGGCGGTATTGACCTGCAAGTGTTAGGTATTGGCTCGGATGGCCACATTGGCTTTAACGAACCAACATCATCTTTTGCCTCCCGCACCAGAATCAAAACTCTAACACAAGATACGGTTGCCGATAATGCGCGATTCTTCAATGATGATGAGAGCAAGGTGCCACGCCATTGCATCACCATGGGCATTGGCACGATCATGGCAGCACGAAGCAACATCATGCTCGCTTTCGGAGGAGGTAAAGCCGAGGCCATCGCCGCGATGGTCGAAGGGCCAGTGGCCGCCATGGTCCCCGCCTCCATTCTGCAACATCATCGGAATGCCAAGGTGTTTATCGATGATGCCGCTGCCGCGCAGTTAAAACGAGCAGATTACTACCGTTGGGTCTACGCAGGTAAGCCGGACTGGCAACAGGACGCTTAGCTAGTCAGGGCGAGGGGATAAGTTGAGAAAACTTCCCAATCCTTTGTTTACAAGTATCCTAGGGTTCGCTAGAAAAGCCCCCCTGATAATCTGAATGCAGGCGAGCAGACATTGCCTGACATTGCCTGACATTACCCGACTTGACCCACCCACTAACCAGACAACGAAAAAAACGATGATAGGAGAAGGCTTAGAACTAATGTTGGTTGGAATGGGGGTAGTGTTCTCGTTTCTCGTTTTACTGGTCATCTTGATGAAGGTATCCGGCTCGTTATTGAGCAAATTCCCCGAGCCAGAACAAGCTGCCAAGCCGTCTGGCTCAGTAGGCTCCGGCCCAGCCGCACGCACATCCGCGACGATGGCCGTGGCCATCGCCGCTGCTCACCGCACCCAAAAAGGGGCTTAATCAAGCACGACCCTCTATTCACACACTGAAGATCAACTATTTTCCAATCTACTAAACAATCATGGCTAAAAACATCGATGTAATGATCACGGCGTTCCGGGACGGATTCCAGAGCGCATACGGAGCCCGGGTATTTACTCCTGATTTCATGCCCGCTGTCGAAGCGGCACGGGACGCAGGCATCCGGCATTTTGAGGCAGGCGGCGGAGCACGTTACCAGTCACTGTATTTCTACTCCAACGAGGATGCCTTCGACATGATGGACACCTTCCGTGAGAAGGCTGGCCCCGACGCCAACCTGCAGACACTTGCTCGTGGTATCAATGTAGTTGCCCTTGATTCCCAGCCACGTGACATCATCGACCTACATGCCAAGATGTTCAAGAAGCACGGCATGACGACCATCCGTAACTTCGATGCACTCAATGACGTTAACAACCTGATTGATTCAGGACGCTCGATCACCGACCACGGCTTGAATCACGAAGTCTGTGTCACCATGATGGCATTGCCTCCTGGCTGCACCGGTGCACACGACGCCGAGTTTTACGCCAAGACACTCGATGATATCTTGGCCGCTGAGATCCCATTCACCTCGGTGTGCTTCAAGGATGCCAGTGGCACGGCTTACCCATCCACTATTCACGAGACCATCAAGGCAGCCCGCAAGCGCTTGCCCGAGGGCACCCGCATTGTTTACCACACCCACGATACCGCCGGCACAGGAGTGATCTGCTATCATGCTGCGATTGAAGCTGGAGCCGACCAGATTGACCTGTCGATGGCACCTTGCTCGGGTGGCACCTGCCAGCCGGATGTGGCATCCATGTGGCACGCCCTGCGAGGAACGGATTACCGCCTCGATCTTGATATTGATAAAGTCATGGAGGCTGAGGCCGTGTTCAAGGACTGCATGTCGGACTACTTTATGCCGCCAGAGGCCAAGGCGGTGGAGCCATTGATTCCATGGAGCCCGATGCCCGGTGGTGCGCTTACTGCCAATACTCAGATGATGCGAGATAATGGCATCCTCGACCGCTATCCTGAGGTGATCGATGCTATGGGCGAAGTGGTTCGACTCGGCGGATTCGGCACCTCGGTGACACCGGTGAGCCAGTTTTATTTCCAGCAGGCTTTCAATAATGTCATGTTTGGCAAGTGGGAGAAATTCGCTGAAGGTTACGGCAAGATGGTTCTCGGCTACTTCGGTAAGACTCCGGTCGCTCCCGATCCTGAGATTGTCAGACTCGCCGCGGAGAAAATGGGACTAGAGCCCACCACGGAAAGTCCGCTTGAGATGGACGAGGCCAACCCTGAAAAAGGTGTTGCTCCTGCGGTCGCCAAGCTCGAGGCGGAAGGCTTGCCAGTCACTGATGAAAACACCTTTATTGTCGCCGCATGTGGCGCCAAGGGCATCTCTTTCCTCAAGGGAGAGATGAAAACCAATGTCCGTAAGATCGAGAAGGATGCGCCCGCCGCAGCTAATAGTGTTGGCGGTTCGGTTGCTGATAAACTCACCGTCAAGGTGGGTGGCGATAAGTTTGTCGTCGAGTTCGATGGTGATAAGGCAACCGTTAACGGCAAAAGCTACGACGTCAGTGTTACCGAGGGTGGTGACGACGCATCACCTAGCTCATCAGGCGGCGGTGGCGGCGGAACGCCTGTCTCTGCACCTATGCCGGGCGCTGTTTTTGACATTCTCAAAGGCCCTGGCGATTCCGTCGAGGAAGGTGAAACCGTGATCGTGCTTGAGGCCATGAAGATGGAAATGGCAATTGCGGCACCTAGCTCTGGTGTGATTTCCGAGATTCTGGTCAGCAAAGGCGATCAAGTCACATCAGGACAAGTTATAGCGACACTAGGTTAATGCAAAAATCATCATTTTTCACAAAGGGTTCGATTGCTTGCCTGTGCCTAGCCGCACTGGTGTGTTTGTTCATGTCTACGGATCTGTTTGCCGCTGAGGCTGCAGCAGCCCAAGTCGAGCAAGCAGCCCAAGCAGGAGAAGCCCCCGATACGGCAGAGAAGTCCAAGGTGCAAAGCCTGTGGGACAGCACCGGCCTGAAGGGTTTCTTCGAACGTGGTGAGCCCACGGTGGACGAGAACGGTGAGGAGCAGCCAGGCCAACATGGAATTTTTAAGCTGATCATGATCCTTGTGGGTCTGCTACTTATCTATCTAGGAATTGCCAAGAAGTTTGAGCCGCTACTGCTTCTGCCAATCGGCTTTGGTGGTATCCTTGCCAACATTCCCTACGCCGGCATCGCTGAGCCAGGAGGCTTCCTCTACGCTTTCTACGAAATGGGCATCGGCGACGTGCCTATTTTCCCACTGCTGATTTTCCTTGGCGTTGGAGCCATGACCGACTTTGGCCCACTGCTTGCCAATCCAAAGACCGCACTCCTTGGAGCCGCGGCTCAGTTTGGTATTTTCACCACTCTGATTGGAGCTCTCTGGCTCTCCAGTACGTTTGGCAGCATTAATTTCTCCATTCAGGACGCCAGTGCTATTGGTATCATTGGTGGTGCTGACGGGCCTACGGCTATTTTCCTCGCCGGCCAGCTGGCACCTGATTTATTAGGCGCCATTGCGGTGGCGGCCTACTCCTACATGGCGCTGGTACCCATTATCCAGCCTCCTATCATGCGCCTGCTGACCACCAAGGCCGAGCGTGAGATCGAGATGAAGCAGCTGCGCCCGGTGCGCCAGATCGAGAAAATCGTCTTTCCGCTTTCAGTGCTTATTATCTGCGCTCTACTGCTACCATCAGCCACTCCGCTGGTCGGTATGCTGATGTTGGGTAACCTGTTCAAAGAGTGTGGTGTAGTTGAGCGCCTATCCAAGACGGCGGCCAATGAGCTCATTAATATTGTCACCATCATGCTCGGCCTCGCCGTTGGCTCGAAGCTGCAAGCAGACAAGTTCCTCTCAGCCGAAACCTTAGGCATCATCGTGCTTGGCCTCATCGCCTTCAGTATCGGTACTGGCTCGGGCGTGATCATGGCGAAGGTGATGAATAAGTTCGCCAAGACGGACGCAGGAAAAATTAATCCGCTCATCGGTTCGGCCGGGGTTTCTGCTGTTCCTATGGCGGCACGAGTATCCAACAAGGTCGGCATGGATGCCAACCCTCAGAACTACTTGCTGATGCATGCCATGGGCCCGAATGTGGCTGGAGTGATTGGCTCGGCCGTGGCTGCCGGTGTGCTGCTCGCTCTCGTCGGCGGCTAGGCCGCCGCCTGACGGCGGAATGTTGAATAGTGAATGTTGAATGTTGAATGATGCCAGTAGTATGGGTTTATTTGCATCCATTTTCGCCTATTCGCGGTTCAGTATTGAGTGCTCATACCAAGTGTCACGTTAGTGACAACGTATTGTAGCCGTGGGTTTCAATCCACGGCTAATATCAGCTGTCGCTATGCGACAAATACGCAATCTATTTGCAACTCTGCCGGAGGAATCCGTTATGATCGAGGGCTTAGCGTGCCAAGTAGACTTGCGTTGAGGCACAAAGCATTAGTAATCGGCCACTCACCACCACGTTCAGACATTCTAGATGGACAAGGCACGCCAGCCTGTATTAGCGTCCCTGCATGAGTTGGAAATTACATAACGCGATGTGGCCCGGATTGGTGGGCAAGGAAGAGGGTTCAGATCAGCCGCCGATCAGTTTGGATCGTATGCTGGAAATGACAGCGGCAAGTAGTGTTGATGGCAAAGGTTTTGACGGAGTGGACATGTTCCTATTCCAACCGCACTTGGATATCGATGCCGATGAGGCTGAAATCCGTAAGCTCGCTGATAAAATTGCAGGGCATGGACTCAAAGTAGGGAGTTTTGTGGCACCCGTTTGGGAGGGTACCGTAGGTGGCAGTGCCATGGGTGATGCTGAGACTCGCGGCCGCTTTGTTGATGCTGTGCGCAAGTCGTGCCGCTATGGTAAGATCCTTCGTGAGCACGGTGTGCGTGAGTATGGCTCTATCCGGATCGATTCCGCCGTCAGTGTTGACGAGTGGTCGAAGAATTCGGTGGAAGGCACCAAGCTCATCGCCCAGACATTCAAGGAGAGTGCTGAGGTTGCTGCTGATTTTGACGAAGTCCTCGTCGTTGAGGGTGAGATTTGCTGGGGTGGTATGCACTCTTGGAAAGACATGCTCGATCTCTTAGAGTTGGTTGGTCAGCCTGGTCGGGTTGGCTTTCAGGCGGACCTCGCCCACAGTTACCTCTACTTACTAGGCTACAACGCCCCCGAACACGCCTTGCTGAAGGAAGGCTATTCCGATGATGAATTCTGGGCCGCTTATAAAACCATGACGGACAAGCTCAGACCATGGACCTATGATTTCCACGTCGCCCAGAACGATGGCAGCGTGCACGGCACTGGTGCTCATGATAAGACCGGCCGTCACTGCGTGGCAGATGATCCCAATGGCAAACTCGACATCGTCAAGTGCGCCTCCTACTGGCTACTCGATGAAAACGGCAACCAGCGCCCCGAGATCAAGCACCTCTGCTGGGACGGCTGCATGTTCCCCAATGCGATGCTGGAGAAACAGGAAACCTGGAATACCATCCTTGGTGTCATGCTTGATATCAATAAGGCTTATTCCAAATAACAGGAACCTGCTAAGTAAAATCGGCCAAATAATAGGGGCCCACAGCAACGAAGGATCAAAACGACCATTAAGGCGCCCTATTTGTTTTGTAATTCCAATAATACCAAATTAAAAATGAGTGTTCCCTCTGATTGGTGAAGGACTCAGGCGCCCACGCAAAAAAAGCGCAGAAGCCAACACCAACAATAAAGTAAAAAATAGCGGCAAAATACCCCCTTTTTGGGTGATAGCCAAGTCGAAGCATCTGCGTATACTATTCAAGAATAAGTGAACCTAGCAGGTTTGCTTCCGCTCAAGATTCACACTCCTCCTATTTACCCTGCCACTATTTACCCTGCCACTATTTACCCTGCCACTAT
>DBBL01000193.1 GCA_002292185.1 Akkermansiaceae bacterium UBA985 | reverse complement strand
CTTGGCGTCTGCAATTTGCTCCTCGAGGAATGCCAGCAGTGCCTTTTTACTCATGCGAGTGGCATCAATGATTTCTCCTGCGAGTAGTGGGGTGCTTTCCTTGAGAACGGTGGTGGTGCCATCAGTCGCGGTATGCTCAATGCGCACATCGGTCGCGTCTTCAATGGTGACGGATTTTTCATTGGAGCGGAAGTCACCACTGGTCATACACGCTACGTGAGACTTTGAGTCAGGGCTCCATGCGCCCATACGGTGCGGGTTGGCCTTGGCATATTCCTTGACGGCTTTGGGTGCACGGCGATCAGAGTTTCCCTCTCTGAGCACGGGATTGACCGCTGAGCCTTTGACCTTGGCGTAGACCTCTTCTGCATCTGCATAGTTTGGAATATCAAATCCCTTTGCTTGGAGTTCTACGATAGCCGCTTCCATTTGTGGAACAGAGGCTGAGATATTGGGCAGCTTGATGATGTTTGCTTCGGGTGTTTTGGCAAGTTCGCCGAGCTCAGCTAGAGCATCGCTGGTTTTTTGCTCTTCATTTAACCTGTCTGGAAATTGCGAGAGAATCCTAGCGGCTAGTGAAATATCGCGGGTCTCTACGTTGACTCCTGATGGTTTAGTGAATGCCTGAACGATAGGCAGGAAAGAGTAGGTGGCTAGTGCCGGGGCCTCGTCTGTTTGGGTGTAGATAATGGTTTCTTGGCTCATGATGGAAAAGATTTGACGCGCGGGTGTTTAAAGGAACCTACGATGAGGTCAATGTTATTCCTTTAAGCTTCATGCTCTGAGGCCAAAAACCTCAATTTCTCAGCGGAAATCCGCCCAACAAATTTAATCTCAACGAGGTATGACTGGCTGATGATCCTTAAAGCCAAGCCAGGCAGCGTATGCTGTGATCATTATGTTCCCATGTATGGGCGTTTTTAATGAGTTGCTGCACGTAGGCGATGGCAGCGCTGACAGCATCTGTCATACTTTGATCATGGGCTAGGCCCGCGGTGATGGCGGCAGATAGGGTGCATCCGGTGCCGTGCATGCCGTCGGGTAGTGCAATGTATGGATGCCTATAGTGATGAGCGTGGTCAGCATGCCATAATACGTCGAGGCGCTCGTCGTCACTTGGCAAGTGCCCGCCTTTGACAAGACATGAGATTCCATAGCATTGGGCAATATCACGAGCTGCAGTGACGAGCTCGTCTTCAGATTGAATGCTGCGTTGTAAAATGACTTCAGCCTCAGGGATGTTGGGGGTGACTAGTGACGCCAAGGGAAGTAGTTGATGGGTCAAGGCGTGAAGTGTGTTTTCCTCTGTCAGGCTTGAGCCTGTTGAGGCGATCATCACGGGATCGACAACGAGCGGAATCCCACTTTTTATCAATACCTTTGCCACACTATGAATGCTCGCTTGTGATGGTAGCAGTCCCGTTTTGGCAGCGCTAATGGGATAACTCTCTGAGAGAATGTTGAGCTGGGCCTCGAGTGTCGATTCTTGAACCTGTTCGATATGGCGCACCTCAAGTGGTGTCTCGGCAACGATGCAAGTCACCGCACTGAGGCCTTGAACGCGGTGGTTGAGAAATGTTTTCAGGTCCGCTTGGATGCCTGCCCCGCCAGAACAGTCTGAACCGGCGATGGTCAGGGCTACTGGGATATGGTTGCTATCCATTTGAGCGCTGCTGGGACAAGGCCAAGTCGGCCAATGTCAGGCTATCGTGTTTTCAGACCCGTAGCAGGCAGGAAACGGTAATAGACCTCAAACATGAACGTTGCCAGGCAGGTGGCCATGTGTGGGTTGATAGCTCCGTGGGCGATTTTTTCTCCACGCCACCATGATCCATCCTCATTTTGTGCTGCGAGTAATTTATCTCGGAACAATTCATTGTATTCTTCCCAATCAGAGCCACCTCGGTTGATCATCGCCTGAGCGTTATAATAATGATAGTAGAGGTTAGAGCTTTTATCCTCCCAATCAAATTCAGTGTTTTTTCTGATGTATTTAATGCCATCGCGAACGACCGAATCACTGCTCTTGTCCCACATTTGGTAGGCAAGCACACCTCCGCCTGTCAGCTCCGGACTTCTTGAGGCACTCTTTCTGTAACCAATGGCTCCGTTACTTCCTTGCACGTCCGCAAGGTAATCAAGAGCGTTATCAATGACCTTGTCGAAAGACTTCTTTTCCCACAGTCCTGTATGTTTACAGGCTTTCAGTGCCTGGATTTGCCAAAAGCCCACTGAGTTATCACCATCATCTGAGCCTGCATCAAAGCTGTAGACCCAGCCGCCACTGCGGGCTTGGCCCTCAATGATGGCATCGCCTGCTTGTTTGGTGACGGTGTCGAGATTGGGAATATTGATGCCAAGCTTATTGCAGAAGGTGTAGGCCTCAGCTAAAGCGTAGGTAGCGATGCCGTGTTCATATACCCATCCATGACCCTTAGTGCCATCGCGGAGCAGGCCATTATCTTTCATGCCTTTATCGACGAGGTATAAAATGCCTCTGGTAACAGAGTCACCAAATTCTTCAGAGTTTGGGGTTTCGCAATGTCCAAGGTAGGCAAGGACGGAAAAACCTGTCATCGCGGCCCTGTATTTGCCTTCCCAACTGCCATCGGGGTTTTGTTTGCTTTTGATCCAGCGCAGAGCCTTCATCACGGCTTCCTCACATTCTTCGTTGCCGCCGTTGTTGGCGAGTCGTTGCAGGCGGTCTTCTTTTGAGCATCGCTCACGCATGGTTGCGGGTATGCTCGAAAATCCAGCACCATCTTCTTCTGCGGTTCCCCAGCCATCTCCAAAGTCATTGCCATCGCCAAAATCAGCAGACGGATCGGGCGTGTCCACATCAGGTATAGGAACGGCGGTGAGGGAGGTTGTATTGGCGGCGATCACTTTGGCCATTGAGCTCGATGGTGCTGAAGGTTTGCGCTCTACGGCACGCGTCATTTCCCGTTTGGTGATTTTTTGCTCATCTTCTGCACCGGACTGGTAGGAGACGATTTCCGGGGTGAACGTCTCAACCGTTGGTAGCAGAATCCAGAGCAGGAGAATACCAATGAGCACCACGGATAGAATGGAGATGATGATGCTGGTAATGGTAGAGTTACGCTGCTGAGCACGGAGGCGTGCCTCGGCTTCTGGTGATAGTTGTGCGTGTAGGCTCATAATTGATTAAAGCGCAGGATATTGGAGGGAGTTTAAATGATGTCGCAAGAAATTGTGTCGTAAAAAAATACCTTGCAAAAGGGATACATGTCAAAACTAAGCGTGTTGAGTGTTTTTTCCAGCGTAAAAGTATGGTTTTTAGGAAACTTTGTTTTGCGTGTATGCCATGGCATACTGGCCAGTCTGGTATAAGTGAAGATTGCGATGTGTAGAGCCTGACCATGAGCCTTGCCATCGCCGAGAGATTCGATTAGGTCTATGCCCATGAAATTACGTGCAGGAGTTGCGGGGGCAGGAGCGATGGGCAGGAACCATGCGAGGGTTTTTTCCCTTTTAGATGATGTTGATTTGGTGGCGATTTACGACCGGGATAAGTCCCTGGCCGAGTCGGTTGCGGCCGAATTTGGTGCCGTGGCTGTTGATTCGCTGGATGAGTTCGCTGAGGCCGTTGACGCAGCTACCGTTGCCGTTCCCACCATTGCCCACAGAGAGGTAGGTTGTCAGCTCATGGAAAAAGGCGTGCATGTCCTTATGGAAAAGCCCATTGCCGATTCACTGGATGATGCGCGCGCATTGATCGAAACTTCACAGCGGTGCGGGAAAATACTTCAGGTAGGTCATATTGAACGTTTCAATCCAGTGATGAAGGAATTGGAGGACCGACTGACAGAGCCAACGTTTATCGAAGCTCACCGGCTTTCACCATTTCCAAACCGAAGCATCGATATCGGCGTGGTGCTGGATCTCATGATTCATGATTTGGAGATCATTTTACACCTGGTAAAATCTCCCGTTGAGAGTGTCGATGCGGTTGGTGTGCCGGTGATGACTTCTCGTGAGGATATTGCCAATGCGCGTATACGGTTTGAGAATGGTTGCGTGGCGAATGTGACCTCAAGCCGAATCAGTCCTGAGAGAATGCGCAAGATCAGAGTGTTTCAGGGGGATTGTTATTTGTCACTCGACTACCAAGAGCAGAGCGCTGAAATGTATCGCATGGGTGCGGCTGGTATTGAAAAAGTGGAGGTGAATGTAGAAAAAGGTGAACCCCTTAAACGTGAGTTGGCGGCTTTTGTCGAATGCGCTCGCGTTGGTTCTGCACCCGCAGTTTCAGGGCAGCAAGGAGCCGCAGCACTCGACCTCGCGCTTGAGATTACCAATTTAATCAATCGGTAATTCATTGAAATCGGGTGCAGCTCGGGATCGTTTCACTTCTTGACCTGGGTGGATCCGTTGCTCATGCTTAGTCTGTGGATAAAGTTGAAATACCGCAAAAGTCAATTTACCGGATATCGCTGTATGGCCGCTGTTTAGAGCGGCTGCACGAGAATGGCCGGGAAATGGTCAGCTCTGCGGCCTTGGCTACTGCAGCAGGAGTGAAGCCATCTCAGCTGAGACGTGATTTGGCATACTTCGGCACTTTCGGAACCCGTGGCAGAGGTTATCCCGTAGAGGCGCTTCGCAACGCTATCCACGAAGGTCTGGGTCGGGCTAAATTTCAGCCCGTGATTATGGTGGGAGCAGGGAATTTAGGGCGCGCTTTGCTAAGATACGACGGCTTTAAAAAAGAGGGTTACGAAATGTTAGCGGCATTTGACTCTGCAGCCGAAAGCTTGCGAGATAGAGATATTCCTGTGCCCCTGCATTCGACAGATGGGATGGAAGATTTTATCAGGGAGAATAAAGTTCAAATGGCTGTGCTGTGCGTTCCTGCGAACTTTGCTCAGCAAGTTGCTAACAATCTCATTCAAGCGGGCATACAAGGCATTCTTAATTTCTCACCTGTCGTACTTGAAGTGCCCGCTGAGGTGACAGTGAACAACGTAGATTTGGCCCTTGAGCTTGAAAACTTAAATTACTTTATACGCCGAAAGTAAAACAATCGAATCAGATCTATTCAAGTTTGCTCTGTGTGGTTTGGGCTGAGGTAGTTCGGTTGGCTTTTTTCTTTTCATCCTGGTTAAAGAGCGTATCCCTTCGTCATCCATCTCAACGAGATAAACAGGGAATTCCAAACACGCCCAAATAAGCTATGGCCAAGAAAATAAGAATACCGATCAAGAGCGCAGCTGACATTAAGAAGATGCGTATCGCCTGTGAGACTGCCAGTGAGATTCTTCAGCTCTGCGCGAAGGCGGTGCAACCCGGTAAGACAACGGCGGAGATCGATGCTTATGCAGCAGAGCTGATGAGGGAGCGTGACTGCAAAAGCGCTTTTCTCGGCTACCGTGGTTTTCCCGGTCAAATTTGTATTTCTCTCAATGAGGAGGTGGTTCATGGCATTGGCTCAGATACGGTCATTAAGCCAGGTGATATTCTTAAAATTGATGTTGGTATTACCAAGGGGGGATGGATTGGAGACAATGCGACAACGGTTCCGGCTGGTGAGATTGATCTAGAAACCAAGCGGCTGATGTGTGCCACTGAGCAGTCTCTTTACGATGCGATTGATCAAGCGCGGCCGGGTAACTTGCTCGCTGAGCTTTGTGGAGCTGTTGAGGCTCACGTAAAGCCTCATGGCTTCACGGTGGTAAGAGAATTTGTCGGTCATGGTGTTGGGCGTAATCTGCACGAGGAGCCACAAGTTCCCAACTATCGACCATCGGGAAGATCTCCCAAGCTGCGTCCTGGCATGGTCTTGGCTATTGAGCCGATGGTGAACGCGGGGGTGGCAGGGGTTACCATTCTTAGCGATGGCTGGACAGTCATCACCAATGACCGCAAGAACTCATCCCACTTTGAGCACACCGTATTGGTAACAAGTGGCAAGCCCGATATCATGACAGCACGCCCTCGTGAAGCTACCGAGGAATTGTTGGGCATTAACATGCAAGATTAATGGCAAGGGTGCTCATTGCTGGTTATGGATTTTTGGGGCGTGCTCTCGAAAGCAAGTTTGAAGCTGGCGGTTGGCAGGTGAGCAAGCTGAACCGAAGTGGTACTGACGGAGCCATTGCCTGTGACCTTTCATCAGCAGATGACGTAGCGGCTTTGCCAGATGGCTATGACCTGATCATTCACTGCGCTGCTTCAGGTGGTGGCGGGGAAGAGTCTTATCGAAAGGTTTATCTCGAAGGCTGCCGTAGCCTATTGAGGCGATATCCCAATACACGTTTTATCTTCACCTCAAGCACGTCGGTCTATCCTCAGGAAGATCATTCCATAGTAAGCGAGTCCAGCGAGGCGAACCCTACTAGCCCGACGGCTCAAGTTCTCAGGGAAACTGAGCAATTGGTGCTTCAGGCTGGGGGAGTAGTAGCCCGCTTATCGGGGCTTTATGGTCCCGGTAGGTGTCACGTCTTGAAAAGTGTCTTGTCTGGTGAAGCTAGGATCGATGGTCGCGGTGAGCGAATCATGAATTTTGTCCACCGCGATGATGTAGCTGATGCCATGATACTACTGGCCACCATGGAATCATTCCCCAGTGGTGAGATCTACAATATTACAGCAGAACCGGTAAGTCAGCATGATTGCTTCTTTGCTCTGTCAGAACACTTTGCAGTGCCGATGCCTGAACAGCGGCAAGGGGAGGTGAAGCGTAAGCGTGGCAATAGCAGTAAACGTGTTTCCAACTCTAAACTCAAGAGCTTGGGCTGGCAGCCAACGCACCAAGATTTTCTATCCTTAGCCTTGGCGTGCCAAACGGGCTAATTATAAGTCGGCTTGCTGTGCCGATTGAAATAGCCATCGCTAAGCATCATTGATGTTGGGTAGTTGGGCAGTGCTCCAGCATCTGGCGGGCGGGGCACATTTTTGCCTAAGCTTGCATCTTCAGGCAGCGAGTGAGCAATATAGACGGGGGTGCCATTTTTAACCAAGTTAAAGAATTTGGGTGAAAGGTTCTCATGCATGCGGATGCAGCCATGGGTGCATGGGCTGTGTTTCATCCAGCCGGTATGGAAGCCGTAGTGGGCTTTGAACTCACACCAGTAGGGCATCGGGGTGCCCTTGAAACTCCAGCCTGAGGGCTTGCTGCGCAGGTAGCATCGGCGCACTTTGTTGCCCTGGTAGGCATAGCCGTGGCTATTGGCGCGATGTTTTTGAACCTTTCGGAAAATACGAAAATGCCCTTTGGGCGTAGGGGTTGATGCAGTGCCGACCGAGACCGGCATGACAAGTAGCGCTTTGGATCCCTCCATGACGTAAACCATCTGGTGGCTGGTTGATACCTTGACCCTGACCTTGGATCGGTTGCTGGGAAGACTAGCTGGGCGGTTGTATGATTGATAAGCCGAGAGACTGCTGCCACTCATAGAGGGTCCGGTGCCACAAGAGCTCAAACCCAAGCAGGCCAGGCCTATAGTGAGTAAGGTTAAAGGAAGATTCTGTTTCATAACTACCAGCAGGATGCCCCTCATTTATCATACCGACAAGTAGGAAAAGTGCATCGATAGGGGAAGAATACTATCAGGCTGGCGCTTGAAGCTTGCAATTTCACTCAAAAAACCGCATCAAACCGCGTCATGAAGAGCGAAAGCATCCACAAATACCGTGCATTTCCAGCGGTGGACCTGCCTGACAGAAAATGGCCTGATCAGACCATTAGCAGTGCCCCTGTCTGGGCCAGTGTGGACTTGCGTGATGGCAATCAAGCACTGCCCGTGCCGATGTCGATCGAGGAAAAGCTCGAGTTTTTTCAGCTCCTCTGCCGCATTGGTTTTAAGCAAATTGAAATTGGTTTTCCTTCTGCCGCTGACACCGAGTTCAACTTTTGTCGTCACTTAATAGAGAATGACTTGATCCCCGATGATGTAACCATTCAGCTTTTGGTTCAGACTCGAGAGCACCTGATCCGCAGATCCTTTGAGGCCATCAAAGGAGCCAAGCGTGTTATTGTGCATATTTATAATTCCACCTCACCATTGCAGCGGCGAGTTACTTTTGGCAATGCCAGCCGTGAGGAAATCAAACAGCTTGCTGTGGATGGCGCGAAGCTGGTTAAAGAATTAGCCCCGTCGATTCCAGAAACGGAAATCATGCTGCAGTATTCTCCAGAGTCATTTTCTGATACCGAACTGGATTTTGCCTTGGAGTGTTGTAACGCCGTGATTGATGTCTGGCAGCCTAGCCCAGAGCACAAGATGATTATCAACCTGCCCGATACCGTGCAGTGGACCACGCCCAATATTCATGCAGACATGATCGAGTGGATGGGCCGAAACCTTAAGCGCAGGGACTCGGTTCTTGTTTCTCTGCATACCCATAACGACCGTGGCACCGGAACGGCAGCCACAGAGCTCGGCTTGATGGCTGGAGCAGACCGTGTTGAAGGCACGCTCTTCGGCAATGGCGAGCGCACCGGTAACCTCGATATTGCCAACGTGGCACTCAACATGAACAGCCACGGTATTGAGACAGGGCTTGATTTTTCTGATCTGCCAGAGATCCGTGCCGTATACGAGCGGGTTACGCGCATGAGTGTTCCTGAACGTTATCCGTACGCAGGGGAACTGGTTTTCACCGCATTTTCTGGATCCCATCAGGACGCTATTAAAAAGGGCTTAGATCTCCGTAAGAAGGAAGTTGGGGAAGATGCTGATACACCGTGGGCTGTCCCTTACCTGACGATTGACCCTCAGGATATCGGCCGTTCCTACGAGGCGATTATCCGTATTAACTCCCAGTCCGGTAAAGGGGGCGTGGCCTATGTGCTAGATCGTGAGCACGGCTTTGACCTGCCCAAAACAATGCACCCGACGGTTGGCATGTTAGTGTATGCATTGGCTGATGAGTTGGGACGTGAACTAACGCCAGATGAGATTCGTGAGGTGTTTTTCGATAAGTTTGTCAATCTTGATGAGCCCTTGGCCTTGCGTGACTATGAGCTAGATCATCATGCTGGAAATAAAGGTGAGGTGGCATGCCATGCTGATATCTTAATCAACGGGGAACTCAAAAAAATCAGTGGTTTAGGTAATGGTCCGATCAACGCATTTGTGCATGCGCTTGAACAAGTGGATCTAAAAACTTTCACGCTGACTGATTACAGGTCTCATGCGGTTCGCGGTGGATCTGATGCTGATTCCGCGGCATACATTCAACTGAAGAGTCTGGATGATCAAACCTTAGTATGGGGCTGTGGTGTCGATCCATCCATCGAAATGGCCGGCCTCAAGGCGCTGGTTTCTGCAGCTAACCTATTGGCTGCTACTAAGAGTTAATCTAAGTCACTAAGTTCATGTTACGTTTTACTTTATTTGGCATTCCTATCGTCGTTGAGCCATGGTTTTGGCTGACGATGGCTTTCCTTGGTGGTGGGCTCAACGCCTTGCAGAGAAATTACCCTGGAGATTACTTGGGGGTGGTTCTTTTCATGATGGCTGGTTTTGTTTCCGTGCTAGTGCATGAGCTGGGACATGCCCTCACTGGGTGGAAACGTGGAGGTGGCCAGGTATGGATCAGGCTTTGGGCATTGGGTGGTCTTGCTTACCAGCAAGGGGGCCGCTTAGACCGGAAAAACCGCTGCTTGATGATACTGGCAGGCCCAGGCGCGGGTCTCTTGCTTGCAGTTGTCAGCATTGCCTGTCTGTTTGTTATTTTTCCGGTGCCAGAGGCTTTGCTGAGATTGCAGTATTACCTCAAATACACGAATATCTTCCATCAGGATATGGTGAGCATTTTTCCTGACAACCGACCGATCTACGGATTTTTGAATTCATTGATTTGGGTCAACGTTTGGTGGTCTCTGTTAAACCTCATCCCGATTTTCCCACTAGACGGTGGCCAGTTTATGGAGCAGATCATCAAATCCCGCAAAAAAATGCACCAGGTTGGCATGATCGCGGGAGCTGGGTGCATGCTTTTACTGCTATCCATGGACTTAATCTTTGGATTGGTGATCTTCGGTTTTCTGACCTATCAGAACTTCCAATCATACAGGCAGGCAAGCTTCTAGCGCTAGGCTACTTGCTGCATGAGGATAGTCCTTGGAAAATGATCTGAGTTACTTATTCTTCGTTCATGGAAACATTCATGCTGATCATCTCGGAGCCCTTTACTTGGGGGCTTGTTGTCGGGTTATTTTTACTCGTCATGGTCTGGAGGCTGATGCGCAAGGACATCAGCATGCTGCGCAGCGAAAAGAAGCGTTTGCAGGAGGAAAACAAAGAGCTTCAGGGGCATCTTAACACCCAGCTCAAAATCAATGCCAAGGGCAATGATCAGCTTGAGGCTGATCTCATCGAGCTACGTGAGCAGAATGAGAATTTGAGGTCTAATCTTAACGTGGCCAAGCAGAAGCCTGGACGTGCGGAGCTGCGTCACCTTCAGATGATGGAGAATGCGGTCAGTGTGATGAGAGAGCAGGCGCCTGGTTTTGCTCCCGCATGGGAAAAGGCAATGCGTGATGCCGAAGCCGCTGAACTAGCTGCTGAGGGGGGCTTGAAGAAGCTGATCCGCAAGGTGCTCCCCACCAGCAAATCGGCACCAGCTATTTCCACTCAGGAGCAAGCTACTCCTGCTGAGGACGGCAGACAAACAGAGGATTGAGAGCGGAGGGCAAAGATCTGTCATCGCTGGCCTATCTTGACTCTTGTCTCTTAGGGCTGAATATGCTTTTCTCCGCGCATCTCACGGTATTTAGGGCCGGGATAGATTTTACCTATAACGCAATATCACTATGAAAATCGTCGTCGCATATTCAGGAGGTTTAGATACCTCAGTTCTCCTTCTTTGGCTCAAGGAAAAATACAACGCTGAAATCATCGCTTACTGCGCTGATGTTGGCCAGGGAGAGGAGCTTGATGGGCTCGAGGAAAAGGCGCTGAGCACGGGTGCTAGTAAGTGTTACATCGGAGACCTGAAAGAGGAATTTGCCGCTGATTATATTTATCCTATGTTTCAAGCTAATGCCCTTTATGAAGGTCGTTATCTTCTGGGAACCTCAATTGCTCGCCCATGTATTTCGAAAGGAATGGTAGATGTGGCTATCAAGGAGGGTGCAGATGCCATTGCTCACGGAGCAACGGGTAAAGGCAACGATCAGGTGAGATTCGAACTTTCCGTCGCTGCCCTCGCACCAGATATTAAGATGATTGCTCCATGGCGTGATGCTGAGTTCCGTGCCCAGTTCCCCGGTCGCTCAGAGATGATCGCCTACTGTGAAGAGCATGGGATTGATGTCACTGCATCGAAGAAGAAGCCATACTCGATGGATCGTAATTTACTGCATATTTCTTTTGAAGCAGGAGCGCTTGAGGACACCTGGTATGATGCAACGGGTGAAGCCGATCGTGATATGTATGTGCTCTCTGTCTCTCCTGAGGAAGCTCCAGATACTCCCGAGTATGTTGAGTTTTTGTTTGAGAAGGGCAATATTATAGGTCTCAAGTATGATGGTTTGGCTCAGATCATTGAGGACTTGGGTGACTTCAAGGTAGAGGGCGACAAGGACGGCTATACCTTACTCAGCCCCTATGGTGTCATGCGGGTGTTGAATTTCCTGGGTGGCAAACATGGCATAGGCCGTATCGATATCGTCGAAAACCGTTTTGTCGGCATGAAATCACGCGGTGTTTACGAGACTCCTGGAGGCACCATCATTCTTGCGGCGCACCGAGACCTGGAGACATTAACCGTGGATCGTGAGGCTCAGTATGTGCGTGATAGCTTGATCACCAAATACTCGCAATTGGTCTACAACGGATTTTGGTTTGCTCCTGAGCGAGATGCAATTCAGGCCCTAGTTACCGAGACACAAAAGACGGTGTGCGGTGAGGTGAGACTCAAGCTTTACAAAGGAAATTGCCTGCAAGCAGGACGTCGTTCGCCGCTTACGCTATACTCGGAGGATGTTGCTACCATGGAAGGTGGCGCCGAGGAGGCATATAATCAGGATGATGCCACAGGTTTCATTGCCCTCAACGCTCTTCGTCTCAAGGCCTCAGCTCGTCAAGGCGAGTAATAGAAAGCTGGTCTCTTGTCAGATGACTGCTAAATAATCAATCACCATGGACGAAGCAGTCATTTATACCATTCTCGGTGAAGCCGGATTCACCAAGATGGTGGCCGCTTTTTACCGAAGAATTAAACAAGATCCTTTGATCGGCCCGATGTATCCTGAAGAGGACCTCATAGGGGCGGAAGAACGTTTACGTGATTTCTTGTTATTTCGTTTTGGCAATGATCCACGCTATCAAGCTAAACGTGGCCATCCACGCTTGAGGATGCGGCACGCTCCCTTCTCCATTGGTGAAGCCGAGGCTGTGCGCTGGCTGGAACTTATGGACGAGGCGATGGATGAAACCAATGTTCCAGCGTCCATCAAGCTTGAGCTGAATGCCTTCTTTACGATGGTTGCGCATAACATGCGCAACCGGCAGGAATAAAAAAGTTAAACAAACACATATAGAGATGAACAGTATTTGGTTATTTGTCGGTTTTATTGGCCTCTATTTCTCCATGCAGTTATGGATTTTGCCTGCATGCGGTATTCCTACATGAATGTCGGGTAGAAATTCTCCGGGTGAGAATGAAGGCAAGGCAGCAGCAGTTACTAGCGAAGCAGTGGTAGTAGATAAGGTGAGTGAGCTAGATAAGCCGATCGACGGTAAAGCCTCAGAGACGCTTGAGCCAGATGAGCTGGGTGAGCAGCTCGATCAAGGTGAGCAACTTGAGCAAACTAAGCAACTTGATCCATCCAAGGGCCTTTAGTGTTAAGAGGCTTTTGTTTTGCTGTCATCTACAAGAGTCCAAAATTGAGGAACAAAAAAGGGGCGTCCCGTTAAGGAGCCCCTGTTTGTTTGGTCGCTTAATCTAGTTAAGGCTCAATGATGGCATAATCTCCGTCTTGGCGGCGGTAGAGAATTTGCATCACATTGCGACGCTCGTTGTTGTAAACGATGAACGGCTTTTCTGAGAGCTCAAGTTCCATGATGGCTTCTTCCTTAAGTAGGGTGCGCAAGCGGTATGCCTCACGATGAATGATCATGGGCTCTGGATCAGCCTCCGGCTCTTCCGCTGAGGAAATTTTATCAAGAACATCGGAAGCAAAAATCCTTTCGTCAAGATGGCGAATCGTGTCTTTCCTTCTGTTAGGTCGGTGCTTTCTGAGTAAGCGTGTTTTGTGCTTACGCATGCGGCGGGCTATTTTGGCGATAGTCTCATCAATAGCAGCATACATGTCCTTGCTCTCAGTCGAGGCGTCGATGACGATGTGGTTAGCGCAGAAGAGAATGATTTCAGCATGATGTCGGTTTTTGTGAGCATCGAGGATGGCTTTGGCTTCGATGATTTTGGGGTAATCTAGGTGTAGACCTTGGATTTTCTTGGTGGCGTAATCGCGCAGGGCATCGGTGACTTCTTCGTGACGTACGGTAATAGTAATTTGCGTATTAGCATTAGCTGATTGCATATTTGTTTTTTCCTTTCTTGTTTGTGTTATGCAGCATTTAGCTGCGAAATAAATGAGTATCTAAAATTGGACTGTGATGAGTGGTATGATGATTAAAGCACAAAATCCTCGCCCAAGTAATGTTTTCGAGCGAGTGGGTTAGTGGCAATATCTTTGGCTTCGCCTTCGAGGATGAGTTGCCCCTCATGCAGCAAATAAGCATGGTCAGTAATGTGCAGGGTTTCACGCACATTGTGATCGGTAATTAAGATGGAAAGTCCATCTTGCTCACGTAAGTCTCGTACGATGGTTTGGATGTCACCTACGGCGATAGGGTCAACTCCACTAAAGGGCTCATCGAGCATGAGTAGAGTGGGGTCTGTGCAAAGAGATCGTGCGATGGTGAGGCGGCGCTTTTCACCTCCTGAAAGTGAGAGGGCTTCAGAATCTCGCAGCTTGGAAATATTAAAGCGCTCAAGTAATTGGTCAGCTCGGTGATGGCGCTCCTTGCGGCTGAGATCTTTACGGGTCTCGAGCACGGCGAGGAGGTTGTCGAGCACGCTGAGGTGACGGAAGATGGATTCTTCTTGGGGCAGGTAGCCCATGCCCAGTCTGGCGCGTTTGTGCATGGGTAGCGTTGAAATATCATTGCCTGAGAAGCTGACCACTCCGGCATCAGCGGGGATGAGGCCGGCGATCATATAAAAGCTGGTGGTTTTACCAGCTCCATTGGGACCCAGGAGGCCAACAATTTCACCTTCTCGCACACTCAGATTGACATTATTGACGACGGTGCGGCCAGCATAGGTTTTCATCAAACCGCGAGCTTCTAGTAGTGTTGGTGAGCTTCGGCGCGTCCCTGTATCCAGATGCAGAGTCGTGTGATCTGATGGTGGGGCGAGAGCTGGCTGCTGCTCAGTTGTTGAAGCGTCTGTTGTGGTTTCTGGCATCGTTGTTCGTGTAGCGAGATTCTTTTTTAGCGAGATTCTTTTTGGGTGACGGCTTGCATTACCCACTTTCCCTGGCTGGTGATAATGCTTTCGATATCCTTGTCTTTCATTTGTATCCTAATCCATTGACCATCCTCCCCGGCCTGAAGGTATTCATTGGCGCTCTGTTGAAGTGTGGGGCGCCCTCCTTTAAGAATCATTTCGCCAGTTTTTGCATTGTAGCTGGCTATGTTGCCGGAAGCGAGAAAGGGTTGGCCGTCACTGTTTTTGCCAAGGATCTTGACGCTTCCTGTGGCGATGATTTCTTGGAGATCTCCGAGTTCCGAAAAGCTGCTGTCTTTTTGCTCTGGTATTGGCTCTGTTTTTTGAGGCTCGGATCCCTTGGGTGCATTGTTCTTTTTTTCCTCCTTGGGGCTGTTGTCGAATAAGATTTTGAGTTCATCACTACACCTTAATTTGAAGTCAGAGTTAGACTCATCAAGCCTGATGTTTTTGAGATAGGCGAGTATTCCTTCTTCGTTGTCAAAATAGATGCCGCCATCACACTCTATCTTAATAGTGCTGAGCTCTTTTTCTTTATTTGCCGTCTTTTTATCAGGCTCGGCCTGATCGTCCGCTTGTACTGGCCCTGTTGCTGGCTCGGTTGGTATATTTTGTTCGAGCTTTTTGTCCTGGCCGCTGTGTTTGAGGAAGGCTTGTATTTTTTGGTCAGCCGCAGCAGAGCGCTCATCACTATGCAGAATGGCTTTTTCTGATTTTTGCTGAAGCGCTTCATTATTTCCAGCGATGGGCACAGCATGCTTGTCGATTGCATCCAGTTTTGCCGTGGATGGTGGCTTGGGCGGTGCTGCTGTAAGCACGCAGCTCAGCACCATTGACAGCGCAGCAGTTACCACCGTGGCGGATGGCCAGCGGGCATTTTTAGTCATGTGCTTAGGCTGCATGGTTTGGTATGGATTGAGTATCGGGCAAGGGGACTTAGGGCTTAGGATCTGAAGCCTTAAGCGCTTTAAGATAAAATAAGGATGAAGCAGGACCAGTGATGAAGCCTTGTCCGGTGTTGATGTCATAGACCATGCCTGTTCCAGAGGCCTTGAAGTCTTCGCCGCTAATATAGATGGCTTCTTCTGCTTTAAGAATAGCGTCGTTTTCATGGTAGATGGCACGCTTGACCTTGGTGCGTGCCTGGACGCTACCGTCTTGATCGTAAAGCTCCAGCGAGACGTCGCGTGCCTCAATGGTCTCGCCCCCGATCACTTCCATTCTTTCTGCATGGAGTAGAGAGAGAGGGTTAAAATTCTCATCGTATCGAGGTAGTCTTACCTGCCTTAAAATCGTATCGTTATGGAGTTGTCCTAGCAGGGCGATGTTGGATTTCTTTTTGGCGTCTTTTTGTTCAGACGATGCGGCGAGACCCTTCACTGGTTTTTTGATTTTTTCTGACTCTTGAAGATCCTTGGTTTGAAGATCCTTAGGTTTTTTGTCGTCCGTGCATGCGGTGAGCAAGACGCTCATCATGCCAATGACACAGCATGACAGCAGGGCGAGCCGGCTTGTATCTGTGTAATGATGGAAGATTCTAGTGATGGTGACTTCTGGAGTTTGGAATCTTAAATTTAATCGGTGCTGTGCGCTGCATGGTGGACTGCAAGCAAACGGGTAAGGACGGCTTCGATATCGGAAAGAGGAATTTGGTTGGGACCGTCTGAAAACGCTTTTTTAGGGTCTAAGTGAGTTTCCATGAAAACGCCATCTACTCCGGTGGCGATGGCGGCTCTTGCTAGAACGGGGGCAAGCTCGCCGTCTCCGCCGGTTGTGCCACCCTCTCCACCGGGGCGTTGCACAGAGTGGGTAGCGTCAAAGATTACTTTCATGCCCATGTCACGCATCCAATAAAGGGAGCGCATGTCTGCTACGAGATTGTTGTATCCGAAGGTGGACCCGCGTTCAGTGATGTAGAAATTCTCACAGTTGAATTCTTTCATTTTTCCGGCGATAGGTTTTACATCCCAAGGAGCGAGGAACTGTCCTTTTTTGATATTCACTGGACGTCCCGTTTTAGCACAGGCCTCTAGTAAGTCGGTTTGGCGACAGAGGAAGGCGGGGATCTGCAAGAAGTCGACGGTCTCTGCTGCGATGGCAGCTTCCGCAGGTGTATGGATGTCTGTGGTTACAGGCAGACCGAGTTCCTTGCCTATTTCGCCGAGGATGCGGCAACCTTCGACGACACCAGGGCCACGGAAGGAGTCTACTGAAGTGCGGTTGGCCTTATCATAGGAGGCCTTAAAAATAAACTGGATGCCAGTGCGCTCAGC
>DBBL01000096.1 GCA_002292185.1 Akkermansiaceae bacterium UBA985 | reverse complement strand
AGCGCTTTCGACCACTCAGCCATCGGTCCTAAACGATGTGTCGGCGGGCGACGGGCGTAGTTGGAACATATACGCAGGGATTCGTCAAGTGATGAAGGTGACGTAATTGAAAATTGTCATTACCGCTGTGCGGCCTACTATATTAAATATCGAGGTTGATATTGGCTATCAATGGATATTTCGTGCCCATAATAAGATGAGTTCAGACAATACAGGGAAGCTTGCTGGTAAAATGTTCATCTGCATGATCGGACTCATGTTGATATTTATTGGTGGGGTTTTTGAATGGCTCATGCTGCGTAGTTATCTGCATGCTAAAGAGAGTCGTCAGTGGCCACAGGTTGAGGCTGTTATACTTAGCTCGGATATGGATCAGCGCCGGATCAGTGGTTCGCCGCCTGAGGCTAGGTTGAATCTGCTCTTTGAATACGACTATAAAGGAAACAAGTATACCTCCGGCAGGCTTAGTCCGCGCGGTGCAAAGTGGTCGAGAGAGAAAGATTCGGTGGCAGACCTGATGGTGGACTATCCGGTGGGATCATTTCATCCGGTTTGGGTAAACCCGTATTCTCCTGATACTGCTATACTGAAGCATGATACGAAGGCCGCGGGCTACACCATATGGTTTCCTGCTGTGATCATGATAGGTGGATGTGGCATGATTTGGGGCGCTTTGCGCGATAAGGGCAGTTAACGGGGCTCTTTATTATTCGCTGATCACGTCAGCCTTGGGAGGCTTTCTAAAGATGGGGTGGTCTTTTCCCTCACTTGGATTCGTGAATATTGTGGTTTTCCAAGTTGGAGCTGATACGGGACCGGTACCATTGAATTGAAATAAACCAATAAACGGTCGCAGGGGTATGGCTATTACACCAAATAGACCTCGGGCATTCATTCGGACGAGTAAATCGATTTCTTTTTTGTCGAGGTCGATTTTCCCTCCGCCTGTAAACTTCAATGATCGAGTGGTTGCTAAAAAGTCATTAGAGAAAATAACTCCATCACGGATAATATAGCTGCAGGATGCATCTTTGGCTTTCTCTTGAGTTGGATTTTTGTCTCTGAGGACACCGCCAATCAGTTTGGATATTGGGCCTAACATGGGGACTGAAAAGAGGTTGCCTTTTTCTAGTGCTAACGAGCCCTCAGCATTGAATTTACTCATCAGATTACCCTCGCCACTAAAATCGATTCTTCCTGTTAAAAGGCCGCGCTCAGCATTGTTGAACTTATAAAGCTCGCCTATTTCTTTGAGGTGTAGTCTGCGAAATTGAAGATCTCCAGAGTATCCTGATTTTTCAGGGTGTGAGGTATAAGCATGTATGTTGCCGCTGCAAGCTCCCTCGAAAGTATAGAATGATAAATTACTGACATCCACCCGATCACCGAGAATGCGCACATTGGACTGAAGTCTGCTTAAGGTGAGTGGCTCATTAATGAAGTCGTAATGCATGGAGCCTGGGCTACTCACATCGATACTGAAATCAGTTACGTCCTTATTGCCACTCAGGCCAAAGGTGCCGCTTGCTGACAAATTAGGGGGTCGGTGAAAGCGGTATTTTTCTATGTGATCAGCGACACTGGGAACGAAGAGTCTGACGATTGGAGCAGGCCATGCAGTGCCGCTAATGTTTTCAAGTTTGATGGTGGCTTCATCTCGGTTCAAGTAAATCGATGAGGCTGATACAGAGCTGGATGAAGGGCCTTCGTGTGCCTTTTTGAGTGCATAGTCATCATAGTTGAAGTCGGCTTTAATATCTGTGAAATCTGAGCGAAGTGCACTTAGCGAATAATATCCCGACAGGCTATTGAGGGATGTGCCTTTGTATGAGAAGTTGTTTATTTTGGCGTAACCGTCGGCCTCCCACTGAGTAAGCCTGTGCCGATTCATCGTGCCTCGTGCCTTGATGTGTATGCTGGAATCATCATGGAATAGGGCATTCTCAAGGGCTTTGCCAATACCCGATTCATTGAGGAAAGGTGTATAGGAAGATGCTGGTAAGGTGGAGTCGGCCTCATACTGAATAGATTCATCTTTTAATAGGATGCGCCCCTTGAGTTCACCTTTGCTGTGGGTCGCGTGTAATCGGGTTAAAAAGACATCACGGTTATGCGAGGAAAAATCGGTCTCTAGTTTTTCAAAACGGGAGCCGAGAAAGGAGAAGTCGCTGACTGATATTTGGCCCGTTATCATGGTCTCGGGTGGTGAGCCAGAGCTTAGGCGCACGGTGCCGGTGCATGATAGCGTCGGTGGAGTTGAAAAAGTCAGCTGATTCATGACACTAATGCCAAACAATTGGCGGCAGAGCATTTGTAGGTGCAGTGTTGATTGCGCTTCAAACTTGGCCGTTTTGGTCGCTGGGTGGTAGCTAGCTTTGCTATCAATTTTTCCAGCACTATCTCTGAGGCTTATTTTGTCTAAAGTGATGATGTGGTTGTTGTAGTCTCCGTCAATCTCGACATCATAGAGCGTTGATCCATTCCGTGTTATTTCTGGAGCTCTAATGATAAAATCAAGACGGGCTGTTTCTGGTTTGTCGGTGTTAGCTTCAATATAAAGTTTGATGTTTGGGGGGGTGTCTATTGGCCATTGCCACTGTTCAAGTTCTTCAAGTATTTTTGAAATGAATTTCAGCCTGTCGGTTCTTTTCTTTTTGAGGTCTGGGGTTGTAGAGTCTTGGTTGGCTGTCTCACTCCATAGACGCGCGTCTACAGTGATGTGGACCCCGGCTAAAAGACCTTTGATTTCCCGTGCCTCCACGGTGTTTTTATCTGGCAAATACATCTCGCCTTGAAGGTCGTTGATGGTGATGAGTTTTCCCTTCGGGTTGCCAGGGTCGACGGGGAGCGCTATGTCGGCTTGTTTGAGGGCAATGTTATTTACCCTTATCTTTCCGCGCATTAGTTTTGTTTTATCAACGTCGATAACGAGGTGTTCGAGTTTAGCGATCACGTCTTCACGTTTCTCATCTGCGTAAATGCGCACGCCCTTGGCGACAAGCCCTTTGGTGATCTCAAATCGAAGGCTTTCGAAGTCGGCGATCACTCCTAAGTTTTCTAATTCTATGGCGATGCGCTCGCGCCATTGATCGTTAATGCCAGATTGATTAATGTAGTAGACGCCGCCAATCAATACGCCCGCAGTCAACCCCAAGCACAGTACGACAAGGAATTTGAGGTGGTGAAAAATACTTCGATGCCGCATGGCTACGCTAAGTTATCATGAATAAGGATTGCGTGCAAGGGAGCCCAGAGGTCCAAGAGCTCCAAGAGCTCCAAGAGTTGTGGCCATCTTGATGGGTATCTATGCAGCTTGTTACGCCCATGAGGCATGATTTGCTGCGAGCCACCATTATGAAAAGTAATCGACTCCGGCCTTGAAGAGTGGCTGGTGTTTGTTCCCCGGAAGGTTTTTGGCAATGTCTTGCCCGCGGCGCTCTGTATGCCCCATTTTCCCGAAAATCTTTCCGCATGGTGAGGTGATGCCTTCGATGGCGTAGAGCGATCCATTGGGATTCCATGCTGCATCCATCGATGGCTTGCCTTGTAAATCCGTGTATTGAGTCGCAATCTGGCCATTTTCTGCAAGTTGCTTAATGAGCTCACTGGACGCGTAGAACTTTCCTTCTCCATGCGAAAAGGGGATATTATGCAAATCTCCAACATGGCAGTTCGCCAGCCAAGGAGACTTTGTTGAGGAGATACGTGTTGTGGCGTAGCGAGCCACATGACGGCCAATATCATTGAATGTGAGTGTCGGAGATCCTTGGTCACTGGGGGTGGGGTCCTTAATTTCTCCATAGGGGACAAGGCCTGTCTTGATGAGTGCTTGGAAGCCATTACAGATGCCAAGAATTAATCCGTCTCTGTTGGTGATTAAGTCCATAACAGCGTCACTGATACGTGGATTACGAAGGACGGTAGCAATGAATTTTCCTGATCCATCCGGCTCGTCACCAGCAGAAAAGCCGCCAGGTAACATGAGTATTTGAGACTGATTGATTTGTTCTGCTAGCTCACGGAGTGAATCTTCAACATGTGCAGCGGTGAGATTGCGGAAAATCGAGGTGTTCGCATCAGCTCCTGCTTGATTGAAGGCCTTGGCAGTATCATATTCACAGTTGGTTCCCGGGAAGGTTGGGATGATGACCTTTGGCTTTGCGACCTTGTTGGTAGATTTGGCCTGTAGGCTGGCATCTTTCCCATGATAGGAAAACTCACTGAGCTCTTGATGTGCAGCTTTAACTTGTGTCGGGTAAGTTGACTCCAGAGGCGAAGTCCAGCTGTTCAAGAGTGCGTCGAGCGCGATTCTCTCGCCGTCTATTTGAATTTCTTCAAGGCTGGTAGTGGTGCCAATTTGAGTGGCTTGCAATGCTTCGGTGAGGGCGGCAGAGGATTCTATCAAGAAGCTGAAGTAGCGCTCTTGGTAGAGGTTTAGCTCGGTATTGAGTTCTGCACCAATACCATTGCCAAACGCCATTTTAGCTACTCCGGCGGCAATCCCGGCCTCTGCTAGAGAATGAATGGAGAGAATATGTCCCGCTTTGTTTTCAGCATAGAGAAGGGTTGCGATTTCCTGAATTCGTTTGAAGTCGGGGATGCCTTCACTGTCGCGCGGCACAGAGACGATTGAAATGGCAGAACCCGCTTGTTTGAACTCAGGTGACAGTGTCAGTTGGGTTGTTCCTGGAGCGACAGCAAACGAGACCAGCGTAGGTGGCACATCGATGTCATTGAAAGAGCCAGACATTGAGTCCTTTCCTCCGATGGCCCCGAGGCGAAGTTCGTGTTGAGCTAAGAAGGCGCCAAGCAGTGCTGCAAAGGGTTTGCCCCAGCGTGCGGGGTCGTTGCCTAGTTTCTCGAAATATTCCTGCAGTGTGAGTCGGATATCCGATAATTGAGCTCCTGAAGCGATAATGCGACAGACGGATTCGGTAACGGCATACAGGGCACCGTGGAAAGGTGACCAGTTTGCGATGTTGGGGTTAAAGCCCCATGACATGTGAGTGCAGGTTGTTGTATCACCATCGAGCAGCGGGATCTTTGCAACCATGGCATCGGGCGGAGTAAGTTGATTTTTACCGCCAAATGGGTTGAGCACACTGCCGGCACCAATGGAACCATCGAACATCTCGCCGAGGCCTTTTTGGGACGCAGTATTGAGATCTCCTAAAGCAAGTTGCATGCGTTCAAGGTGAGAAAGCTTTGTAGATTCCCTCAAGGCAGGGATCGGTTTTTCGAGGGGGGACTCGGTGGAGGGTGAGTTGACCTTGATGCTGGCTGAGAGAGTTACGCCGTTGGTGTCTAAGAATGCCCGTGAGAAGTTGACGATGTTTTTGCCGCGCCATGAGATGGTGAGCCTGCCGGTGTCGGTGACGTTGGCAACATGATTGCACTCAAGGTTTTCTTTGTCGCACTCCGCCTTAAAGTAATCGATGGTTGAGGGATCAACACAAATAGCCATGCGCTCCTGGGACTCTGAAATGGCGAGTTCCGTGCCATCCAAACCGTCGTATTTTTTGGGTACCTCATCGAGATTGATGTCGAGGCTGGGGGCGATTTCACCAATGGCAACGGAGACACCACCAGCTCCAAAATCGTTGCAGACCTTGATTTTAGGCGCAAGTTCTGGGTTGCGGAATAGCCGCTGAATTTTGCGTTCGGTTGGCGGGTTTCCTTTTTGAACTTCAGCAGAGTTTTCCAACGCCGTATCAGTATGCTCTTTGGATGAGCCGGTGGCGCCGCCTACGCCGTCACGTCCAGTGCGGCCGCCGATAAGCAAGATGACATCTCCTGTAGCAGGGCTGCCACGGAAAACATTTTCCTTCGGGGCTGCTGCTACTACGGCACCGATTTCCATCCGCTTGGCCACGTAGTTGGGATGATAGACTTCGGATACTTGGCCTGTAGCGAGTCCTATCTGATTGCCGTATGATGAGTAGCCGTGAGCTGCCTCGCGACATATTTTGCGCTGAGGAAGTTTGCCCGGGATCGTTTCGGAGAATGGTGTGCGTGGATCGGCAGCACCGGTGACGCGCATCGCTTGGTAGACATACGATCGGCCAGAAAGAGGGTCGCGTATGCAGCCACCGAGGCAAGTAGCGGCTCCGCCGAAAGGTTCGATTTCGGTGGGGTGGTTGTGGGTTTCATTCTTAAACATCACAAGCCAATCCTCATCGACTCCATTAACATCCACAGGCACGACGATTGATGCTGCGTTGATTTCCTCTGATACCTCGACGTTG
>DBBL01000056.1 GCA_002292185.1 Akkermansiaceae bacterium UBA985 | reverse complement strand
TAGCCATGCCAAGGAGTCTGTCGGTGACACCTCCCATGGCCGAAACCACAGCGACGACTTGATTGCCTTCATCCAGGACACGCTTGATCCTCGCCGCTACATTGCGGATGCGATCGAGAGTTCCCACGGATGATCCGCCATATTTTTGAACAATGAGTGCCATGTTTACGAGTCGGTTTCTTGATTCGAAGGGGTGCGCAGCATAATCAGCCGAGGCTCTACGTCAAGTCTGGCGAATGCCAAGGGATCTCTTTTTATGGTGGCAAGACAAAGGATTGGAACGGCTCTTTTTACTTTTGATATCTGGTGGTCCTGCTATTTCGAGCGGTAGCCATGCGCATTCATGAGCATTTCAGCTGCATTTTCTTCTCTGAGGTTTAGCCCAGAAAAATTTGCTTTGCCAACGATTTGCAGCGATGGGCCAAACTAAGAGCCAAACTAAGATCCTTAACGATAACCAATATGAAACTAGAAACGATTTGCCTTCACGGAGGCCAACAGCCAGACCCCACCACTAATGCTTGCGCGGTGCCATTGTACCGCACCAGCTCTTTTGTTTTTGACTCCACTGAGCATGCAGCAAATTTATTTGCTCTCAAGGAACTGGGTAACATCTACACACGTCTGATGAACCCAACAACAGATGTGTTGGAGAAGCGAGTATGCATGCTTGAGGGAGCCCATGAAATGGCGGGCTTGGGATTTGCTTCGGGAACAGCAGCCATTTTTAATAGCATTATCAACCTCGCTGAATCTGGTGATAATATTGTTTCTGCCCGCAATCTGTATGGTGGTAGCTACACCATGTTTAACGATATTCTGCCGAAGATGGGCATTGATGTCAGCCTTGTGGACTCGACTGACCCTGCTCATTTTGAAGCGGCAATCGATGAGAACACACGCGCCTTATTCTGTGAAACGGTATCTAATCCAGCACTTGAAGTCGCCGACCTCGAAGCGATTGCCAAGATTGCACACGCTCATGGTTTGCCCCTGATTGTGGATGCTACCTTCTCCACGCCGTATCTCACTAAACCACTCGACCACGGTGCCGATATTGTCATTCACTCACTGACCAAGTGGTTTGGTGGTCATGGTGTCGGGCTTGGAGGTATTGTGGTGGATTCGGGTAAATTTAACTGGGCGGGTGGCAAGCATCCGCTTTTTGATGAGCCTGACAACTCTTACCACGGCTTACGTTGGGGGCATGATCTTCCCGAGCCATTGGCGCCACTTGCCTATATCCTTCGTTTGCGTACAGTTCCATTGCGTAACCTCGGCGCGTGTATCAGCCCTGATAACTCATGGCAATTCCTGCAGGGCATTGAAACCTTGCCACTCAGGATGGAGAAGCATTCAGAGAATGCGCTCAAAGTCGCCGAGTATCTAAAAGGGCACGATGCTGTAGAGTGGGTACGTTTCCCTGGATTGCCAGATGACCCTGAATACGATCGCTGCCAAAAATACCTCAAGGGGAAAGGCGGCGGCATGGTTGTCTTCGAACTTAAAGATGGTAGCGATGCTGGCCAGAAGTTGATCGAGTCACTGAAGCTGTTTCTACACCTTGCTAATGTAGGGGATGCAAAGAGCCTAGCGATTCACCCGGCAACGACTACACATAGTCAGTTGGGTGTTGAACAACAGCTTGCCGCCGGCATCACTCCAGGCCTGATACGTCTCAGCGTTGGTATTGAGCACAGTGATGATATCATTGCTGATCTCGACCAGGCCCTCGCTGCGCTGAGCTAGGCTACGTAAAATTACGATTTTCACTTCAACTTGATAGCCTCAATCCAGGAGGCTTATTGGTTGATGTGTTCTGATATTTTATCGGTGATATCCTCAGTAGCTCTTGCGTAGATGAGGGGCGATATCGTGCTGCTGGATCGGCCAGATGTATCGATGATCCAATCATACTGGTGATCGCGTGCATACTGGTGAATCATGGTGTGAATCTCATTCAGCGATGATTGGATGAGAGTAGATAAATCTTTTTTCGCCTGCTTCAGGTGTAGATTTTCTATTTCGTTGATTGCCCGGTTTAGAGATTGGTATTGATTGACGATTTTGTCAGCCCGATCACGGTATGTTTCTCTGGCTTCTTTAGTTTCAGCTTGTTTGATGATCTCCTCGCGCAGGCTCGCCATCGCTTCACTGACCTTGGTGCGGCGTGCAACAAGGGTGGCGAGCCTCTGTTTATGCTGATCTCTTTTGGCCAGAAGGGCTTTTCTATGGTCGTTCGCCTTCTTGTAGTTCTTGAGGAGCTCATCAGCATTTACGGTAGCACAGCGTGTGTCAGCTGCCGCCGTGAATGGCATCCAAGCTGATGACAATACCAATACAGATGCGAATGCGATGAGGTGGAGGAAGCGCTTGCTGAGCATGGTTGATCTACCATTCATAGGTTATCTTTTAGCAAGATGATCACGCTATGTCGAGCATGCCTGACCTGAGCTTTGCAGCTAATTTCATAGCGTTCGGTGAACTTTACGGTGACTTAGAAGTAATATTTGGCTCCTGGCTTCGGAATGATCGTTTCAGTAGTTGGAAGTTTTTCACGAAGCTGATCCGCGAACCATTCGGTTGCCTGAATGTCGCCATGGACGAGTATCGTTTTGCTCGGTTTTACTCGTAAAATGTAGTCGAGCAAGTCGTCTCTTGTGGCGTGTCCTGAGAAATCGAAGACCTCCATCGGGCAGTTGAACTGAACGGGCGGCTGTTCAGGATCAAGGTTGATGAGGTCTCCTTGTTTGCCAGCGCGGATATGACCTGCTGGGGAGTCGGGGTCTGCATAACCGACAAAGAGCAGTGCGTTTTTAGGGTTATCCATAAAGCCGCGTGCAAAACTATTGGATACTGTTTTTTCAGTCATCATACCGCTGGAAAGGGCGTAGATAGCTCCAGGCTGGTAGACGATAGGGGTGCGCTTACGGCGGCGACCACCTGTCTTGACCTCCATGTCCTTGAGGACTCGAAAGCCGGGTTGATTACGCGGGGTTGAGTCTGCAAATTCATCGAAGATGAGTGACATCTTTGTGCTGAGACCGCCGATGTAGACGGGAGCATCGGGAATCATGCCTTCAGTTTTGAAGCGATTGATCATGCTCAGAACTTCCTGAGTTTTACCCATGGCAAATACGGGGACGAGGACAGATCCACCATCACGCAGGCAGCGGTTAATGGACTCGGCAAAGTTATTTTCCTCCTGTTGGCGGTTGTAGGACTCGTCACGAGGAGAGGCACCACGGGTGGTCTCGATAATAAGGATATCAATATCCTCCTCAGGAAGTTTAGCACCGGGAATGAGGGTTTGATCTTCGAACTGTACATCACCGGTGTAGAAAATGCGTTTGTCCATGGTTTCTAACATGACACCCGCAGAGCCAAGGATATGCCCTGCGTCATGAAAGCTAGCGCGGACATTTTCACTGAGCTGGAATGGGCGATCATATTTGAAGGTGCGCCAGCGCTTTTCCAGCCGGTCGAGCTCACGATGCGTGTAGAAAGGGTAATCCGTAATCCCCAACTCAACGCGTTTGCTCTCCATGACATTGACTGAATTGTGCAGCAGGGCATCGACGAGCTTGGAGGTGGCAGGAGTCATGTAGACCTCAGCATCTGGCTGGTTATTCATCAGCACAGGGAGTGATCCGGAGTGGTCTAAGTGGGAGTGGGAGACAAAAATGGAGTCGACACTGCTAGATTCAAGCTCGTGATGAGCAGGGAGGGATTCGATCCCTTCCTCTTTAGGGTGCATGCCGGAATCAAGTACGATACGATGCTCGTCGAGCTCAACGAGGTAAGAGTTGGCGCCAATCTCGTTTCGGCGGAGGAGTGATTGAAAAAACATTGTGGGTAGAGTATAATTGCTTGTTGGTGCGGGGAAGAGAGGCGAAATGCTGCGTTAGCCACTGGCCACTGACCACTAGCTACTAGTTACTGGCTGCTTGGGCGAGCGCTTTCTTGGGATAACATCGCTTTGACGTGGCCGATGAGAAAAATCGAGCCGCAGATGAGGACAGGTGAGTCTGAGGCCTGCCCGCATGCACTGTCAATGGCGTCAACGATATTGGCGTGGATTGTGTGCGGGGTATCTGCATGGATCGAGTGGGCAAGCTCATCAGAGCTCAAGGAGCGAGGTGAGTCGATGGGGGTGAGGTGAATATGAGCAGCGATACGAGATAGAATAGAGATCACCAGCTCTGTATTTTTACCCTCCACGGCACCAAAGATTATGGTTGCCTTGCAATGGGGGTATTGCTCCTGCCATGTTTTTGTTAGGGCTTCAGCAGCTTGTGTGTTGTGCGCTGCATCAAGGATGATTTCAGATGGCAAGCTAGATGCCGAGCATCGCTCAAAGCGTCCTGGCCAGTTGACGCTTGCCAGTGCATCACTGATGATTTTGGTGTTCACTGGAAGCTGTGCATGCTCAGCGGCAGCGATGGCAAGTGAGGCGTTGTAAAGTTGATGAGGGCCAGCCAAACTAATCGCTGAGTCTTTGTATGGATCGGTGATGAATCGAATGGGGGAGCCGATTTCATTAGCGTGCTTTTTGAGCACATCTTTGGCCTCAGGAGTTTGGGCGCTGCTTAAGACAGCTTGGCCGGCAACCATGATGCCTGCTTTCTCTGCTGCAATTTCGGCTAATGTCTCGCCAAGCCATTGAGAGTGGTCCATTGCCACTGGCGTGATCACCGCTACATCGGCAGGCACTGCCGTTGTCGCATCGAGACGTCCGCCCATTCCTGTTTCCAAGGCGATGACTTCGCAGCCTTGCTGCTTAAAGTGCATCATGCCGAGGGCGAGGGTGAGCTCGAAAAATGTTGGGTGGTGCTCCCAGCTTGCCACGAGTTCTCTGATCTCAGTCAGGTATTGAGCTGTTTTTTCTTCACTGATTTCAGCCCCGTTGACACGGATACGTTCACGAAAATCAATCAGGTGAGGTGAGGTGAAAAGTCCACTGCGCAAACCGCATGAGCGGGCGATGGCGTCGATCATCGCGCAGGTTGAACCTTTGCCATTTGTTCCAGCGACATGGATCACCTTCACTCCAGTCGCGGGGCAGGCGCGAAGCTCGCGAAGTAGTCTGCGGGGCTGCTCGAGCCCAAGTTTGATGCCAAACTGCTGGGTCTCGTAAAGCCAGTCGATCGCTTCCTTGTAGGTCATCGGCACGGGATGGTTGGCATCCAGTGTTTATGGACTAAATATGCGATACAAGCTGCGTTAGGGCAGCATGTATCCAAGAAGTGTGCCGAGTTTGGCGCGCAATTTACTGCGCTTCACAATGGAATCAATCAAGCCATGTTCGAGCATGAATTCAGCAGTCTGAAAGCCTGGCGGTAGGTCTTGGTGGGTGGTCTCTTTAACGACTCGAGGGCCAGCAAACCCGATCATGCATTTAGGCTCGGCAAGGTTAATGTCGCCGATGGTGGCAAAGGAAGCTGTGACCCCTCCGGTGGTCGGATGAGTCATTACTGAGATGTAGGGCAGGCCGGCTTCCGACAAGCGGGCTAGGGCAGCACAGGTTTTTGCCATCTGCATAAGTGAGAGCATGCCTTCCTGCATGCGGGCACCCGATGATGCTGAAACAATGATGACTCCTTTTTTTTCGTCAATGGCCTGCTCTATGGCACGGGTGATTTTTTCCCCTACAACTGAGCCCATTGAGCCAGCAAAAAACTTGAAGTCCATGACGGCGATCATGGCAGGCTTGCCCTCAATTGTTAGGGATCCTGTCACAACTGCATCGTTGAGTTTGGTTTTCTTCCGCAGCATGTCAATCTTGTCCTCATACTTACTAAACCCAAGTGGGTTTTTGGAAAAGAGACCGGCATTGGTTTCCTGAAAACTTCCAGGGTCGGCAAGAAGCTGAATGCGTTCGTGAGAACCGATGAGGAAATGATGCTCACATTTCGTGCAAACGTTGAGGTTTTGCTTGAGGTCAAGTGCGTGAATCAGTTCACCGCAATCCGTGCACTTGGTCCACAGGTCATCGGGCATGCTCTCGCGTTTGTTGCCTGCACCTCTGAGTTTTGGTTTGTTGAAGATACCCATTTGTTTGAGATTCTATGTACTAAATGAAAAATTCCAAAGCTAAAAATAATCAGTAGCTACGCCCCCATAGTGCGCGCTGGCGGGTAGGTTCGGAAGTAAGAAAACACGGTGCAGGTTCGCCTTCTTGGATCGTGAGAGGTAGGCATCGGATGGATATTTTGTGTTTCTTAGAGAGTTCTTCCTCTTGCTCGCGCGTACCATTCCATGGAGTCATTAGCCAACCCGGTGCATCCTGAGACCAGTGCTGGTCAAAGTTTTCTCTGTTGCCGCATTCGGTGATGTTTTGGTCACGCATCTCAGTGGCGCGAGCGAGTAGCGTATTGTGGATATCTTGCAAGATATCCGAGGCGTTGCGAATGAAGTCCTCCTTGGGCAAAAAGTCTTTGTCCATTGGCCCCTGGTCGCGGCGTTGCAAACACACTTTTCCTGATTCGAGATCGCGCGGGCCTATCTCAATCCTGATTGGGGCGCCTTTTTTAACCCATTCCCACTTTTTAACACCGCCGCCTAAATCACGGCCGTCAACGTGAACACGCAGAGGCTGATCAGCGTATCTACAATCACGGCGCAGAATTTCTGCGAGGGCATGACAGGCATCAATGATGGCGTCTCGGCTATCCTCCTTGGGTGTGACTGGCACGATGACAATCTGTGATGGTGCTACTCGAGGCGGTAGCACGAGGCCGTCATCATCCGAGTGAGCCATGATGATGGTGCCAATGAGGCGTGTAGAGACTCCCCAAGAGGTTGTGTGGGCATGCTGTTGGTTGCCATCACGTCCCGTGAAGCTGATATTTTGAGCCTTGGAAAAATTAGTGCCTAAATAATGGGAGGTGCCTGCTTGGATGGCTTTTTTGTCTTGAACCATGGCCTCTACGGTGAGCGTCATATCGGCTCCCGGGAAACGTTCAGCTTCGGTTTTTTCACCAGCAATCACAGGGATGGCGAGGTGATCGCGAAGGAATTCTTCATAGAGTTGGTGAATGGTGCGTGTTTCCTCGATGGCCTCTTCCTTGGTCTCATGAGCCGTGTGGCCTTCTTGCCATAGGAACTCGGCGGTGCGCAGAAAGAGGCGGGGGCGCATTTCCCAGCGCATCACATTAGCCCACTGGTTGATGAGCAGTGGAAGATCTCGATAAGATTCAATCCAGCGCGAGAAGGCAGCTCCGATGATTGTTTCAGAGGTGGGTCGGATGACGTAGGGTTCGGTGAGCTTTCCCGCGGGAATCATTTTTGTTTTACCCTCGTCATCTTTGACGGCCTCAAGCCGATGATGAGTGACGACGGCACACTCCGTGGCAAAGCCTTCAGCATGTTCAGCCTCTTTTTCGAGATAGGAGAGGGGGATCAATAGCGGAAAATAGGCGTTCTGATGTCCTGTCTCCTTGAAACGCACATCGAGCTGCTGCTGGATAAGCTCCCATATGCCATATCCCCAGGGCTTGATGACCATGCAGCCTCGGGTTTCTGAATTTTCAGCCATGTCAGCAGCTTTGATAACTTGCTGGTACCATTCTGGGAAATCTTCGGCGCGCGTGGGCTGGATCGCTGTCTTTTGTGGCTTTGCCATGATGCAGCTTTACAAATCATACTGGCGAGAAATGCACAAGCGAGATGTGAAGGAACTGAAGAAACCTCAACATTGCACGATGAAGCCCTGCAGAGGCAGAGCTAAAATAATGATAAAAAGTATAATATTTCTCGTTTCTGCTGGTCAAGTGGTGCTTCGAACAGCTAATATCTTTGAAGAATTATTGAATATGAACTTAACATTCCGTAGTAAATTAGTTGTGTCCGTCTTGCTGGGCTTGATGAGCATGTCATCGGTATTGATGGCGCAGCAATATGAGTTAGATATCGATAAGCCTGAGTTTGAAGCCATGCTCTCGCCGACTATTGACGGCCGCACAACAGCTAAAAAATTCGACCCGAAGGAGTGGTTGGAAGTTGAATTGAAAATCAAAATAGCTGCTTCTAATAGAGGCGAGCTATTCGCAGATCGCGTTACCGTTAAGTGGTACGTCGCAGCCAATGTCACAGAGAACGGTGACACTAAAGTGCGCTTACTGGAGAAGGAGATCAATTACGTCAACGTGCCTATTGATGAGGATATTCACGTCTCGGTTTATCTGTCACCATCAGCGGTGAAGCGTATCAGCGGCAAAGATAAGGCAGCAGAAAACACCATTAGAGAGATCGGTGGTGAAATTTTGGTAAACGGAGTGCAGCCCGTTAAAAATAAATCTGGGATCAGTTCTGGGTTCTTCTCTACGATGCCTAAATCAAAAGGCAGGTGGTGGGATAAACTCACCCCTTACAAAAAAATCCCACTGCTCAACAAAAATGAAACCCCCTTCAAATTTTTCTGGTGGGATCGTTATGCGGAAATCGAAGAGCTCGATTAAAATGGCACTTGTGAAAGTATTACACGTATATAGACTATTTAGAGAGCTTGATAGCAAACCTAGTAATTTTTGATCAATCATGGCTGATTCAAAATCAATTGTAGCACTCAACATAGGCTCCCAACGCATTGCGATGGGAGTATTTGAGGCGTCAAAGTCCGGGCGACTTACTCTCCAAAAGTATGATTCCACCTCTATTTTGGCTGACCCTGCTGCAGAAATGGCACGGCTGCCTCAGATAAGAGTGGCTATCTCTGAACTCATCGACCGTCTAGGTATCAGCAAGTCGACCAAGCTACGCTATTCGATTTCCGGTCAGTCTGTTTTTACGCGTTTTATTAAATTGCCTCCGATTGAGGATGACAATATCCAACAGTTGGTAGCGTTTGAAGCGCAGCAACATGTGCCATTCCCGATTGAAGAGGTGATCTGGGACTGGCAGCTACTCGATAGTAATTCAACAGATAAGGAAGTTGCCCTGGTTGCCATCAAAGGTGATTCACTCAATGATTTGAATGATATTGTGACCGATACAGGGCTGAGGACAATCGATGTTGATGCCTCGCCCATGGCGCTCTACAATGCGCTGCTGTATAGCTACCCTGAGCTAGAAAGCACGACTCTGCTCATAGATATTGGGGCGAAAACCTGCAACCTGATCTATCTTGAAGGGAAAAGAATGTTTACGCGCAGTGTCGCTGTCGGCGGAGCCTCAATTACGACTGCCATTGCCAAGCAATACGGCATTAATTTCTCCGAGGCGGAAGCCCAAAAGTGCAACAATGGACTCGTTGCACTCAATACAGCGCATACATCGCAGTTGAGTGAGGATTCGGCAGCGCTTGCCACCGTTATTCGTAATGCCCTCAGTAAGCTTCCTGCGGAAATTGCGAGAACAACCAATTACTTCCGCAGTCAGCACGGCGGGCGAGCTCCTCAAAAAATCTTCATCTCTGGTGGTGGCGCTAATTTGCCTTACATCGACAAATTTTTTGAGGAAAAATTACAGCTCCCTGTGGAGTTATTTAACCCTCTGAAAGAGATTTCAGTAGGTGCGGATGTCAACGTAGAGCAAGTGAGTGCTGAAGCGCACATGCTAGGTGAATTAGTGGGATTGGCTCTGCGTGCGGAGGGCAAAACATCTCTTGCCATTGATCTTGTGCCGGATCAGGTATTTCGAGAGCGTGAGACTACCCGGCGCAAGCCATGGTTGGTTTTTGCGTCGGTGTTACTGATTGCGGGCTGGGCTGTCTGGTCGTGGACGAATATGGGGCGCAAAGGCTTATCGGAAGCTGGGCTCACGACAATCACTCAAGAGGTTGGTGTAAGAGATAGCTACGCTAAGCCCTTGAATGAATTGGCAAAGAAAGAAGCTCAGCTTGATATCATTTCATCTCAATTAGCAGGAGCGCAGGCAGCGCGTACCGATTGGATTGACATGCTTGATGATTTGGCCCTCCATTTTAAAAGTGACAAAGTTTGGCTGGTTGATTTTGATCCTGTTGTAGGCTTTGTCCGCACTGAGGCGTCAGCAAATAATGCTGGTTCATCCAGTGATGATGACTCGGCTAGTATCTTGCAATCTGTTATCAGTAGTGATTTCGCCAGTAAAGACAATGGCGAGTCTGCGCGTGCCCAGATCAACGTAGATGCGCTGGCTACCAATAGGGGTGGCAGAAAGCCACGAGCTGGAGCCGCGCCTGAGTTGCCAGAAATTACCGCGATCAGAGTGAAGGGCTTCTGGCGTGATAAAGATGGCTACAAGGAAGTTGATGAACTCATCGACCGTCTTCGTAGTGGCTCTAAATATTTTGATGTAATGCCGACACAACAAACGATCATCGAGAAACCAACCGATCTCGGCGATGCATACGCAGCCCGATTTGAAATCATACTACCTCTTAAAAAGCCTATTTCTGTAGCATCTGGCTCGGCCGCTGGCAGGTAATCATCAAACTCTAGAAACCCATTGATTAATTTTGCAGAATGAAAGCATCAATAACACAGGTGAAAACTAAACTTTAAATCATGGATTGGATTCAAGAAAACAAGTTTGTCAGCGGACTACTCGCTGCTACCATTCTATTCGCTGGTGGTATTTTTTACCATGGCTACTCTGAGGGCGATGACTTTAAGGCTAATATGGCTCAGTATGGCGACCTCAGAAGCAGATACGGCATCTTGATTGCTGCAAAGCCGTACCCCAACCAGCAAAATTTACAAGCACGCGAGCAGGTCATCCAGGAATATGAAGCGGTCATCGAGGAGGTCCGCGATGCTTTTTATGAGTATAAACCTGACAAATCACCTAAACTTACTCCTGGGGAATTTAGTGATGCGAGGATTAAAATGCAGGCTGAATTGCGCAAAGCTTTTAACAAGACCGAGACCTCATTGCCAGAGGACTGTGGGTTTGGTTTTGAAAAATATGCAAAGATTCAAGCGGCCCCCTATGCAACGTCTAAACTGAACTATCAGCTTGGCGCCATTCAATGGCTACTCGAGAAGCTAGCGGAGAATGAGCCTAAGGCGATCATCAACATACGGCGTGAATTACTAGATGTGGAGAAAGGGCCGCCTCCTGCACCAAGCACAAAAAAGAATGCTCGGCGGGGTAATCAGGCAGCCAACCCAGAGGATGAAATAATCTTTGAGGTGATGCCTGTAGAACTCGCTTTTACTGCGAGTGAAGCGTCAATGCGGAATTTCCTTAAAGAAATGGCAAATTCGAAAGGGTATTTGTATGCCTTGCGTTCGCTGCGCATTCGCAATGAGAAGCAAAATGCACCAGGTCCCAAAGATGCAGCGTTCCAAGACAAAAAACCAAATAATGATGATGCAGGATTTTTTGTGCCTGAAGAAAATGATGTGTTTGGAGGCTTCGCTCTGCCTGATGTTGATTCAGAGGAAGGTGCCAATATCGGCGACATAGAGCGAAGCGATGCCCAGATCGGGCCGCGAATCGAGGCGATGTCCAACGACGAGCATATTATTAAGCAGGTGATGGGGGACGAAAAACTCAACATCCACATCAACTTTGATATTCTCTTGTTTAAGGGCGAGAAGTCGCCTGAAAATAAAAATGATGCAAGCCCCTCCAATGGTGCCTAGAGTCATTGCAACCATCAATTTCACCCTCTAATATATTCACAACATGTCTTGGCTATCCGACAATTATGAAAAAGTAACCCTGGGGGCAGCCGTCACCGCGTTGCTCGCGCTCGGTTATATCAGTTTCAAAAACAAAGGCGATCAGGCCAACGCTTTTAATCTCCCTAATCCCAAGCAAAATAATGAGGTGAGTGTTGATGGTCTACCAGATATTGAGATTTCAAAGGTATCCATGTATATGGAGCACAGGATCAACCATGCTGATCTGGACGGACGTAAGGTTGATTTGTTTACTGGTATTGTTTTATATTCTAAGCGCGATGATCCCAAGAATCCTGTAGATTTGCTGAAAAGTGATCCCGTTCATGCGGGCATACCTAATACATGGTGGATGGAGCACGACCTTGATCCTGGCTATGGCAATGCTCCGGATCGAGATCCTGATGACGACGGCTTTACTAATCGCGAGGAATTCGAGGCTGAGACCGATCCGAATGATGAAAAAGACTATCCCGAGCCTGTTTCGAAATTAAAAGCCCTCGCGGTCGATACGAATCAAGTGCACCTCAAGCCAAGAGAAGCAAGCGGTGGGGGCAAGCAGACATTGTTTGACTTGCAATCAAAATCAAGCAGGAGATACAACAAGACCCCCGAACCTGTGGGAGTTGGTGAGGTCATTATATTCCAAACGCCGCTGATGCAAAAGAGGTTTAAGTTTGTTGAGCTTGATCGCAGGCGCAATGCCAATGGCATGATTGATATCATCTGGGTTATTGAAGATCTCCAACCTAACAAAAAAGGAACGCAGTATCGTTTTGACAAGCGTGGTGATTTAGATGGGCACCCCGGACGAACACTAGGCATTATGGACAGCAAAGCGAAGCTCGTGTTAGAAGCTCTCAATGAGGGTGATAAGCCGTTCGAAATCGACGAAAACACCTATTTCTCATTGCCTTTTGACGTGGGGGCTAAACAAAAACCTTACCTTCTTAAGAGTATCGATCTTAAGAAGATGACAATCGTTGTTGAATATCAGGATAAGGAAGGTAACAAGCTTGAGCATGTCATGCCTTTCCCAAAAAAGAAGTAACGGAAACGATTGGAATTTCGAAATTGGTATTACATCCCTCATTTATTTAAAAAATAATTAGAAAATATACTTCACATTAGGAAATAAAAATGGTCAAATGCTCTTATTAATCATGCAAAGCAAACTTACCCACCCATACATTCAAGATTTGCGGAATAACTACCTGGCTCTCATCGCAGGCATTCATGGCAAACAAACCATCGTGCATCTTTGTGTTGTCCTAGGGATGTCGCTTACGGCGCATTCGCTCCGTGCCGAAAGCCCAGGAGATAATTCTTCCAGCATTGCGCAACGTGAAATTGCTCGCCGAGCCAATCTTGTAGTCGAAGCTGACAAAGCCCTTGGCCTTGGAAGAGCTGCCTATGCCGGTAACAAATACGAGGAGGCCGTTAAGCAATATAGGTCAGCACTCACCATGTTACCTCCAGGCCCAGCGTTAGCAGACCGTCGTGAGACCTACACAGCTCACCTTGGTGATGCATCGGCAGCCCTGGCGCAGGAGTACCGTCGCGTCGGCAGATACGATGAAGCACGCAGCATGCTTGAGGGCGTGATAGCACAGGACCCGACAAATTCAGCAGTGAAGAAGCAACTTGGATATCTAGACGATCCTATAAGAACTAATCCAGCATTGACTTCTGACCACTCTCAAAACGTCGATCAAGTTCGTCGCCACTTGTATACGGGTGAGGGCTATTATAATTTAGGGAAATACAGCGAAGCTGATGCTGAGTTTAAGAAGATCCTGCAAATAGATCCTTATAATAAAGCGGCCCGTCGTTGGCTTGAGAGAATAGCCGCTATCAAGTCTGACTATTATCGTGCGGCATATGACCAAACACGCGCTGAGCTTCTCATGGAAGTAGATAAGGCATGGGAGACCACAGTGCCACCCGAGCTTCCTGATTTTGGCCCAGGAGGGGGCTCCTCTTTGCGCACAACAGGGGTTGAGTATATTCAGCAAAAACTAAACAACATTATCATTCCCAAAGTCGATTTTGAGGATTTCACAGTAAACCAATGTTTGGAAATTTTGCGCTTACGTGCCCGCGAATTTGACTTTGAACAAGATCCGGACAAGATGGGGGTCAACTTCCTCATACGAGACCCTTCATCGCAAGCTGGTGGCTCTGTTGAGCCTGAAGGAGAGGCTGATTTCGGCGCAGATGTGGTTGCTGGATCTGGATCAGGATCCAGCATTGGTGACCGGAAAGTGGATGAATTGTTTCTCAGTACACCTGTCCCGCTTGGCGCGGTGCTCGAGTATATCTGTGATAAGACTAGGCTTCGTTACAAGATTGATGAGCATGCAGTGATTCTTTTGCCGGTAGCAGCCATGGAGGTTGACGATCTCTACACGCGAACTTTCACCGTGCCGCCTGATTTCATTTCTCGTCTAACACAAGGTGGGGGCTCCGGCGGCGGAGGTAATGATGATCCCTTTGGCGAGGATGATAATGGTGGTGGTGCTCTGAGCGAGCGGGCTGATGCAAAAACATTGTTACAGGATAGCGGAGTATCGTTCCCGGGAGAGAGTTTTGCTAATTACATTGCGTCCACCAGCACACTCGTTGTTAACAATACACTGAACAATCTTGATATCATTGATGAAATTATTGCAGTGCTCCGCAAGGACGGACCTCGCCAAGTGCGCATCATGACAAAGTTCATTGAAGTATCCCAAGACAATACCGATGAACTTGGTTTTGACTGGATTATTCAGGGTAATTTTGGAATAGGTGGCAGCGGCAATAATGATTATCGATTGAGCGGCGGCAGCACTGGTAATGGCACGCCACGTACGAGCAATGATGTTGGTAACCCAAGTCTCCTGCCTGCTGGTGCAACTTCAGCATCAAATATTGCAACAGCGGGACTGCGTAGTGGTGACTATGCCAATACGCGTAATTCTATTGATTCAATTATCAATAACCCATCACGTAGTAGTCAGGCTACTAACGTAGCTCCAGGAATTTTGTCGATCACTGGTTTGTTTAATGAAAATGCAGCGCAGATGATCATGCGTGGACTTTCACAGAAAAAAGGCGCGGATGTCATGACTGCTCCCAGCATTCTAGCCAAGAGCGGTGAGTCTGCTACGATCGAAGTCATCCGTGAATTTATCTACCCAACAGAGTATGAACCGCCTGAACTACCGCAGTCGGTTGGAACTACATCACAAAATGCAGATGCAGACGTAGGTGGAGGTGGAGCGCAAATTTTCCCTGTTACGCCAGCAACGCCTACTGGATTTGAAACACGCAACACCGGTGTTACTCTCGAGATTGAGCCAACGATTGGTGAGAACAACTACTCGATCGACCTGCGATTTGCCCCTGAACTGGTGGAGTTTGAAGGGTTCATTAACTATGGATCTCCTATTCAAACACTGGGCACAGATATCCTTGGTAATCCGATCAGCATCACCATCACGGAAAACCGGATTGAAATGCCTGTATTCGCCACTCGCAGAGTCACTACAGGTTTAACCATTTACGATGGTTACACAGTGGCTGTAGGTGG
>DBBL01000114.1:4522-13683 GCA_002292185.1 Akkermansiaceae bacterium UBA985 | reverse complement strand
CTCGACGAGGTAAGTGATCGCACAGGCGTGAACGCCAACTCCGCAGTTGTAAAACAATACCCAGTTACAACTCACGCTAAGACCGTCGAATTCCATATCTCCGACAGCACCGCCCTCGATGCACTCTTCAACAGCGCACGCTCCGCATGGATCAACGGCAGGGGCAAAAAATTCACCATCAAAACAAGCAACGAGTAGCCGTCATTCGTCATCCCTCGATGATCTAACCCCAGGGATGAGATTCAGCACTCCGCCTACTCCCTCACGGATGATATCAGTGCCTTCCTCAATGATCTCGCCACCCTTATCGAGGATCTCACTACCTGTATCCACCGCTTTCTGAGGCAGCTCCGTGGCTGTTTCATGTGCAAGCTTCAGGGCCATTTTTCCCGTCTCTGGAACGATCTCAAACATCCTTTTCCCTGCTGCGGCGATCAATCGGCCACTGAGGTCTTCCTTTGGGTTTTCTATCGTTCCCGTGATACGTAATGGTGCCCAAAGCAGTCCTTTTTCGCCACGCTCAAAAACTTTGGTTTCAGCCCCTGGAATGTGAGCCAGAACACCCGGCATAATGCCCACACGGAAGCTGCCATCAAGACTCCCATTTTCAATGATCAGCTTACCCAAGACTCTCACAAGACCCTCGCTAGCCAATACAATGTCGTAGAGCTCAAGCCGCTCTCGCTTGTCATCCTGACGACCCCCTTGGCTACTGATGTATTTCAATCGAGCTTCTGTTAAATGAAGCTGACGAAATCGATGTGTGTTTGCATAAGCGGCGATGCGATCCAGCACAGGAAGCGCGGTTAACACCCCCCTATTCAAGCTCAGCTCACCTCGAGTCATTACAGCATCTTCACTAGAGTTAATTTTAAATTCCGTATCAAGCTCTCCCGTGATCCTTTTCTGCCAATCTTCTGGAATGAGCTCTTCAACACCGACGTCTCTGAGTGTGCCAAACAATTCAAACTTCTCCTCTTCCAGCTCACCACTGAGAGACAACATCCCACGTTGGTATACTTGAGAATGAAACTCTTGCAGATAGATTCGTTTATCGGCGTATCTCGCCCGTGCTGTATCGAGCTTCCAAGGAGCTTCGAACCAAGGTGTATTGATCAGCCCGTTTGAGAAGCTCATATCATAGACATTTTTGCCCGCACGTCTCTCTGCCGTCATTGTTGCATCGATCACCTCGAAGCTGCCGCTCTCACTCTGAAGATCAACGCCTAAACTTGATATTTGTAATGCTTGAAGCTCCGCTCGGTCTGGCAATAAAGACGCCCAAAACCCTCTCCCTTGATCTTCACTCTTATCAACTGGGGGCGATACGCTTAGGGCATCTTGCTTGTCTCGCAAATCGATTGTCCCCTGTAGCTCTGCTACCCTCAGATCGCGAATCAACCACGCACCATGCAGCAACTCTGAAAAACTCATATTCGCTTCCACTTCACGAGCATCTAATCTGCGAACAATGCCACTTCCCTGCGCATTAAAGGCAACCGTTCTGACTCTCATTCCTTGCCAATTTAGTGGCTCAAACTGAACATCAGCACTAATGACATCGCTCATCGCTTTACTGATGAAAAGTCGAAAGTCATCGCTGTGTAAATAAGACCGCAACCAAATATAGAACCCAAAGCCCATGAAGACTGCACCCAAAGCCAGGATCAATGAAACTCGCAGAATATGATCCATGATAGAACCTGAACGGCGGCTGTTTTTCATCTTTGTAGCTCTTCGCCTGTTCGCCCTGCGTGACATCCTCACAGCTTAGCCTTAGCAGATAAATTCACAAGTTTTCTTCTCGCCAGACAATGTCGCGCTCTCTAAGATTTTTTATTACTTTAATGTATTTGTCTTAACCTTGCTTGAACTCCAAAAAGTCTGCTTCGCCATCCAAAAGGACGGTGAAGAATTCAACCTCATCGATGAGGTATCTCTCAAGGTGCCAAGTGGTCACTTTATGGCCATCGTCGGGCCATCTGGGTGCGGTAAAACCACTTTGCTCAAAACTATCGCCGGCCTGAATGAAGAATCGGACGGCGATCTTATTTGGTGCGGCAGAAACCTAGCCAAAGAAAAAGACTTTGAACCTGCTGAAATAGGCTACGTCCCCCAGTTTTCGATCGCATATGATCAACTGACGGTTGATGAATCCATCGAGTCCGCAATGCGACTCAGAGTTCAGACTGAAAACTTCGACGAACTCGACAAACGGATCGACACCATTTTAAAAGAAACAGGCCTAACTAATCTCGCGGATCAAACTGTTAAAGTTCTCTCAGGAGGTCAGAAACGGCGCCTTGGACTTGCCTTGGAACTGGTAACAAGCCCACCTCTCCTCCTGTGTGACGAGGTCACTTCAGGTCTCGACCCCCGATCGGAGCGAGACATTGTTCACTTGCTGCATCAGCTCTCACATCGCAACGGCCGCACGGTCGTATCTGTGACTCACTCACTCGCCCATCTAGAGCTCTATGACTCTGTTCTTGTTCTCCACGAAGGACGTGTTGCTTACCACGGCCCCCCTGAAGAAATCACTCATTACTTCTCGGTTGATGATACCGAGGAAATATACCCTCGGCTGGCAAGACAACGATCAGAAAAGTGGCATCTTTCATGGCAAAAGCATCGTGAAGCTTATTACCGGAAAATAGAAAAACGACGCGATGAACAAACCGATCAGCAGGAGCCAACGATCAACGAAGAAAATAGTTCACAAGCTGCAAAATCCGCCACCAAAACAGCAACAAAAACAGCCAGCAAACCAGCCACTATTTTACTTGAAGAGAACCCCGCTGAGGACGATGAGATCATTGCTAGCGCTCCATCGACGGTCATCACACCGGGAGTCATCAGCCAGTTCTCTACCCTGCTAGCCCGCCGCTGGAAAATCTTTTTCCGCAACAAGGGGCAAGTCTACCTCCAGCTCGCTATTCTTATTTGTTTTCCTCTTCTCGTAACCCTCTTTCACGAGCGAGGTAATGAAAACATCAAACGCTTTTCCGATCGCTATGAGGGAACCATACGTCAAATTCAGGAACACTCGATGGTTGAAAAGAGCTACCTCAGTGTGGGTTCAGCCGTTTCTGGCATTGTCATGTTCCAGGTTATTCTGCTCTCCTTGATGGGGTCGAATAATGCAGCGAGAGAGATCGCAGGAGAACGCCTGATTTATGAAAAAGAAAAGTTTGGCGGCATCCGCCCAGCTGCCTATTTAGGCAGTAAAGTCGCCTTTCTCGGAAGTCTGATTCTCATACAATCTCTCTGGATGGCGATCTTTGTGCAGCAATTCTGGAAATTTCCAGACGGCAGTGATACCGGATTCATCGACCACACCGTTTTTCTCATTCTCATCAATGCCGCCATGACCTTTGTCTGTTTAGGTATTTCATCACTGATGAAAACAGCAGAGCAGTCCTCGTTATTGTCAGTGTACCTTGTGGGTTTTCAATTACCGCTTTCAGGAGCCATCCTCGCACTGCCTGAACATATAGAGTCCGTGACCCGCCCTTTCATCTCTGCCTACTGGGCATGGTCGGGAAGCATCGAATCGATGAATCCGAGTTATCGCAATGCTATTGATACGGTAACAGAGACCTCATTCGAGTCCGTTAGCGTATGCCAATACCTCTTGATCATTCATGTTTGCGTAGGCATTACTGCGGCCTATATTGGCTTACGTCGCCATCGGTGGGATTAAACCGCTGCACATCGAGTATTTCACTGACCACCAAGCCACCCCACCTCCAGCTCCATCTCCATCTGCATCAATAATACCCATGGCAAGAAGATCATCATCCAACAGCAAGAAAAAAAGTCAGTTTGCTATCTATAGCTTAGCATTTGTGTTGATCATCATGGCGCTTTCCATTGGTAAATCGTTTCTTAATCAGCAAGCTCAACATTTTACTGATCTGAACGAGATGTCTCTTGCTGACCTCAAAGAAAGTGGCACCAGCCTCAGCGGTAATGAATATCGTATTAGCGGAGAAATTGCGGATAGAATGATACTAGCCAATAATCGAGGTCTTCTTGTCAGCATCAAGTCCGAAACAGCTAAGGGAGAAGCAGGCTTAATCCCCTTACATATTCCTCCTGGAGTTAATCAAATCAACCTAGAACGGGGACACAACTACACCTTTAAAGTAGAGGTCAACCGTGAAGGCTTACCCGTTGCCCAAGATATCAAGGCTGACTGAGAAATAGAATGTCACCTTTTATCCATCTGCCAAACCAACAAGCACTCAATCATCACACCCCTTTAAAAACTATGAGATTTCTAACAATCCTCATCACTCTCACTATTCCCATCAGTGCACAAGTCTATAGCCCAGGAGACGGAGACGCAAACAGAGACGGAGACGCAAACAGAGATGGCAACAACACAGCCAACGGCTCTAATAATAGCGCATCCACCACTGTTGAGAGCAAAAATACATCCGCCTCAGTTTATGGGAATGAGTTGCCCTTTGTTGACCCTACCCAAGAAACCATCACTATTATGGGACACACCTTCGGCCTAGGAGACAATAGGCTCGGAGGAATGTTTGAGTCATATTTGGCAGACTCACCCAACACATCAGAAGATGCACTCGAATACCGCGCCACCATCGATTCCATTCTAAAAGCTGTATCTCCTTATACCAAAAATGTTTCCGTTCCTCAAAAAATCAGGGACGGCTTTTCCCTTCTACCGAGAGCAGCCACCTACTCAGGAGATGGCCGCATTTGCGACTCCTTATCAAACGCCATCTATGCAGCGATGTTATCTAAGGGGACTGTCAAAAACTCAAAACAATACATTGCCGATTTAGAAAAAGAAAAAAAACGCATTATCGCTAAAGCTGATTGGATGAGGCGATCTGGCAGCACCGCTCTTTCTAGCAACACCAAATTAAGAATCGGTCTTCCGAAGAGACAAAATGGCGATGCAAAACTAGCCCCATTGCCATTGCACATGGAATCATACAAGATTCAGGAAATGCAAAGGCGCATTCTAGAAATCGAAACCCTCAAAAAAACGCATCAGGGAAAAAGTGAATTAAGCATGCTACAGGCAAGAATTGAGTATCAAGCCCTTCTGGCGCAGCTGTTTATCCAGCGACGTTTTGAACACGTCATCATCGGCACCCGTTTTTATAATCTCATTTTTCAAGATGGCAGCTCAAAAATGCACCTCAAGAAAGACTCCGATGTTAACAAGTTTTTCACCGAAGGGCTGGGGGTAGAGCCTACGGTAACAGGACTAGACTCCGCAGCTAATGAGGCCATGCGCAAGGCCAAGTCTCTTGTTAAAGGATTCCAGAATCACCTCGAATACAATGAGCTACACAGCGCATCCAAGCGGCTTACCGAGGCTTATGCCATTGGTGAATTTTTACCAGTGCTACAAACCGTGCCAGCACCAGAGCGCCGCATCGTTCTAGAATATGTCCGGAGTGGTAATGACTTAATCAAAGCCATGGACGTGCGTGATTATACCCAGGCTAAAATCATACTTGAAGCTCTCAAAAAAAGATCCTCTGATTTTGACTCAACCAAAGCAGAGGGGGCTATCGCGGCATTCACACGCGCCTCAAATGGGCATATTCGCTCTGCCCAACTTGCCCTACTCAATGGTGACCAAGAAAGCTTCCAAGAGGAGCTTAAAAAAGCCACTCAAGTCTGGCCGACCAATCCCAAACTCGATGAAATCGACAAACAACTCGATAGCCTGCTCGAGGATAGCGACATGGTCAAAACCTTGGTCGATGATTTTGACCGACTTCTCAGTGAGGATAACTTCAGGGAGATTTTTGATCGTCGCTTTGAATTTGTCCCTGTTGTTAAAGACGACACCAGCCGTAAAGATGCCATCGAACAAATTGTCAGGAACATCACCCGCATTGACGGCACCATCAGCTTAGCTGAAGTCTCTTCAAAAAACGGTAACAACTTTGCAGCATGGGAGGCACTTGCAGAGCTAAGAGATGAATTCCCCAAGGATCCAGAATTACTGCAAAGACTCGAAAAACTATCCTCCAAAGTTGCCGACTTCACCGTCGCCCTCAACCGAGCCAAAGAGTTTGAAGACAACGACCTCAATCCACAAACTGGTTCAGCACTGAGCTGGTATATGCAGGCAAAGTCGATCTACCCGAGTAGCGAGCACGCCCAAGAGGGTATCGATCGCCTGTCGAAACGCATCATGCCAGATGAACGAGAGCCGGCAGAAGCATCCTCCGGAAGCCCATTCGATGAGGACATGCCCGTCAAATGATGCTTGTAACACCAGCGTCCTTGTCCCTTGCCACCCCCTGCCGTCCCTTGTCGCATACTTAAGATATGCTCAGTATTTTTTTGAATTGTTTGGTTGCCATCCCATAGCCCTGAGGCATGTTCATTTTCGTTATGGCAAATGCAACCAACGTTCTCGCAAATGGAATCGAAATCACCGGCTCCATCAAATTCAGCAATGACATGGTCATTGACGGCAAAGTTGACGGTGAAATCAATTCAGAAAAAGGCAAAGTCACTATTGGTGAGAATGCCTACGTTAAGGGTGATGTAAAAGCTGGTGAAGTAAAACTCTTCGGCACAGTCAAAGGCACCATCACGTCAGAGCGTTGCGAACTTAAAACCAAATCAAAGCTCGACGGCGATATCAAAACCAAAATGCTCAGCATGGAGGAGGGCGCCATTCTTTCTGGCCGCACTGACATCGGGGGATAAATCAAAGGTTGTCTCCACCCATTAGCAAAGCCGACGTTCACGTCGGCTTTTTTGTTACCTTTTGTTGGCAAGTTTCTCGGGACTGGTGCCTACTCCACTACTTTTGGATGACCTTATAAAGTGATCTAAATTCATATGCTTACATATGCATTCACGCCAGTAAATCCATCATCTCTTCGTCACTAAGCCCCGCCATCACCGGGTTCAATTCATCACTCATTTCACCCATCGCAGCTGCCATCACGTTGCGTTTCTTATCCTGCAGTCGTAATATTTTTTCCTCCACAGTACCACGTGAGATGAACTTATAAATCGTTGCCGGCTTGGTTTGCCCAATTCTGTGGATTCGGTCTGCGGCCTGTGCTTCCACTGCGGGGTTCCACCATGGGTCAAACAGCACCACCGTATCTGCAGCGGTCAATGTCAGACCATATCCTCCCGCCTTCAAGCTGATCAGAAACACAGAAGGCTCATCTGACTTTTGAAACCTGTCAACGACGGCAGTGCGATCACGCGTGCCACCATCAAGATAACAGTAGTCAACATCTCCTTGATCGAGCTCGTGACGAATCAGTGACAACATCGAGGTGAACTGACTAAAGACCAAAACGCGGTGACCACCACGCCGAGCTTCCTCAAGCAGCTCGAGTAAGCGAGCAAGCTTGGCTGAAATATCTGAGATACTCGCGCTACTGATTTTGTCATCAATCAGGCGTAAATCGCAGCAACTCTGACGCAGCCGCAGCAATACGGTAAGCATCTGCATTCTAGCACCCTCCTTGCCAACACTCTTACGCACTTGGTCCATCTTCTCAACACCATGGCGTAAGATCGCTTGATAGTGATCACGCTGCATTGGCGATGGGTCACACCAGACTATACTTTCTATCTTTGGCGGAAGGTCTTTGGCAACCTGAGATTTAACACGTCGCAGCATGAAAGGCTCTGTGCGCCAGCGCAGCCTCTGCAATGCCGCTCGATCTGGCAGCTCAGCTGCACACGGGACCTCGTATCTTGTTCTGAAATCTTCCTTGCTACCCAGATAGCCAGGCATCAAAAATTGAAAAATCGACCACAAGTCACGCACACTGTTTTCCACCGGAGTTCCGGTAATGGCAACACACGCCGCATCAGGAGCTGACTGCTTTACTTTACGCGCCGCTTTAGCGGCCAAGGTATCAGGATTACGGATAGCACTAGCCTCATCTAAGACAATGGCCGCCATTGGCAGCTTCATATAATATGCCGCGTCCCTATCGAGCAGGGCATAGCTTGTCACAATCAAATCCGCGGATGCCATCACCTCGTAATAATCCTTACGCCGAGTACCATGCATAATGAGCACATTAAAATCTGGGATAAACTTCTGCGCCTCATCACGCCAAGTGCCCAACAAGGTAGCAGGGCACACGATCAGCACCGGCAGCTCACTGGCCCGTGGGTTGTGTGTTTTCCAGAGTTTAAGAAAGGCCAGTGTCTGTAGCGTTTTACCAAGGCCCATATCGTCAGCTAAGAGCGCAGCGCCTCCACTGAGCGCGCATCGATACAACCAATCAACACCCTCCTGCTGATACCCTCGTAGCGTTTGAGCGAGTGTTGTCGGCAGCTCGGGCACAAGCTCTTCATGGCTTTTAGGGTCACTGCCATAATGAGCACGGAGACCTTCAAGATAGGCAGATTGCTGCTGTGAAAAATAATACCGTCCATCTTCCTGACGCGGATCTGTATCTAGCAAAAACCCCTTCATCACCTCGGCATCAAAATGAGAAATGACAGCCTTACCGCCCCCTGGTGTCGGCATCGTCCGGCTCCCCGACTGCAGCATCCTGCGAACAGCACCTTCATCTAATACACGGCCATCTACCTGCCATGAAAGATCACAGGCCAACCAATCATTACCTGCTCCTTGCGGCTCAATGCACGGTGTAATTCGTTCAACCCGCTGCTCAACATGCTGTAGCTTTTCATCAGTCAGCACCTGCCACTTTCGCCGTAATGCAGGCAGGACCCCAGTGAGGAAATCAATCACCTCGTCCTCGCCACGCAGCAGCATTGCCCCAGCTGCATCGAGCACCTGGAAACCACTCTCTATAAGCCTGCCAATCGCCTGCTGTTCAGACTCGGGATTACGGATCAACCACTTGCCCGACTCATCAGAGGGTAGCGGAAACGAAACATCAGATCGCCTTGATGAGGCTAAAACTACTCGCTCTCTGCCTGCATAAATAGCGGTCAAGCTGGCCTGCAAAGCACGGGTTGAACCTGCTAATTTCAACTCGATGACAGGCGTGCCTTCCTCAATAGCGAGCCCACCCAAATCACCTGGCAGCTGAAACAGCTCGGCTAAAACATCCAGCACTTTGACAAAGGCTGTCAGCTCGATCTGTAGCCAGTCACCGGTCAATAAATCCGCTGGCTCGATGATCCCTGTCAGCATCGAGCTCCAT
>DBBL01000114.1:4007-4462 GCA_002292185.1 Akkermansiaceae bacterium UBA985 | reverse complement strand
TCCCCATCTTCTCCAGATTGTCTCAATTTGAGCCACATCATCTCGTCCTCTAGCTCTAGTTCCAGGGCCGGGCGCAGTGTGCCTGAATGAACCCTGATGAGAGAATCTCCACAGAAGACCCGGGGGTGACCACTGATCGCCTGGTAAAATCCTGCAAGTTTCTCCTCCGGAAGCGAGATCATTGCTGCACCTGCAGACCCAACGTTCTCCATGAGCCATTGCGCCAATCGGCTATCGGCAGCAACCACCGCAGCCTCTTTACAGGATTTCAGGTGCACCGCCCCTAGACCATCGGTCGGAAAACGGGGAGAAATCTTAATCTCTAAAGCTACCACCTCGGCCGGCGAGACCGCACTAGGCTGGCGGTTACTATTAGATGCCTTGGCCGGCTTGGCGTCCTCCTCGCGCTTCTGAATGCCCGCCAGCACGACAGCCGCCGCATGCTCACACATTGC
>DBBL01000114.1:0-3935 GCA_002292185.1 Akkermansiaceae bacterium UBA985 | reverse complement strand
CAGCTCAATGCAGTCACCTTACCTAGCCGCAGTAATGCACGGGCATCTTTAAAAACCCGCCCTCCGGCTGCTTGACCTACCCATGGCTCGGTAATAAACATGACTTGCTGCCCGCAGACTGCCGAAATGTCGCCACAGTGCAATGACGCGTTTACAGATCGTGAGTTTTTTATCTTTGGTCAGCAGCAGGAATAGTGCATGTTCAAACACCTATTTCTCGGTCGAAATTATCGATCGCAAAGATCCAATCATCGAAAAAGAATGAAAATCATCGCCATCGCGAACCAAAAAGGAGGGGTAGGCAAAACCACGACTGCCATCAACCTCTCAGCAGGTCTCGCTCAACGCCAGCAGCGTGTATTATTGATCGATCTTGACCCTCAAGCGAATGCTACCAGCGGTATCGGTCATGAGGCAGATGGCGAAGACAGCATGTATCACCCACTACTTGGAGAATGTGGCATGGAGGAGAAAATCGTCCCCTCGCGCCTTGCCAATCTCTCTATCATCCCATCTGGAATGGACCTTGCTGGCGTAGAAATTGAACTCGCACGTATGGATGACCACCTGGTGCGATTGCGCAAGCTCCTCACCGACTACAAAAAGCACAACCAATTTGACTTCTGCATCATTGATACCCCACCCTCACTCGGTGTGTTAATGACCTCAGCATTAGCTGCAGCGGATGAAATCCTCATTCCCCTTCAGTGTGAGTGGTTCGGCTTGGAAGGGCTTGCCAAAATTGTTCAAGTGATCGAGCAAATCCGAGAGGCTGGAGCTAACCCTCAGCTCACCCTTGAGGGCATCATCATGACCATGTACGACGGACGTACCAATCTCTCACGCCAAGTGGTTGAAGAGGTTTCCACCTACTTCCCAGCACAACTTTACAATACCGTCATCCCGCGTTCTATCCGCATTGGAGAGGCCCCAAGCCATGGAAAAACCATCTTCGAACATGACCCATCGGGCAACGCCAGTATCGCTTACGGCAATGCCGCCGATGAATTTCTGACCCGCCACAAGGTCTTTGCCCCACCCGCTGTTCCTCCCTCTGCCGCTAGCCATGCAGACACCACAACGCACACGGATACCACGACGCACACCGACAACGCAACGTTGTAACCCTTATCGCTTCGGTGCCCGCCATCGCGCTAGTACCCTCTGCCACATTCCACACGCTCTGCTTAAAAAGGTATTCTGCTAAAGAATACATTCTACTAAAAGCAGCCTACACTCGCTTCCGTGGCGTTCACCGACCCCCCCATCATGTCAAACACCCCCGCAGAAATCGGCAAACGTGCCCAGCTAACCGTTCTAAAAAAGACCGCCCCAGGCTTCTTCCTCGATTCACTCGGCGAGCTTGGCAATATTCTTTTGCCTTATAATGAAGTCCAAGGACCATGTGAGGTCGGCGAAAGTGTCGATGTGTTTATCTACTGTGATTCAGAGGATCGGCCCATCGCCACCATGAAGCAACCCAAGGCCATGCCTGGGGAGTTCGCCTGCCTAGAATGCATCTCTGCCACCAGCATCGGCTCCTTTCTTGATTGGGGCCTCGTCAAAGACCTCTTCATTCCCTTTCGAGAACAAAACAGCCGCATAGATGTTGGTAAATCATATGTTGTTTATGTCTACGTAGACCCTCAGAGTGACCGCATTGTCGCAAGCCGGCGCATCAACCGCTTCTTGAGTAAAGAGGAACCAGATTACACGCTGAATCAACAAGTTGATCTCATGGTTTACGCTAAAACAGACCTTGGCTACAAGGCGATCATCAACGGCCAACACACAGGTGTGCTGTTTGCCAACGAAGTCTTTCGCAAACCGGCACCCGGCGAGCGTCTGACTGGCTATATCGCCAAACTACGCAGCGACGGCAAAATAGACCTTGCCCTTCAATGCCCCGGGCAGTCGACCAAAGAGAAGATTGATGATCTCGAAGCCAGAATTGAGGAGCAGCTTGCGACCCGCAACGGCTTCTGGTCACTATGTGACTCTAGCCCCGCTGAAGAAATATACCAGCAGCTGGGCGTCAGTAAAAAAGCTTTCAAAAAAGCAACTGGCGCACTCTTCAAAAAACGCAAAATCACCATTGCCAAAGACGGGATCAGATCGATCTAGTTCACCCCTCTGCTAGACCACGGCGGTGCAGGCCAATCAGAGAGGCCACTACCAGTGCCCCCCCTAGCCAGATACCGTAACCTGGTGTCTCGCCCGAGACCATCAAAGATGACTCGATGACCGCGCATACCGGCACCAAGAATCGATAGCCAGCCAGCAAGTTCACAGGAAACAGGCTCGTCAGGTAGTTCCATAAGCCAAAAGAAAAAGCTGAGACAAAGGCGAGATAAAGAGTAAGTAGGATCACCTTGGGTGAAAATAAATCCTGTAACTCAGGCCATGCCGACACACCGCTAAGCATCAACAAAATACCGCCGAACAATAGACCGTAGCCTGTTGCTGACTTCGGACCCATTGTCTTCAATATTTTTTGTAGGATGATCAAAGCAAAGGCGCCACTGAGTGTGCACAAGCAAAAAAGAATTCCACCAAGGACGGCCTGACCACTGCCCGCTCCAGGGCGATAAACAGCAAACACAACTCCCGCCAAGCCCACCAAAATAAACCCCCACTGCTGACGACTTGGCCAAGGTGACTTCAATAATAACGGAGCCAACAGCAACCACCAAATACTGCCCGAGCCGACCAGTAATCCTCCCAATACCGCACTCGAAATGGCAAGCGCTGAATAAAACAAAGCGTATTGGATATAAGTTTGAGCACAGGCAAAGGCGAGCAGCCTAACCAGCGAGGTGTTCCTTAGCTCTGCCAAAGGCTGCTTAGCAAGCATCAGCAGAGCAGCACCCCCAATCATAAATCTCACTCCAGCGAGCACAAACCGGTTCGCCATCGTAGGCTCTATGCCGGCATTGTGCCAGTCCGCGTAAATCGCCTTAATCGCCGGAAAGGCACTGCCCCAAAGAAGGGCACACGCCAGCACAGCAAAAGGCAGCATTCGAGATGAAATCTTCATCGCTCCAGACGAGAATATTTAACCCCCTTAGGTTTTGGCAACATAGACTGTGCTCTCCGAGTTACGTCCAAGGATTGGGTTTTCAAAGGGAACCACATGGGTTTCACAGCTGGCAAAAACCTCAGTCAAGATCTGCATAAATGAGTCCTCGGGAGGATCATCTGACCACAAGGCAAACACACCACCTGGATGCAGCTGCTCCGTCATTTTTCTTAGCTCATCCGCACGGTAAAAATCGGCATGCTGCTCATTGAGCAAGTGCTCCGGCGAGTGATCAATATCGAGTAAAATTGCATGGTACTTCGAGTCAGAATGCTCAGCGTCAAAACCGATTCCCTGATGCTTCACTGCTCGCTGAAAAAAATCTCCGTGCTCAAAGCTACACCTCTCATCATCGACGAGCTCCTGCCCCAAGGGGACCAGTCCCTTCTCATGCCACTCAATGACAGGCTTCAAGTAATCCACCACGATGAGTTTTTTTAATGCGCTGTGATCCAATGCCGTCTTGGCCGTATATCCCAGACCTAATCCGCCCACCACGACATCCAATCCCTGCCCTGGAAAGCTCCTGGCCGCAGCTGCAAGTCCGAGCTCAGAAAGAGCTTCCTCGACCACAGTGAACAGACTCGACATCAAAAAGTCAGCACCGAGCATGATCTCGTAAATCTCAAGCTGATCCAAAGTCTGCATTGTGCGCCGGCGCAGAATAACCTCGCCGAGTGGTGTTTGCTGGTAATCAAGCTCTTCGAATTGTGGTCTCACAGGTGCGCTTGTAACCTGACAAAATAGGGATAAACAGAAAAACCTGAAAATAGAGCTAGGCCAATGTGGTCAGTCAATTGGCATACAACCTGCTTAACTAATTTTAGATTTTTTGTTTTTCGGTACACTTCTTGCT